>DATKAX010000145.1:0-18489 GCA_035514595.1 Burkholderiales bacterium
TCTACGGCCGCGCCTCGCTGGAGCACGACGAGGCGAAGAGCATCGAGCAGCGCGGCACGCTGGGCGCCGGCTACGGCGTGCAGGTCTTCGACAGCGAGCGGATCCGGCTCTCGCTGCGCGCCGGCCTGGACTACGTCGCGGTCGACCGGATCGGCGCGGAGAACGACCGCTATCCGGCGGCCGGCTGGGGCGTGCGGCTCGACACCGCGCCCTGGGGGCCGAAGCTCGAGCTGTTCCACGAGCAGGAGGGGTTCTGGAATCTCGAGGACAGCGACGTGGTGACGCTGCGCTCGAAGACCGGCGTGCGCGTGCCGCTGGTGGCGAGGCTCAACGCCACCGCGCAGGTCAACGTCGACTGGGAACGCTCGCCGCCGCCACCGCGCGGGAGCACCGACAAGGTGCTGCTGCTCGGGGTGGACTACACCTGGTAGCGCAGGCCACCGCGCTTCATCCGCCGTCGCGAAGCAGCTGGGCAGGCGCGAGCCGCAGGCGGCGCAGCACGTAGCCTGCCCCCAGCCCAAGACTGCTGCTGCTGATGACGAGCGCCGTCGCCGCGCCGAGCCACCACGTATCGCCGGTTTCGAGCTGCAGGCGGTAGTGCATCACGAAGCCGGCCAGCGCGGTGCCGGCGGCGACCGCGAACAGCGAAGTGACCAGGGCGAGCAGCGCATACTCGAGCTGCAGGCTGCGCCGGATCACTGCCAGGCGCGCTCCCAGCGTGTGCAGCACGCTCGCGTCGTAGACCTGTCGTGCGCGGCTGCTCGCCACCACGCTCGCCAGCACCAGCAGGCTCGCCGCGAGCGTCACCGCGGCGATCACCGCGAGCCCCGAGCCCGCTCGCGCCAGCAGGGCGCGCGCCTCGGCCAGGATGCCTTCGGTGCGCACGGTGACTATGGCCGGCGCGGCCGTGGCGATGCGGTTTTGCGCGGCGATGGCCTCCCCCGGATCCAGATACGCCGCTCCCACGTAGCGCGAGATGAACGGGTCGAGCGCGCCGTCGGAGAAGATGCCCTCGAGCCAGAAGCGCGCCTCGAAGCGCCGCTGCGCATAGATCGCCACCAGCTGCGCTTCCAGCGGCTCCCCGAGGATCTCGAATCGCAGGCGGTCGCCCACCTTCAGCCCGAGCTGGTCGGCCTCGCGGTCCTCCATCGCCACGAGCGGCGACCCGCGATACTCGTCCGGCCACCAGCGACCCCGCGTCAGCACCACGTTGTCGAAGTTGCCGAGGCGATAGCTCAGCTTGTGCTCGTCGCGCGACTCGAGCGCGCGCTCCACGTCGGCGCTCTCGCGCAGGGACTCGGCGTTGACCTGGACCAGGCGCCCCAGCACCAGGGGGGCGAGATCGAGCCGCTCGAGGCTTGGAGAGCCTCCGACCAGCTTGCGAAACTCGTCGAGCTGCGCCGGCGCCACGTCGTAGAACACCAGCGCGGGCGCGCGCTCCGGCACGGTCTCGTTCAGCATGCGCAACAGCGCCGCGACCACCAGCGTCGAGGCCACGAGCAGCGTCAGCGCCGAGCCCAGCGAAAGCAGCGCCGGGCGCAGCGGCGAGCCGGGCCGGTTCAGATTGGCGAGCGCGAGGCGCAGCGCGAAGCGCCCGGCAAGCAGCGGATGATCGCGCAGCGCGCGGCTCGACGTACGCAGCGCGCGCACGAGCCCCTCGAGCAGCGCGAGGAGCAACGCGCACGCCAGGATGAAGCCGATCCCGAAGCGGGCATCGGGGATCGAAGTCAGCACCAGCCCGACGACAACGACGCCGCAAACCGCTGCCCATCCCCAGTAGGCCGCCGGGGTACGCAGCCCCGCGGCGGCCAGCCCGCGAAACAGCATGGCCGGAGGCGCCGAAACCGCCCGGCCGAGCGCCGGAAGAGCGAAGGCAAGCGCCGTAAGCACGCCGAAAAGCCAGGCGAGCGCAAGCGGCGCCGCGAGCCGCGCCAGCGCGGGCGCAAGCGGAAGGCGCTCGGCGGCGAGCGCCGCCCCGGCGATCGCGAGGGCGCCGCCAAGCAGCGCGCCGGCGAGGCTCGCGCCGCCGGCCAGGATCAGGATCTGGCACACGTAGGTCGCCGCGAGCCGGCGATCGCGCAACCCGAGCGTGCGCAGCGTCGCGAGCGTGCCGAGCTTGCCTTGCAGATAGGCGTGCACGCTGTTGAAGACGCCCAGGCCGCCGATGAACAGCGCGCTGAATCCGATCAGCAGCAGACCCGAGCCGATCTGCCGCAGGGCGCGCGCCAGTCGCTCGCTGCGCTCGGCGAAAGTACGGACCTCCCAATCCGCGTCCGGAAAGGCGGCCGCGAACGCCGAGCGCCATGCGCCGGGCTCCTCGGCCGTCTTCACGCGATAGCGGTACGAGATCCGGCTCGCCGGCTGGACCAGTTGCGTGGCGGGCAGCGCCTCGCCTGCGATCAATACCGGCAAGCCGGCCCAGTCGGCGCGCAGGCTTCGATCGGGCTGCCGCTCGATGCGCGCGCGCACGGCTGCGGTCAGCGCGCCGAGCTGCACCGAATCGCCGGGCGCGAGCCCCAGGCGCTGCGCGAGCACCGGATCGAGCGCCACGCCCCAACTGCCGTCGCGCAGCGCAAGCGCCTCCCGCAGCGAGGAGGCCGGCCGCAGGCTCACTTCGCCGTAGAGCGGATAGCGCTCGTCGAAGCTCTGCAGCTCGACCAGGTGCGTTTGCCCGCTGGAGGTGCGCAGCATGGTGCGGAACTCCATGAGGAGCGACACCTCGCCGCGCGCGCGCATCCACGACAGCTCCGCCGGCCGCAGCGGCTCGCCGCTGCGCACTTCCAGGTCGCCGCCGAACAGCGCCCGGCTCTCGGCGAGCAGCCCGCCCGCAACCTGGCGGAACAGGCCGCCGCCCGCCGCGACGAGCGCCACCCCCAGCATGAGGCAGCCGCTGAAGACCCACAACGAGCGGCTCCCCGAGCGCAGATCGCGCCACGCAAAGCGCAGCAGGAACCTCATGACGCCCGAAGCGGCGGCGCGAGCTCGCTCAGCTCGCCCTCGTGCAGGCGCATCACGCGGTCGCAGCGTTCCGCCATCTCGAGATTATGGGTCACCAGGACCAGCGTCGTTCCGGCTTCGGCGTTCAGATCGAACAGCAGCCCGCTGACCGCCGCTCCGGTATGGTCATCCAGGTTCCCCGTAGGCTCGTCGGCGAGAAGCAGCCGCGGAGAATGCACCAGCGCGCGCGCTATCGCGACGCGCTGCTGCTCACCGCCCGAGAGCTGCGCCGGCAAGTGGCCGAGGCGATGGGCAAGGCCCACCTTGCCGAGCAGCGCGCGCGCCTTTTCCCGGGCGTCGCGCCGGCCGGCGATCTCCAGCGGAAGCGCCACGTTGTCGAGCGCGCTCAGGCTCGGAACCAGGTGAAACCCCTGGAACACGAAGCCGACGCGCTCGCGGCGCAGATCGGCGAGGGCGTCCGGGCCCAGGCGCTCGAGCGCCATGCCTTCCAGCGCCACCGATCCGGCGCTCGGCCGCTCGAGTCCGGCCAGCAACAGCAGCAGCGTGGTCTTTCCCGAGCCCGAAGGGCCGGCGATCGCCACGCGCTCGCCCGGCGCCACGTCGAGGTCGACGTCCTTGAGCACGTCGACTCGCCCTGCGCCCGTCGTGTAGTGCATGCAAAGCCCGCAAATTCGAATCATCCAGCGGTCCCTTGGTGAGGCGGAGATTGTATTATTGGCTCATATGATTCAGGTTACCGTGAACGGCGCCGCGCAGCGTTTCGAGCAGCCGCTTCCCGTGAGCGCGCTGGTCGAGCGCATGTCGCTCTCCGGCAGGAAGATCGCGGTCGAGCGAAACGGCGAGATCGTGCCGCGCAGCGCGCATGAAAGCACCGTGCTCGGCGACGGCGACCGGCTCGAGATCGTGGTCGCGGTGGGCGGCGGCTAGGCGAGGCACCATGAGCAATCCGCTCGTCATCGCGGGCAGGAGCTACACCTCGCGCCTGCTCGTCGGCACCGGCAAGTATCGCGACTTCGCGCAGACCCGGGCCGCGGTCGAGGCCTCCGGCGCGCAGATCGTCACGGTGGCGATCCGCCGCACCAACATCGGCCAGACGCGCGGCGAGCCGAGCCTGCTCGACGCGCTTCCGCCCTCGAAGTTCACTTACCTGCCGAACACCGCGGGCTGCTACAGCGCGGCCGACGCGGTGCGCACGCTGCGTCTTGCGCGCGAGCTGCTCGACGGCCACGACCTCGTGAAGCTCGAGGTGCTCGGAGACCCGCACACGCTCTACCCCAACATGCCGGAGACCCTGAAGGCGGCCGAGCAGCTGGTGAAGGAAGGCTTCAAGGTAATGGTGTACTGCTCCGACGACCCGATCCAGGCACAGCTGCTGGAGGCGATCGGATGCGTGGCGGTGATGCCGCTCGCCTCTCTCATCGGCTCCGGCATGGGGATCCTGAATCCCTGGAACCTTCAGCTCGTGATCGAGAAAGTGAAAGTGCCGGTGCTGGTCGATGCCGGCGTGGGCACTGCCTCTGATGCCTCGATCGCGATGGAGCTCGGCTGCGACGGCGTGCTGATGAACACGGCGATCGCCGCCGCGCGCGACCCGGTCATGATGGCGGCAGCCATGAAGAAGGCGGTCGAGGCCGGGCGCGAGGCCTTCCTCGCCGGCCGCATGCCGAAGAAGCTTTACGCGGCGACGCCGAGCTCGCCCGCCGAAGGAACGATCTCCCCGAAGGCTGCTTGAGCCGGCCCATCCGCAGCTACGTCCTGCGCCAGGGCCGCACCACCTCGGCCCAGAGCCGGGCTCTCGAGGCGCTTCTCCCCAAGCACGGCCTACTCTTCTCCGAGGAGAAGATCGTTTCAGCCCGAGGCGCTCCCCTGGTCCTGGAAATCGGCTCGGGGATGGGCGAGACCACCGCCGAGATCGCGAAGGCGCACCCGGAATTCGACTTCGTCGCGGTCGAAGTCCACGGCCCGGGCGTAGGCAGCCTGCTGAACAGGATCGAGGCGCAAAAGATCCTCAACCTGCGCGTCATCCGCCACGACGCGGTCGAGGTGCTGGAGCACATGGTCGCCGACGGCGGGCTCGCCGCGATCCACCTCTTCTTCCCCGACCCCTGGCCGAAGAAGCGACACCACAAGCGCCGCCTGGTGCAGCCGCCGTTCGCGGCGCTCGCGGCGCGCAAGCTCGCGCCCGGCGGCCTGCTGCACGCGGCAACCGACTGGCCGGACTACGCCGACCAGATCGCCGCGGTGTTTGCCGGAAACCCGGCCTTCGAGCCGGCAGCGGCCGGCATGGTCGAGCGGCCCGCCACCAAGTTCGAGTCCCGCGGCCGGCGCCTCGGGCACCCTATCCGCGATCTCTTCTTCCGTCGTAAAAGGGACTGAAGCCGGGTAATCTTACCGGCCGGTCGAGGAACCGCTATGCGCTGCCCGCAGTGCCGGCAGGAGAATCCCCCGGAGTCGAAGTACTGCGCCGAGTGCGGGGCCGCCCTGACGCTGCGCTGTGGCGGCTGCGGCGCGGACCTTCCAGGGAACGCCAAGTTTTGCGGTCAGTGCGGCCGTCCCGTCACTCCCGGCGCGCCTCAGGCGCGCTTTGCGTCGCCCGGCGCCTATGCCCCGCCGAAGCATCTCGCCGAGAGAATCCTGGGCGCCTCGATCGAAGGCGAGCGCAAGCAGGTCACGGTGTTGTTTGCCGACCTGAAGAGCTCGATGGAGTTGCTGGCCGAGCGCGACCCCGAGGAGGCGCGCAAGCTGCTCGACCCTGTGCTCGAATGCATGATGGAAGCGGTGCACCACTACGAAGGCACCGTCAACCAGGTCATGGGCGACGGCATCATGGCGCTTTTCGGCGCGCCGCTCGCGCATGAAGACCATGCGGTGCGCGCCTGCTTCGCGGCGCTGCGCATGCAGGAGGCGATCCGGCGCTACGGCGAGGAGGCGCGGCGCCTGCACGGCGTCGAGCTGCGCATCCGGGTGGGCCTTAATTCCGGCGAAGTGGTCGTGCGTTCGATCGGCAACGATCTGCGCATGGACTACACCGCAGTCGGGCAGACCACGCACCTCGCCGCTCGCATGGAGCAGCTTGCCGCGCCCGGCACCGTGCGCCTCTCCGCCGCCACGCTCGCGCTTGCCGAGGGCTATGTCGAAGTGAAGCCCCTGGGTCCGGTTCCGGTAAAGGGAATCGCAGATCCGGTCGAGGTGTTCGAGCTGCTCGGCGCAAGCGGCGTGCGCAGCCGCCTGCAGGCGGCTCGCGCGCGCGGCCTGACGCGGTTCGTGGGCCGCGACAGCGAGATGGCGCAGCTGCGCGCCGCTGCCGAACAGGCGCGCGGCGGGCGGGGACAGGTCGTAGCGGTCGTGGGCGAACCGGGAGTCGGCAAGTCGCGCCTGTATTACGAATTCATCCACTCGCACCATGCCCACGGCTGGCTCACGATCGAGAGCGGCTCCGTGTCCTACGGCAAGGCGACGCCGTATCTGCCGCTGGCCGATCTGTTCCGCGCCTACTTCAAGATCGAGTCGCGCGACGACATCCGGGCGGTGCGCGCGAAGGTGACCGGCAATCTTCTCGCGCTGGACGAGTCCTTGCAGGATGCCGTTGCCCCGGCGCTGTGGCTGCTCGATGCGCTGCCGGAGGACAGCGCGTTCCTGCGCGTCGATCCGGCGGAGCGCAGGCGGCTGACGCTTGCCGCCGCCAAGCGCATCCTGCTGCGCGAAAGCCAGGTGCAGCCGCTGCTTCTGGTGTTCGAAGACCTGCACTGGATCGACGGCGAGACCCAGGCGTTCCTCGACGGCCTGCTGGAAAGCCTTCCGGCTGCTGCGGTGCTGCTCGCCGTGAACTACCGCCCCGAATACCGGCATGACTGGGGCGCCAAGAGCTGCTACCGGCAGCTGCGCATCGACCCCCTGCCGCCTCAGAGCGCGCACGACCTGCTTCTCGGTCTGCTCGGAGAGGACCCGAGCGTCGCCTTGCTCAAGCCATTACTCATCGAGCGCACGCAGGGCAACCCGCTGTTCCTCGAGGAATGCGTGCGAACGCTGGTGGAAACCGGCGCGCTCGCCGGTGCGCGGGGAGCGTATCGCCTGGCCCGCGACCTCGCCCCGACCAGCGTCCCGGCCACGGTTCAGGCGATTCTCGCCGCGCGGATCGATCGCCTCGACCCCGAAGACAAGCAGCTCCTGCAGGCGGCCGCCGTCATCGGCACGGATGTGCCGTTTGCCCTCCTGCAGGGGGTCGCCGGCCTGCCGGAGGCCGGACTGCGCGGCGGGCTGGCTCGGTTGCAGGCCTCCGAGTTCGTCTACGAGTCGCGCCTCTTCCCCGAGCTCGAGTACGCCTTCAAGCACGCGCTGACACACGACGTGGCCTACGGCAGCGTGCTCCAGGAGCGCAAACGCGCGCTTCACGCCACGATCGTCGAGGCGATCGAACGGCTTTATCACGACAGGCTCGCGGAGCAGATCGAGTTGCTGGCGCATCATGCGCTGCACGGCGCATTGGCCGAGAAAGCCGTGCGCTATCTGCGCCAGGCAGGCGAGAGAGCCGCCTCGCGCTCGGCCAATCGCGAGGCGGTGCAGTACTTCGAGCAGGCGCTGAGCGTGATCGGCGAGCTGCCCCCCTCACGGCAGACGCGCATCGACGAGCTCGATATCCGCATCGGCCTGGGACCCGCACTGATCGCGACCAAAGGCGCGACCGCACAGGAAGTCGAGACTTCGTATCGCGACGCGATGGCGCTCGCCGATGACCTGCAGGATGCCCCACGCCGCTTCCCGGTGCTCTGGGGCCTGTGGTTCGTGCATTTCACCCGCGGCACGTATCCGGAGGCCGTCAGCGGGGCACAGCGCCTGCTCAATGCGGCGCACCATGACGGCGACAGCGGAAAGACCCTCGAGGCCCACCACTCGATGTGGGCAACCCTTGCGGCCATGGGACGCTCCTCGGAAGCAATGCCGCATATGGAGCAGGGTCTTGCGCTCTACGACCCCGGACAGCACGCGACGCAGGCCTTCGTTTACGGCGGGCACGACGCCGGCGCCTGCTGCCATTGGCACCTCGGGCTCAACCTCTGGCTCCTCGGCTTCCCGGATCGTGCGTTGGAAAGCTGCCGCAACGCCCTGCGATACGCGCAGGATCTTGGCCATCCCATGACCCATCTGCTCGCGCTATGGTTCGTGGCCTGGACAGAGTTTCAGCGCGGGGATCGCATTGCCGCGGCGGAGGCCGCCGATCAGTCACTGGCGATCGCGCGTGCCCATGGAATCCCGCGCTGGGGAGATCCCGCGATGCTGCTCGCGGCGATGAGATACGGATCTGAGCGCGCGGGCGCGCACGATCTCGAAGATATGGAGCGCCTGATAATAACCGCCAGCGGTACCGCGTGGCGCAAAGTCTTCAATCTATGCGTGCTTGCCGAGCTGTGCGGCGCTATCGGCAAGCCGCAGACCGGGCAGCAGATTCTGGCTTCGATTGGAGCCATGCACAGGGACGCCTTCTACGCTGCAGAAATCGTCCGGCTGGAAGGCGAGCTTATCCTGATATCCGACGGCAGCGCGATCGCCGGCGCGCAGCGACTCTTTGAGCAGGCGTTGCAGATCGCCCGAAGCCGCGGCGAGAAGTCCCTCGAGTTGCGCGCCGCGATGAGCCTCGCGCGCTTGCGCGCGCGCCAAAAGCGCATCGAGGAGGCGTACCGCGTGCTTTCTCCGGCATACGAGTGGTTCAAAGAGGGCTTCGACACCGGGGACCTGCGTGCCGCCAGGACTCTGCTCAGCGAGCTGGAAGGAAAAGCTCCAGCAGCTCGTTGAGAAACAGCCGCCCGCGCGCGGTGGGCCGGATGCGCTTCCAGTCGCGCTCGATGAGGCCCCGGGCCTCGGCGTCCGCCAGCTGCTTTTCCACGGTGGCAAGGGGAAGGCCGGTGCGCTCGCTGAAAAGCGCCACGTCGAAGCCTTCGACCAGCCGCAGCGCGTTCAGCATGAACTCGAAGGGCAGCTCCCGGGCCGGGATGTCGGTTTCCTTGCCGGAAAGCGACTTCAGGTATTCGGCCGGCTGCTTCGCGCGCTCGTGGCGCGTGACGCGGTCGGGGAAGCTGAGCTTGCCGTGCGCGCCGGCGCCGATGCCGAGGTAATCGCCGAACTCCCAGTAGTTGAGGTTGTGCCGGCAGCGCCGGCCGGGCTTCGCAAAAGCGGAGGTCTCGTAGTGCTCGTAGCCGGCGGCGCCGAGGAGCTCCTCGGCGGCGAGCTGCATGTCGGCGCACAGATCGTGCTCCGGCAGCGCGGGCGGCCGGCTCCAGAACACAGTGTTCGGCTCGAGCGTGAGCTGGTAGGCCGAGAGATGCGGCACGCCGAAGGCGAGCGCCGTTTCGATGTCGGCGCGCGCCATCGCGGCGTCCTGCCCCGGCAGGCCGTACATCAGGTCGAGGTTCAGGTTGTCGAAAGCCGCAGCCGCAGCGTCGATCGCGCGGCGCGCCTCCGACGCCGAATGGATGCGTCCGAGCGCGCCGAGCATGCGATCGTCGAAGCTCTGCACGCCGATCGAGATCCGGTTCACCCCCGCCTGCCTGAATCCCCGGAAGCGCCCCGCCTCGACGGTGCCGGGATTCGCTTCCAGGGTCACCTCGGCGCCGGGCTCGAGCGGCAGGCGCGCGCGCAGCGCCGAAAGCAGGGCATCGATCGAATCGGGCGAGAACAGGCTCGGCGTGCCGCCGCCGATGAACACGCTGGCGAGCCGCCGCCCCCATACGGAAGGCAGGCGCTCCTCCAGGTCCTCGATCAGGCGCTTGACGTATTCGCGCTCCGGCAAAGCGCCCGAGCGCTCGTGCGAGTTGAAGTCGCAGTAGGGGCACTTGCGCACGCACCACGGAATGTGGATGTAGAGCGCGAGGGGCGGGAGGAGCGCGAGCCGTACGGCGTCCGGTCTTTCTAGGATGACTTCCATTCCCCGAGCCCCTCGATCAGCCCGGCGAGCGCGACGCCGCGATGGCTGATGCGGTTCTTCTCCGCCGGCTCGAGCTCGGCGGCGGTCTTGCCGAGGGCGGGGAGGAGGAAAAGCGGGTCATAGCCGAAGCCGTTCGCGCCGCGCGGGGCGCGCGCGATCTCCCCGCGCCAGAGGCCCTCGGCGACCAGCGGGCGCGGATCCTCGGGGTGGCGCATCAGAACCATGACGCAGTAATAGTAGGCCCTGCGATCTTCCTTCAGGTTCAAAAGAAGCTTCTCGTTGTTTTGGGCATCGCGCTCCTGGCGGCCGCCTTGGCGTCCCGCGTAGTAGGCAGAGTGCACGCCCGGCTCGCCGCCGAGCGCCTCGACGCAGAGCCCCGAATCGTCGGCGAGCGCCGGCAGGCGCGCCGAACGGCTCGCGTGGCGCGCCTTGGCGAGCGCGTTCTCCAGGAAGGTGGCGTGCGGCTCCTCGGCCTCTGCGATGCCGAGCCGGGACTGGGGGACAAGCTCGATCGACAGCGGCGCGACGAGCGCCGCGATCTCCCGCAGCTTGCCGGGATTACCCGAAGCGAGAACCAGCTTCACAGGCCCCGCTTCACAAACCCAATACGCGGCGCTGGTGGCCGATCAGCTCGGCGATGCCCTTCTCGGCCAGGCCGAGGAGCGCATCCATCTCGCGGCGGGCGAAGGTGGCGCCCTCCGCGGTGCCCTGCACCTCCACGTACCGGCCCGATCCGGTCATCACCACGTTCATGTCGCAGCCGCAGGCGGAGTCCTCCGCGTAGTCGAGGTCGAGCACCGGCTCGCCCGCGTAGATCCCGACGGATACCGCGGCGACGAAGTCCTGCACCGGGTCCCGGACGACGAGATTTTTCCCCCGCAGCCAGGCGAGCGCGTCGTGCAGCGCGACGAAGGCTCCGGTAATGGCCGCGGTGCGCGTGCCGCCGTCGGCCTGCAGGACATCGCAGTCGATGAACACGCTGCGCGGGCCAAGCGCCTCCAGGTCGACCACTGCGCGCAGCGCGCGGCCGATGAGCCGCTGGATCTCCTGCGTGCGGCCCGACTGCCGGCCGCGCGATGCTTCACGATCGCCCCGCGTATTGGTGGCGCGCGGCAGCATGCCGTATTCCGCCGTCACCCAGCCGCGGCCCTTGTCCTTGAGGAAAGGCGGCACGCGCTCCTCCACCGAGGCGGTGCACAGCACCCGGGTGTCGCCGAACTCGACCAGCACCGAGCCTTCCGGGTGCAGCGTGTAGCGGCGCTGGATGCGCACCGGCCGCAGCTCGTCGCAGCGCCTGCCGCTCGGCCTCATCGCGGCGTGCTGTTCTTGAGCGCCGCCTTGATCTCGGCGATGGCCTTCTCGATGTCCTCGTCCGACATGCGCATGAAATCCAGGTCGGTCGCGGTGAAGTCCTGCACGTCGGTCGGGAGCTCGTGAGGGGGAAGGTCCGGCGCGTCGGCCGGGGCGGTGTCCTCCTCGCCCCAGGCCATCGCCACCACGGTGACATTATCGCATTCCGGTCCGGCGCGATGCTCGGCGAGCGCGGCAAGCTCCGGGATCGCATCGTCCAGCCCGCGCGCGAGAAGCGCGTGGATCATCTGGCGCTGGGTGAGCGGACCCCAGAAGCCGTCGGAGCACAGCAGCACGATGTCGTCCTTGGCGAGCCGCAGGCTCTCGATCGGGGCGGGACGCGGCATTTGCAGTCCGCCCAGGCACTGCAGCAGGCGGTTGCGGTCCGGATGGGTGGCGACCGCCTCCTCCCGGATGCGCCCTTCGTCCACCAGTTGCTGCACCAGGGTGTGGTCGCGCGTGCGGCGCAGGATGCGTCCCTGCCGGATGACATACAGGCGGCAGTCGCCGACGTGCGTCCAGTACGCCCGGCCGTCCTGCACCACGCAGACCGTGATCACGGTGCGCGGCGTCTCGGCGAGCCGCAGCCGCTGCGCCTCGCGCAGGATCGAGGCATGCGCCGCGCCCAGGGCGCGCACCAGGAAGGTCTCGGGCGAGGCGAGCTTGGGCTGCGCCTCGCGCTGGAACGCGACCTCGAGCAGCTCCATCGCGAGCTGCGCCGCGATCTCGCCGTGCAGGTGGCCCCCCATGCCGTCGGCCACCGACAGCAGCAGCGCGCTCGGGCTCGCCCAGCGCCCGACGCGGTCCTGGTTGACGCGGCGCGCGCCGATCCGGCTATCCTGAACGATCGCGTACTTCACTTCGAGTCCATTTCAGTTTTGCAAGAAGGCTCCTGAGCGGCGCCAGCAGCGGCAGGGCGCGCCCCCTCGCCGGCGGCTTTTCCCCGAGGAGCGCCTTTTGCAGGGCGAACACGCTCTGCGGGCGCTCGAGGTGGTCCAGGCGCAGGCACCAGTCGACGATGTCGAGCAGCTCGGCCGAATAGCGGCCGGAAAAGGCGCGCCGCGCCGGCACCAGGGCGTCGCTCTCCAGGCGATCGATCGCCGGCTGCGGCACGGCGGCGGCAAGGCAGGCATACAGCGTCGCCCCCACCGAATAGATGTCGCTCCACGGCCCGAGCAGCTCGCGCCGCGCCTGCTGCTCGGGCGAGGCGAAGCCCGGGGTGAAGGCCGGGGGCAGCTTCATGCTTTCGGCCGAGAGGGTCTGGCGCGCGGCGCCGAAGTCGAGCAGCAGCGGCGAGCCGTCGTTTCTCACGAAGATGTTGGCCGGTTTGATGTCCAGGTGCAGCAGCTTGTTCGAGTGCACCTCGCGCAGGCCGTTCAACAACTGGGCGAACGTGGCGCGCACCCAGGGCTCTTCCACCGGCCCGCGGCGCTGCTGGATGTGCTCCTGGAGGGTGCGCCCGCGCTCGTAGCGCATCACCAGGTAGACGGTCTCGTTGGCGCGAAAGAAGTTGAGCACCCGTACGACGTTCGGATGCGTAAGGCGCGCAAGCGCGCGCCCCTCCTCGAAGAAGCACTTGAGGCCGTAGCGGAAGGTCCCGAGATCCGCTTCCGGCGGGCTCACCACCGCGCCCTGGGTGCGCAGCGCCAGCGTAGAGGGCAGATACTCCTTGATCACCACCGGCATCTCGTTTTCGTCGTGGGCGAGGTAGACGAAGGAGAATCCGCCGGACGCCAGCAGGCGCAGGATGCGGTAATTCTCTAGCGGGCTGCCCTCGTCGAGCGGCCGGTTGGCTTGCGCTGGCATCTATCCTATGATTTTGTCATAGATGATACGAAGCATGACGGGCTATGCTGCGGCCTCCGCCGACTCACCGCGCGGCACGCTGAGCATCGAGCTGCGCTCGGTGAACGGCCGCTTCCTCGACCTGCAGCTGCGCGTCGCCGAGGAGTTGCGCGCGCTCGAGCCGCTGCTGCGCGAGATGATCGGCGCGCGCCTGGCGCGCGGCAAAGTCGATTGCCGGCTCTTTTTCAACGCCGCCGAAGCCGCGCGAGGCGAACGGCTCGACGCCGATGCCCTGTCGCGGCTGCGCGCGCTGGCGCACGAGGCGGCGCGTTCGTTCCCGGAGGCGGCTCCGCTGCGCCTCGCGGACGTGCTGCGCTGGCCGGGCGTGATCGCCGAGACGCCCGCCGACGAAGGCGAGGTGCGCTCGCTCGCCGAGCGCCTTTGCTCGCGCGCTCTCGATGAGCTGGTCGCTGCGCGAACGCGCGAGGGTGCGAAGCTCGCCTCGGCGATCGGCGAGCGCGTCGCGGCGATGCGCCGGCGCGTGGAGGAGGTGATCCCCCTGGTGCCGCAGTCGCTCGCCGCCTACCAGGCGAAGCTCGCCGAGCGTCTCAGGGAGGCGATCGGCACCGCGGACGACGAGCGCATCCGAACGGAGCTTGCGCTGTTCGCCGCCAAGGCGGACGTCGACGAGGAGCTGACGCGGCTGCGCGCGCACCTGGACGAGGTCGGCCGCACGCTCGGCGCGGCCGGCGAGCGCGGCGGCGCCGTGGGCAAGCGCCTCGACTTCATCGCGCAGGAGCTCAACCGCGAGGCGAACACGCTCGCCTCCAAGGCGGCGAGCGCGCAGATCTCGGAATGCGCGCTCGAGCTGAAGCTGCTGATCGAGCAGATGCGCGAGCAAGTCCAGAACATCGAGTAGCAATGCACAAGGGCCGGCTGTTCGTGATCGCAGCGCCCTCCGGGGCCGGCAAGAGCTCGCTCGTCAGCGCGCTGCTGAAGGACGACCCGCGGCTGAAGCTCTCCACCTCCTACACCACGCGGGCGCCGCGCCCGGGCGAGCAGAACGGACGGGAATACCACTTCGTCGACGACGACACGTTCCGCGCCATGAGCGAGCGCGGCGAGTTCCTGGAAAGCGCCGAAGTGCACGGCAACCGCTACGGCACCTCGAAGCGCGTGATCACCGAGGCGCTCGAGCGCGGCGACGATCTGATCCTGGAGATCGACTGGCAGGGCGCGCGGCAGGTGCGGCGCCACTACCCGGACTGCGTCGGCATCTTCATCCTGCCGCCCTCCATCGAGGAGCTCGAGCGGCGCATGCGCGCTCGCGGCCAGGACTCGGAGGCCGTCATCCGGCGCCGGCTGGAGAACGCCCGGGACGAGTTGGCGCACGCCGGCGAGTTCCAATACGCTATAATTAACAAAGACTTCGAAACTGCGCGGCGCGAGGCGGCGAGCGTGATAGCCGCGGTGCGCGCCAAAACCTGACTCCTGGGAAAGCCATGGCACGAATAACCGTCGACGATTGCCTCAAGAGAATCCCCAACCGCTTCCAGCTCACGCTGGCGGCGACCTACCGCGCACGCCAGCTCAGCGCCGGCGCCTCGCCGCTCGTGGAGCCCAACCGCGACAAGTTCACGGTCATCGCGCTGCGCGAGATCGCGACCGGCAAGATCGGCACCGAGGTGCTCAAGCGCAACGCCGCCCCGCCCTCGGGACCCGGGTTGTAAAGCCGCCGGGGTCAGGTAATCTGGCCCCATGGCAGCGGCAGTAGCGCTTCCTGATCCAGGCCGATTCGCCTACCTGAAGGCGAAGGATGTGGCTCGGCTGGCGGAGGCGTACCGCTTTTCCGAGGCGGCCCACGCCGGCCAGACCCGGTCTTCGGGCGACCCCTACATCTCGCATCCGCTCGCGGTGGCGAAGATCCTCGCCGACTGGCACCTCGACGGGCAGACCCTGATGGCCGCGCTGCTTCACGACGTTACCGAGGACACCTCGGTCACCAAGGACGAGATCTCCGACACTTTCGGCAGGCCGGTGGCGGAGCTCGTCGACGGCGTCTCCAAGCTCGACCGCATCGAGTTCCAGTCGGCCGAGGACGCGCAGGCCGAGAACTTCCGCAAGATGCTGCTCGCGATGGCGCGCGACGTTCGCGTCATCCTGATCAAGCTCGCCGACCGCCTGCACAACATGCGCACGTTAGGGGCCGTCCCGCCTGCCAAACGCAGGCGGGTCGCCCGGGAAACGATGGAGATCTACGCGCCCATCGCCAACCGGCTCGGGCTGAACACGCTCTACCACGAGCTCCAGGAGCTCGCCTTCACCCACCTGTATCCGCTGCGCTACAAGGTGCTCGCCAAGGCCACCGCGGCGGCGCGCGGCAACCGGCGCGAGATGATCGGGCGCATTCTCGAGGCGATCAAGAAGCAGCTCGCGGATGCGCGCATCCCCGGCGCAGTCCACGGGCGGGAGAAGCACGTCTACTCGACCTACCGCAAGATGAGCGAGAAGAGCCTCTCGTTTTCCGAGGTGCACGACATCTTCGGCTGCCGGGTGGTGGTGAAGGATGTGGCCTCCTGCTACCTGGCGCTGGGCACGCTGCACGCGCTGTACAAGCCGATTCCCGGCAAGTTCAAGGACTACATCGCCATCCCGAAGGCGAACGGCTACCAGTCGATCCATACCGACCTCATTGGCCCCTACGGCGTCCCGCTGGAGGTCCAGATCCGCACCCAGCAGATGCACCGGCTCGCCGAGTCAGGCGTCGCCTCGCACTGGCTCTACAAGGACGACACCGACAAGCTTTCCGAGCTGCAGAAGCAGACGCACCGCTGGCTGCAGTCGCTGCTCGAGATCCAGCACCAGTCCGGCGACCCGCAGGAGTTCCTCGAGCATGTGAAGGTCGATCTGTTTCCCGACGAGGTCTACGTCTTCACGCCCGCAGGCAAGATCCTCCCGATGCCGCGCGGCGCGACCGCGGTGGACTTCGCCTACGCGGTGCACACCGATATCGGAAACCGGTGCGTCGCCGCGAAGGTCAACGGCGAGCTGGTGCCGCTCAGGACCGAGCTGCGCAACGGCGACCGCGTCGAGATCATCACTGCGAGCCACGCCAAGCCCAATCCGGGCTGGCTGCAGTACGTGCGCACCGCGAAGGCGCGCTCGAACATCCGGCACTTCCTGAAGACCATGCAGTACGAGGAATCCGCCGGTTTGGGCGAGCGGCTGCTCGATCAGGCGCTCAAGACGCTGAAGAGCTCGGTCGCCGAGGTGGACGACGCGAGCTGGGAGCGGGTGGTGCGCGACGGGGGCGCGCGCTCGAGGGAGGAGCTGCTCGCCGATGTCGGTCTGGGCAAGCGGCTGCCGGCAGTGGTGGCCCGGCACCTGCTGAAGCACGCCGATCCCTCCCGCGAGGAAGCGATCGCCGCAAGCATCACGATCCGCGGCACCGAGGGCATGGCAGTGCAGCTCGCCACCTGCTGCCGCCCGATTCCCGGCGACGCCATCGTCGGCTCGATCAAGAAAGGCCAGGGCCTGGTGGTCCACGCCTCCGACTGCGCCAGCATCGTGCGCTCGCGGCGCAACGAGCCCGAGCAGTGGATCGACGTGGACTGGGATCCGCGCACCTCGCGCCTGTTCCAGGCCGCGGTCGCGGTCACGGTCGAGAACCGGCGTGGCGTGCTCGCGAAAGTCGCCTCCGAGATCGCGGAGGCGGGCTCGAACATCGACTCGATCAGCATGGGTGAAGACCGCGCCGTGTTCACCACGATGCATTTCGTCCTCGAGGTCGCGAACCGGCAGCATCTCGCGCGCGTCATGCGCGCGCTGCGCAGGCTTGCGGACGTCAAGAAGCTGGCGCGGGTGAAGGAGTAGGCTACTTCACGCGCAGGGCGAGCAGGAACTCGCCGCGCAGGACGTTGAGCGACACGCTGCCGGAGGCGCGCAGCGCCTGGGTCAGCGCCTCGACGCTCGTAATGCGGCGCTGGTTGACACTGACGATGAGGTCGCCGGCCCTCAGCCCATGGTGGAAGGCAGGGCTGCCGCCCTGCACCGCGGTGACCAGCACCGCGCGGTCGGTTCCGGTCAGGCCCCGGCGTGCGACCTCCGCAAGCGCCGCCCCCGCGAGCTCCGGCAGCATCTGGGCGCCGGAGGCGCGCCCAGCCTCGATCTCCGCGATGCGCGCCTTGACCGTCCTGATCTCCTTCCCGCGCTGCACCCGCAACTCCACCGTCTCGCCGGCCGGGACGACGCCCAGACGCGCGCGCAGCTCGGCGGCGCCCCGCACCGGACGGCCGTTGAGCACCGTGATGACGTCGCCCTTGCGCAACCCCGCGGCCGCGGCCGGCGAGCCAGGCTGCACCTCGGTAAGCGTTGCGCCCGTGCCGGCGGGCACATCCTGCATCGCGACGCCCAGCCGGCCGCGCCTGACTTCCCCGAACCGGATGAGCTGCTCCATCACCGCGCGCGCGAGCACTGCGGGCACTGCGAAGCCGATGCCGACGTTTCCGCCTGCGGGGCCGATGATGGCGGTATTGATGCCGACGAGCTCGCCCTTCAGATTGACGAGCGCCCCGCCCGAGTTGCCGGGGTTGATCGACGCGTCGGTCTGGATGAAGTGCTCGTAGCCCTCGACCGAGAGGCCACTGCGGCCGAGCGCGGACACGATCCCGGAGGTCGCCGTCTGGCCGATACCGAACGGATTGCCGATCGCCACCACGAAGTCGCCCACCTGGAGGGCGTCGGAGTCGCCGAACGGCACCTCGACCAGGCCCGCCCGCTCTACCTTCAGTAGCGCGATGTCGGTCCCGGGGTCCGAGCCGACGAGCTTTGCGGCGAGGCGGCGGTTGTCCTTGAGCGTGACCAGGATCTCGCGGGCATCCTTCACCACGTGCGCGTTGGTCATCACGTAGCCGTTCTTTGCGTCCACGATCACGCCGGAGCCGGCCGAGACCTGCGGCCGCGAGGGCTCAGGAACGCCGAAGAATCGCCGGAAGAAGGGATCGCGCAGCAGCGGGTTCTGCTCCTCCGGGCTGCGCTGCAGCACCGCGATATTGACCACCGCGGGAGTGACCTTCTCGAGCAGCGGCGCGAGTGTCGGCACGCCGTCGCGCGTGGCGACGGCCGGCAGCTGGGCCTGGGCGACGCCCGCCGCCACCAGGAACAAAAAAACCGCAGCCCGGCGCTTCATCCGGGCTGCAGTTTACGAGCAAAACGCCGCCCTAGCGGGTGCGGTCCTGGAAGTTGGAGCGCCCCGGCACGCCGTCACCCCCGCCGTTGCCGAAGCCGTTATTGCCCTGCTTGCCGCCGAACCCGCCGCACCTCCCCCACGCCTCGGTCACCCCGATGTTGAGCGCCGCCCTGATCAGGCTCTTGCTCGCATTTCCCATCGCGGTCTCCGGCAGGGCACCCACATGCTGCAGCGGCCCGCTTACCATGAACGCCCCGAAGGCGCCTGCTGCCACCAGCCTCAGTAACAC
>DATKAX010000146.1:0-10623 GCA_035514595.1 Burkholderiales bacterium
CTGACCCACTGCTGTCCAAGACAGCCTCGGATCAGGTTGATTAGCCCTGATTTGTGGGGCAAAGGGCGTAATTTGGAGCGGATTCCAGGTTGGTGCCCCTCTGTGCTGTCCCAAATCATCGGAAGGCCATGGCCATCTGGAGCGGTTCGGCGGCCGCGTCGGGAGGTGTTTCAAACGGCTGATCGATCCAGGCGTTCAAGTCCCGATGGGTGAAGAGGTTCATCCGCAGCAGCGCCACCAGATTGGACAACGACCAGCCGAAACGAGAGCGCAGCTGCAAATAGCGCAGCAGAAGCAGGCTGATGAGCGCGCACCAGATCTGGGTCTTTACGGCGTTCGGCGAGGTGCCGACGAAGGTCTTGAGCCTCAGGTTTTGCTTGAGCGCCTTGAACAACAGCTCGACCTGCCAGCGCTCCTTGTAGATTGCCGCCACGGTGCTGGCGGCCAAGCGAGGATGGTTGGTCAGGAAGGCGAGAACTTCGCCGGTATCTTCACGCACGGCTTCGATGCGCCGCAGAAGATGGGGGCATCTACTGCCATGCGCGCCCGTCAGCCGAATGGTTTCATCGGCGAGGATGTTCATGTCGCGAGGCAGGTCGTTTTGTTGGACGACTTCGAAGCAGGCGTTGGCGCGCATGCGCGTCACGAAGTACACGTCTTGCTCGCTCCAACGACCGTAGAGCGCATAGTCGGTGTAGCCCCGATCCTCCACCACCACCGTGCCCGGCGCAAAGTCGAGCTTGCGAGCCACCTCGACGTCGGAGACGTCGCCGTCGGTGATCACTCCGAAAGAGGGTAGATAACCGTCATGATCGAGCACCAGGTGCAGCTTCATCGCGCCCTTCATGCGATTGAACTTCGCCCAGTCGAAGAGCTTGAGGCTCAGATCGATCAGCGTCGAATCCAGGCTCACCAGCTTGTTCTTGAAGCGAAACTTGTGCGCCGCCCCCACGTCGCCGCGAATGCGCCCGAGCAGCTGATGAAATACCCCCTCGTAGAGCTGCCAAGGCCGATGGGCGTTGGCGTAAGACAGCGAGGCCCGCGCCGGCGCCTCTATGCCCAAATGCGCCAGCTTTCCCTCACAGCTCTTCAGGCCACCCTCGATCTCGCGCAGCGAATTGGCCCGCCCCAGCTGGCAGAACATCATCGCCACGAACTGGCTCCAGCTGCTCAAGCCCTTCGCCGCGCGCTCGGCACCGCTTTCCTTGACCAACCTCTCGAACTCCAGCCGCGGAATCAGCTTGAGAATCTGACTGAACATGCTGCAAGATGCTCTCACGTAGGGCCTCCGTGTTTGTCTTGGCGTCGATGTGGTTTGGCGACTTCATCAACACCCTACATCCACGGATGGCCCTACGCCATCCACCCCTATCTCGGATTTATCTTGGACAAGAGTGGGTCAGACTCCATTGAAGTTAATCGCTGCGCAGTGAATAAATGGGGTCAGACTCCTTTGAAGTTAATCGCTACGCAGTGATTAACTTCAAAGGAGTCTGACCCCATTTATGCTTGACCTCCGCTTCGACAACTCCTTCGTCCGCGAGCTGCCCGGCGACCCGCAGTCCGGAAGTCGCCGCAGGCAGGTGCACGGCGCCCTGTTCTCGCGCATCGAGCCCACGCCGGTCGCGGCGCCGAGGCTGGTCGCCCACTCGCCCGAGGTCGCCGCGCTGCTGGACCTTCCCGAAGAGGACATCCGCTCGCCGCGCTTCGCCGCGGTCTTCGGCGGCAACGCCCTGCTGGAAGGCATGCAGCCCTACGCGGCGAACTACGGCGGCCACCAGTTCGGCAACTGGGCGGGCCAGCTGGGCGACGGGCGCGCCATCACCCTGGGCGAGACGATCAACGCGCGCGGCGAACGCTGGGAGCTGCAGCTCAAGGGCGCCGGCGCCACGCCCTACGCGCGAAGCGCCGACGGCCGCGCGGTGCTGCGCTCCTCGATCCGCGAATTCCTCTGCAGCGAGGCGATGTTCCACCTGGGCGTGCCGACCACGCGCGCGCTGAGCCTCGTGGCCACCGGCGAGCAGGTCGAGCGCGACATGTTCTACGACGGCCGCCCGCGGATGGAGCCCGGCGCGGTGGTCTGCCGCGTGGCGCCCTCCTTCATCCGCTTCGGCAACTTCGAGCTGCCGGCCTCGCGCGGCGACCATGGGCTGCTCGACCGGCTGATCGATTTCACGATCAATCGCGATTTCCCTGGACTGGGCCCCCGTCTTCACGGGGGCGACGAAGCCTCGTCATCCCCGAGTCGTCAGGGATCCAATGCATCGCGAGCAGGCGAGCAAGCTCGCGCCGAGTGGTTCGCGCAAGTCTGCGAGCGCACTGCGGTGATGGTGGCCCACTGGATGCGCGTGGGCTTCGTGCACGGCGTGATGAACACCGACAACATGTCCATCCTCGGGCCCACCATCGACTACGGCCCCTACGGCTGGATCGACGACTTCGACCTGGACTGGACGCCCAACACCACCGACGCGGGCGGGCGGCGCTATCGCTTCGGCTACCAGCCGCGGGTCGCCCACTGGAACCTGGGCCGTCTCGCCAACGCGCTCGCGCCCGCTTTCGGCTCGCTGGAGCCGCTGCACGCCGGCATGGACCGCTTCGAGAAGGCGTTCATCGCGGCCGATAGCGCCAACACGGCGGCGAAGCTGGGCCTTTCCGCGCTCGAGCCCGGGGACGAGGCGCTGGTCGAATCGCTGCACGCCCTGCTGGGCGCCGCGCAGGTGGACATGACGATCTTCTTCCGCGCGCTCGCAGGTCTCGACATCGCGAGCCCCTCGCCCGCACCGTTCGCCGGGGCCTTCTATGACGAGGCGAAGCGCCGCGATCACGAGCCCGCGCTCGTGGCGTGGCTGCAACGCTATTGCGCCCGGGTCCGGTCCGACGCGCTCTCGCCGGAACGCCGCGCCGACACCCTGAGCGCCGCCAACCCGAAGTACGTGCTGCGCAACTACCTCGTGCAGCAGGCGATCGACCGCGCCGCCGCCGGCGATTACGCAGGCATCCACGAGCTGCTCGACGTGATGCGCCTGCCCTACGACGAGCAGCCGGGCCGTGAGGCGTTCGCGGCGCGGCGCCCGGACTGGGCGCGCGACCGCGCGGGCTGCTCGATGCTTTCCTGCAGCTCCTAGCACCGCTCCGCCAAGGCCGCGACTGCTCAGCATCGCTCGCACCCCGCTCCACTTGGACTATCTCCGGGGAACCAAGCGCCTTCGCATCACAGGCCCTGCGGCTCCCCGCCTTGACCTGGCTCACCGAATCGCGACGACTGTCAACGTGCGGCGCGCTCTCCGCGTTGACTACTGATCGACCGTCTCGGCGGCAGGTCACCGGAGCAAGGCAATGAAACAACTCGGCATCTGGGCGGCGGCGGCGATGCTGGCGCTCGCTTCGGGGATGGCAGGGGCGCAGGACCGCGGCACGCGGGACGGCCGAGACGGGGCGCGCGGCGAGCGCACGCCGCGGGGCGACTGGAGCAGCCGGGGCGAGCGCACCCAACGAGGCGACTGGAGCAACCGGGGCGACCGAACCCGGCGAGGCGACCGAACCCGGCGAGGCGACTGGAGCCGCGGCGATCGCAACTGGCGGGGCGGCCATCGCGACGGATGGCGCGGCGACCGCTACTCCGGCCGGCACTTCAGCCGCCCCCACTACTCTCCCCGCCATTACGGCTGGCGCGACTGGGGCCCTCGCTACTACCGGAGCAGCCCGTACTATTACAACTGGGGCTATCCAAGCTGGCTCTACGCCCCGTTCGCCGCACCCTACGTGGGTTACTACGACGCGCCCGTCTACATCGAGCGCTACGTCGAGCGCGAGCCGGTGTACATCGAGCGTGAGTACCAGGAGCCGCCCGAGCGCAGCGAGCGCTCCTACGCGCAGATCGAGCCGCAGCGGCCGCCGGAGCCCGAAAGGCGCGCGCGCCTGGAGCGCTACACGCTCTCGGCCACCGAGCTCTTCGGGTTCGACAAGGCGACGCTCAGGATGCCGCAACCGAAGCTGGACGAGATCGCCCAGGCGATGCGGCGCGATCCGCAGATCGACAACGTGACGATCACCGGGTATACCGACCGCATCGGAGCCCAGGCCTACAACCTGAAGCTGTCGAAGCAACGGGCGGAAGCGGTGAAGGCGTACCTCGTCGGCAAGGGCATCGAGCCGCGGCGGCTGGAGACCGTGGGCAAGGGCGAGGCGGACCCGGTCGTGCAGTGCGACGACAGGAAGCAGGCGGACCTGATCAAGTGCCTGGAGCCCAATCGCCGCGTGGAGGTCGAGCAGATCACCGTCGAAGTGCGCAGGTAACCACAAGGGGGGAAACCATGAAGAAAACGATTCTCGTCGCCACCATCGCCGCCGCTGCCGCCGCGGCAACTTTCTCGACCCAGGCCTCGGCGGGCGACCCGGTGGCCGGAATGATCATCGGCGGCGGCATCGGCGCCGCGATCGGCGGCCCGCCCGGCGCGGCCGTGGGCGCGATCCTGGGACTGGCCATCGGCGATGCGCACCACTACGACCATCGCCGCGGCTATGGATACTACGACCGCCACCGTTACGACCGCGGCTACGACCGCCGCTACTACGATCGCGCCCCCACCCGCTACTACGAGCCCGCCTACCAGCCGCGCGCCTATCGCGCCTCGCCGCGCTACTACAGCGAGCCGCGCTATTCCCGCGGTTACGACCGGCGCTACGAAGGGCGCCGCTACGACGATCGCCGCTACGAGGAACGCCACTATCGCGAAGAGGAAGCGCCCCGCTACTACGAGGACCGGCGCTACTAGCGGTAACGGGCTGCGACCGGCAGCACCCGAACGCCAATCAGGGGATTGGACCGCAGAGGTACGCAGAGGAAACGCAGAGGATACGCAGAGGAAAACCCCATTTCAGACGTTTCGGGGCTACGGTCGCAGCCACGAACAGGACCGAGTGGCCTTTCCTCTGCGTATCCTCTGCGTTTCCTCTGCGTACCTCTGCGGTCCAAACACCGGCATTAAAGTCGCAATCCGCCGGCCGCAGCCACCCATCAATTCTTCCGCAGCAGAGCGAGCTTGGCGGAGTAGAGGTCCGACTGCCGCCGGTCGGGGCTGTTCCTGATGGCGACCTGCAGGTGCTTGCTCGCCGCGCCGTAGTCGCCCAGGGCGGCGTCGGCGACGGCCATCCAGAATTGCAGCTCGTGGTACTCGTCGTCGCGCTCCGCCTCGCGCTCGAATTCCCGGCGCGCGGCGGCGAACTCGCCGCGCCTGATGGCGGCGATGCCGCGCTCGAGGAAGTGAAACGGCGGCTGCGGCTGCAACGCGAGCAGCCTGCTCGTGGCAGCCGCGGCTTCGGCCGCGCGCCCCTGGTCGGCATACACCAGCGCGAGGTTCGATAGCACCGTGGTGTTTTCGGGCTCGCGCGCCATGACGTGCGCGAGCGCCTCCTCGGCCTGCGCGAGGTGTCCCATGCGCCGGTAGACCACGCCGAGGGTATTGGCCGCGCTCATGAACGCCGGGTCCTGCATGACCGAGGCCCTCGCCCACCAGTAGGCGTCGTTCCAGCGCCCCTGGGCAAGCGACTCGGCCGCGCGGTTGTTCATGTACATCGCCGCGACCGTCTTTTCCTCGATGAGCCACGTGCGCTGTCCGTGGGGCGCGCGCACCGGCACGAAATCGATGGTGAGCAGGTCCCCCGTGCCCAGCCGGTTCCTCGGGTCGATGTGGCGCCGGCCGAGCGTGAGGTTCACGTGGCCGGCGGCGAAGTACACGCCGCCGCTGCGGCTCCACTGCTCCTCGCCGATCACGCTGTGGTACGTGACCGCGAGATCGAGCTCCCTGGCGAGCGCGGCCGTCATGATCGCGAGCGACAGGCAGTTGCCGGAGCGTATCTTGAACGTCTCCGCGGCATTGCGCGTGAACGTCCCGTCGTACTCGATGGCCAGCATGTTGCGGCTGTAGAGCGCCTCCGAGAGTCCCTTGGCGCGGCCCTTGGTCCTGAAGTGCCTCGCCAGCTCGAAGGCGAGGTGGCGGCGCATGTCGTCGCTCACCGCGAAGATCTCGGCTGCGTCCTCGATGCGCTCGGAGGGGGGCTGGACGAGGTCGTCGTGGAGCAGGTGCGCCGCGGAAGGCGCGACGGGCGCGGCTGCGCAGGCGCCCAGCAATACCGCGAGCAGCAGGGGAAGGATCGCCTTCATCCGACACCTCCTTTCGACGCGCCTAGTCTACGACGGGCGGGCGCCTGGCGGCTGTACCGGTTTGTTGCTCGAAGGCGTGGGCGAGCTGCAGCACGCCGAAGTCGTCGCGATAGCGGCCGACCACCTGCAGCCCGACCGGCAGCGGCGGATCGTCGTCGGTGAACCCGGCGGGCACCGAGATGGCCGGATGGCTCGTGGTGGTGATGTGGCAGCAGGTCTTCATCCAGTCCACGTAGGTCTCGAGCTTCACGCCCTCGATCTCGCGCACCCAGGGCGTGGCCACGGGAAACGGCGGCACCTGGTTCACCGGCAAGAGCAGGAACTCGTAGCGCTCCATGAACGAGCGCATGCGCGAGAAGACCTCAGAGCGCAGGCTCAGGGCGCGGCCGAGCGCCCCGCCCGAGAGCTTCATGCCCTGCTCGATGTTCCACACCACCGTGTCCTTCATCCGCGCGCGGTGCTCCTCCAGCAGCGAGCCGTATCGTTGCACGTAAGCCAGCGCGCGCAGCGCCTTGAAGGCCTCGTCGGCGCCCGACAGGTCCGGATACGCCTCCTCGACGATGCAGCCCAGCGATTCGAACACCTTGCGCTGGCGCTCGAGCACCGCCACCACGCGCCGGTCCACGGGCATGTCGTCGCTGCCTGCGAGGCGCGAGTTGCGGATCGGCCACCACGCGAGGCGCACCTTGCGGAAGTCCCTCGCCAGCGATCGGGCGAAGACCTTGCCCGGCGTCTCGAGGGCGATGGGCGAACGCGGATCGGGCCCGGCCATGGCCGAGAAGAGGAAGGCGCAGTCGGCCACGGAGCGCGCGATGGGCCCGAGCACCGCCATCGACGCCCACAGGTCGCTCGCGGGCCAGGCCGGCACGCGCCCGGGCGTCGGGCGCAATCCCACGACGTTGTTGAAGTTGCCCGGGTTGCGCAAGCTGCCGCCCAGATCCGAGCCGTCGGCGAAGGGCAGCATGCCGCAGGCGACCGCCACGGCCGCGCCGCCGGAGGAGCCGCCGCAGGTCTTCCCGAGATCCCAGGGATTGAGCGTTTGGCCGAACACCTCGTTGAAGGTCTGGCTGCCCGCGGCGAATTCCGGCGTGTTGGTCTTGCCGAGCGTGATGGCGCCCGCGCCCTCGAGCCGCTCGACGAGGAGCGCATCCCCGGTGGGCACGTGGTCGGCGTGGATGGGCGAGCCGAAGGTGGTGCGGATGCCCTTCGTCGCGATCATGTCCTTGTAGGCGATCGGCAGCCCCGCGAGCGGGCCGGGGTCGCGGCCGCGCCGGATGGCCGCGTCGACGCGGCGCGCCGCGGCGAGCGCCCCTTCCGGAACGAAGGTCACGATCGCGTTCACGCGCGGGTTCACGCGCTCCACCTGCGCGATGAACACCTTCATCACCTCGACGGCGGAGAGCTGGCGGCTGCGGATCAGGCGCGCGAGCCGCGTGGCCGGCGTGAAGACGATATCCCGTGTCACGGCCGCCTGATGTCCGGCGCCGCGAGCCCCTCGATCATCACGTTGAGGCAGGCGGGAAGCCGCGAGTCGATCGCGCGGTGCGCCGCGGCGAGCACCTGCTGCGCCTCGGTCACGCGCTCGCCGAAGCCGCCGTAGGCCGCGGCCACCTGGTCGTAGCGCGTCGGCAGCAGCTCGCAGCCCACGAGGCGATCGCGGCCGTACTCGCGCAGCTGGATCTGGTACTCGGCGTTCCAGCGCGCATCGTTGCCCACCACCGCGACGAAGGGCAGCCGGTAGCGCACCGCCGTGTCGATCTCGGCCGCGTGGAATCCGAAGGTGCCGTCGCCCATCACTGCGATGACCGGTGCGATGGGTTGCACGAGGCGCGCGGCGAGCGCGAAGGGCAACCCGGCGCCGATCGAGCCGGCGACGCCGTTGATCACCCGATGGGGCGCGGCGAGGCACGCCTGCGCCCACTGGCCGAACTCGCCGCCGTCGCAAACGAGGACCGAGGCAGGATGCGCATCGAGCAGCGCCTGCAGCGGGCGCAACGCCTGCACCGGATGCATGCGGCCGGCGAGCGTGGAGGCCGCGCCGTCCCATGCGGCGGGCCGGTAGGCGATCGCCGCGCGCGCCTCGTCGAGCCATCCGCTTGCGAGTCGCGTCGCGCAGCGCGTGAGCGCCTCCATCGCGGGGAAAACGTCGGCGACGGCGCTTTGCCGCAGGCGCGAGCGCATCGCGCCGCGGGTGCGCTCGATCTCGGCCGCTTCCGCATCGACCTGCAGGAAAGAGCATTCGGCGGACATCGCCGGCGGCCTGCCGAAGCGCAGCGTGAAGTCGAGGCGCTTGCCGAGCAGCAGCACGCAGTCGGCCTGCGCGAGCATCCCGGCGAATGCGCCGAGGCTCGGGTCGAGGATGCCCCGCGGGCTCTCCATGCCGATCACGGGGACGCCGCTCGCCGCCTCCAGCGCCGCCATCGCCGCGCGCCCGCGCCGCGTCATGCACGCCGGCCCCGCGAGGATCAACGGGCACTTCGCGCCCTGCAGGCGCTCGAGCACCGCGCGCGCGGCCTCTTCGTCCATCGGCGCCGGCTCCGGCAGGAAATCGCCGGTTGCCGGGAGCGCGTCCAGGTCGGCCGGTCCCTCGAGGCAATCCGTGGGCAGGCTCAGGTGCACCGGCCCGGGACGCCCCGCGGCCGCCGTGCGCATCGCGAGCGCCACGTTGCGCGCCAGCGAGGCCGCGCGGTCGTTCACCCACGAGGACTTGGTGAGCGGGGCGGCCACCTCGGCCTGGCGCATCTCCTGGAAGGCGCCCAGGCCCAGCTGATCGTTGGGCGCGTGGCCCGAGAGGAGGACGACGGGCGACTCCGCCATCGCCGCGGTGTAGAGCGCCGACACCGTGTTGGCATGGCCCGGGCCTCCGGTGACGAGCGCGACGCCCACCTCGCCCGTGAGCCGCGCCCAGGCGTCGGCCATGTGCACCGCCGCGGCCTCGTGGCGCACGTGCAGCAGATCGATGCCCGCGTCGAGGGCGGCGTCGAAGACCGGCATGATGTGGTTGCCGGAGAGCGTGAACAGCCGTCTCACGCCGGCGCGCGCCAGCGATTGCGCCAGCGCGTCGGCGCCGCGGTTCTTCATTGTCATTCGGCGAAGTATGCCCGAGCGCCTGAACGCGCCAAAGGGAAGGAGAACTTCTGCCCCCTCATCCCGGCCTTCTCCCGCTTCCTCGACGAGCACAGCGAGTGGGCCGCGCGCCGGCGCCTCGGCGCCATCGTCGCGGAACTGCGCCAGTCGGTGATGCACGAGCTCGACTACGAGCGCGAGGCGCAGAACTTGAAGGCGATGCTGCGCAACCTCGAGGGCTTCGACCGCCTGTACGTGCCGCAGCCCATCGAGAACTTCTACACCCGGCGCGTGCTGACCATGGAGTACGTGTCGGGCACCAAGATCACTGAAGGACTTCATGGCCGGGCTGCCGACGCGGCTCAACCGCATCATGGACGCGATCTCCACCCGCGAGCTGGAGGTGAAGGTGCGCACCATGGACGTGGACGTGGTGCTCGACGGCCTGCAGAAGGTGGCCAACCGCATCGCCTCCGGCATCATCCTCGCCGCGCTCATCATCGGCGCCGCCCTGCTGATGCGCGTGGAGACCGACTTCCGCGTCTTCGGCTATCCGGGCCTGGCGATCCTGTGCTTCCTCGCGGCCGCGGCCGGCGGCGTCTGGCTGCTCGCCGACATCTTCATCAACGACCGCAACCCGGGGCGGCGCGCGCTGCGGTAGTCATGAATGGGGTCAGACTCCATTTATACGTTTCCCGTCAGGGAACCAGCCCCTCCAACAGCTGCGCCGCGCTGACCTCGCGGCAGCCGCGCGGGTTCTGCCCGCTCCAGATGGGCGAAAAGTCGCTCGACCCCTGCGCCTCGGCCTTGGCGCGCAACGGCGTGATCGCCGTGGTGGCGAGCGGGAAGGCGGGCCCGCCTGGATTCATCGGGCCGATCTCGCGCAGCACGCGGTTGACGATCGAGCGCGCCGGCCGGCCGGTGAAGAGGTTCGTGAGCGCGGTGTGCCGTGCGGCCTCGCTCTTCAGCGCGGCGCGATGCACGGCGCTGGTGGTCGCCTCATGGCACAGAAGAAAGGCGGTGCCGACCTGGACCGCGGAAGCCCCGAGCGCGAACGCGGCGCGCACGCCCTGGGTGTCGGCAATGCCGCCGGTGGCGATCACCGGCACCTTCACCGCCGCCACGACCTGCGGCAGCAGCGCCAGGGTGCAGGCCTGGGTCTTGATGTCGTTGGTGAGGAACATGCCGCGATGGCCGCCGGCCTCGAGCCCCTGCGCGATCACCGCGTCCACGCCATGGGCCTCGAGCCAGAGCGCCTCTTCCACCGTGGTCGCCGACGACAGGATCTTCGCGCCCCACGACTTCACGCGCGCCAGCAGCTTCGCCTCGGGCAGCCCGAAATGGAAGCTCACCACCTCGGGGCGGAACGGCTCGAGCACGTCGGCCGAGGC
>DATKAX010000147.1:0-4497 GCA_035514595.1 Burkholderiales bacterium
CCGGCGACGCCGGACTCGCCCGCGCCCTTGGCGCCGAGCGGGTTGGTGGTGCAGGGCGCGACGTGGTGGCCGATCTTGAGCATCGGCAGGTCGCCCGCGCGCGGCATGGCGTAGTCCATGAAGGAGGCGGTCAGGAGCTGCCCCTCCTCGGAATAGACCACCTGCTCGCCGAGCACCTGCCCCAGCCCCTGCGCCACGCCGCCGTGGATCTGGCCTTCGACGATGCTCTGGTGCACCACGCGCCCGACGTCGTCGACCGCCGCATAGCCCACGACCTCCACCACGCCGGTCTGCGGGTCGATCTCGACCTCGCAAACGTGGCAGCCGTTGGGAAAGCTCATCTCGGGCGCGGCGTACGCGGCGACGGTGTCGAGCGCGCCGCCATTCCTGCGCGCGAGCTCTGGCCAGCCGACGCGCCGGTCGGTGCCGGCGACGCGGAATTCGCCGGCGGCGTACTCGATGTCCGAGGCGGCCGCTTCCAGCAGCTCGGCGGCGAGCCCGGTGCCCTTCCGGATGGCTTCTTCCGCGGCGCGCAGCATGGCGCCGCCCGCCATCATGGTGGAGCGCGAGGCGACGGTCGCCAGCCCGCCGGGCACCTCGTCGCTGTCGCCCTGCACGATGCGAACGCGCGCGGCGTCCACCTGGAGCGCGTGCGCGAGGATCAGGGGAAGCGTCGTCATCTGCCCCTGGCCCATGGCCTGCGCGCCGGTGCGCAGCACCGCGGTGCCGTCGGCCTCGAAGCGCAGGTCGGCCGTTTCGGTGAGCGGCGCGCCGCCCGCCACCTCGAGGAAGCAGCCCAGGCCGATGCCGCGCAGCCGGCCCGCCGCCTCCGAGCGCTTGCGCCGGGCGGGAAATCCGTTCCAGTCGGAAAGCGCGAGCGCCTTGTCGAGCACCGCCTCGAACTCGCCGCTGTCGTAGGTCTGGCCGCTCGGCGCCGCGTACGGCATGGCCGAGGGCGGGATAAGGTTGCGCCGGCGCAGCTCGACGCGATCGATGCCGGTGGCGCGCGCCGCCGCGTCGATCAGCCGCTCGACGAGGTAGATCGCCTCCGGGCGGCCGGCGCCGCGGTAGGGCCCGAGCGGCGCCGCGTTGGTGAGCACCATCTTCACCCCGGTGTGGATCGCCGGGAGGCGGTAGACGCTGGAGAGGCAGTTCTTGGTGTTGTTGGTGGCGATGATGGCGACGTAGGTGGAAGCATAGGCGCCGATGCCCACGCGCATTCGCGCGCGCAACGCGAGGAAGCGCCCGTCGCGGTCGAGCGCGAGCTCGCCTTCGAGCACGCCGTCGCGGCCGTGCGTGTCGGCGAGGAAGCTCTCCAGGCGCGTCGCGCACCAGTGCACCGGGCGGCCGCAGCGCTTCGCCGCGTAGAGCAGCGCCGCGTACTCCGCGTAGGTCTGCACCTTCATGCCGAAGCCGCCGCCGACGTCGTAGGTGAGCACGCGGATCGCCTCCGGCGGCGACTTGAGCACCGACTCGGCGAGCGTCTTCTTCACCAGCGCCACGCCCTGGGTGGAGGCCACCAGCGTGTAGCGCTTTCCGTCCCATGACGCGGTCGCGGCGCGCGGCTCGAGCGCGCTCGGCGCGACGCGCGTATCGGCCAGGCGCACCGTAACCTTGTGCGCAGCCGCTTCGAACGCGGCGTCGACCGCGGCGGCGTCGCCGTGCTCCCAGTCGAGCGCCAGGTTGCCTGGCGCCCCGGCATACAGGAGGGGCGCGCCCGGGGCCATCGCGCTCTCGATGTCTGCCGCCGCGGGCAGCTCGTCGTAGTCCACCTGCACCGCGTCCAACGCGTCGAGGGCCTGCGGGAGCGTCTGCGCCACCACCAGCGCCACCGGCTCGCCGACGTAGCGCACGTGCTCGTGCGCGAGCGCCGGCATGGCGGTGGCGAACATCGGCTTTGCGTCGCGCCCCGGCAGCAGCACGGCGGGCGGGATCGCGCCCAGCCCCTCGCGCGCGAGCTCCGCGCCGGTGATCACCGCGAGCACGCCCGGCAGCCTGGCAGCAGCGGCGGTATCGATGCCGCGGATCGCGGCGTGGCCCATGCTCGAGCGAAGGAAGGCCGCGGCTGCGTGCCCGGCGGGCTTCAGGTCGTCGGTGAAGCGCCCGCGCCCGAGAAGCAGCGGGTCGTCCTCGCTGCGGGGCGTTTCGCGCCCGCTGCCGAAACGCTCCAGATCTTGCGCCATGGCCTCAGTATAATTCCTCGACCTCAAGGAGGAGGCTCAATGACAACGCTCGCAAAAGTCGTTTCGATTTCCATTGCTCTTGGCGTCAGCGCCGCCGTGCAGGCGCAATCGGGCCCGATCAGGATCGGCGTGCTCGCGCCGGTCACCGGCCCGCTCGCCACGCCGGGCAAGGACATGGTCGAAGGCATGCGGCTCTACTGGGAGCAGGCGAAGTACACCGCCGGCGGCCGCAAGGTGGAGCTGGTCATCGCCGACACCACCTGCAATCCCGACCAGGCGCTGACGCAGGCGCGCCGCCTCGTGCACCAGGAGAAGGTGCATTTCATGATCGGGCCGCTGTGCGGCCACGAGGGCCCGGCGGTGGCGCAGGTGAGCAAGGAGACCGGCGTGCCGCTGGTGATGGACGCGGCCGGCGCCGACACCATCACCAAGTGGGACCGCTCGCCCACCGTGGTGCGCACCGCCGTCTCGGCGAGCCAGATCGGCCACCCGTGGGGCGAGTACATGTACAACGAGCTCGGCCTGCGCAACGTCACCTTCATCGGCCAGGACTACACCTGGGGCCACGAGGTGACGCTCGGGGCGGTGCGCTCCTATACCGCCCTGGGCGGCAAGGTGGCGAAGATCATCTGGAACCCGATCGGCACCAAGGACTACGGCGCCACCATCGCGGCCATCCCCGCCGACACCGACGGCGTCTCGGCGGTCGTGGTGGGCGCCGATCGCGTGCGCCTGTTCGAGGCCTGGTTCAACTTCGGCATGGACAAGAAGAAGAAGATCTACGGCGGCTACTGGATGCACCAGGACGTGCTGCCGCAGATGGACGATCGCGCCATCGGCCTGATCGGCAACTCGCTCAACTACGCCGCGGGCCTGCAGACGCCCGAGAACATCGCCTTCACCACGGAATTCGCCAAGCGCACCAAGCGCCTGCCGTCCTGGTTCGGCGAGTCGGCCTATTCGGCGGGACTGTGGGTGAAGACCGCGATCGACTCGATCAACGGCAACGTCGAGGACAAGGCGGCGTTCCTCAAGGCGATGCGCAGCGTGAGCATCAAGGGGCCGCGCGGGCCGCTCAAGCTCGACGCCTACGACAACCCGATCCAGAACGTCTACATCTCGAAGATCCAGAAGATCAAGCATCCGGTGCTGGGCGAGGTGCTGACCAACGTGCCGGTGAAGACCTACACCGGCGTGTCGCAGTTCTGGACCTTCGATCCGAAGGAGTTCCTGGCGCGCGGCCCGTACAAGCGCTGAGCGGATGAGCGCCGGAAGGGGCGGGCGGCGACGCCCGCCTTTTCATTTCAAGGGGCCGCGATGACCAGCGCCATCCTGCAGGCCATCAACGGCGTATCGCTCGCTGCGCTGCTGTTCCTGCTGGCGAGCGGCTTCACGCTGTCGTTCGGCCTGATGCGCGTGGTGAACATGGCCCACGGCGCCTACTACCTCATCGGCGGCTATGTCGGCCTGTCGATCGCCGAGACCACCGGCAGCTTCGCGCTGGCGCTCGCCGGCGGCGGCGCCGCGGTGGTGGTGCTGGGCTACCTCATCGACCGCTTCCTCATCCGGCGCACGGGTGAGAACCATCTCGCGCAGGTGCTGCTGACCGTGGGCGTGGCGTTCGTGCTGGGCGATGTGGCGCTGCAGATCTGGGGCGGCGACAACCTGATGGTGCCGGCGCCGGCGTTCCTCAAGGGCGCGGTGATACTGCCCGGCGACATCTACTACCCCAAGTACCGCTTCGTGCTCATCTTCCTCGGCGTGTTCGTGGGCGTGGTGCTGTGGCTGCTGTACAAGAAGACGCAGCTCGGCGCGGTGGTGCGCGCCGGCGTGGACGATCGCGAGCAGGTGAACGCCACCGGCATCAACGTCGATCGCCTGTTCGTGATGGTCTCGGCGCTGGCCTCGTTCCTCGCCGGCCTCGCGGGCGTGGCGGGCGGCGCGTTCCTCACGCTCTACCCGGGCGCCGAATGGGAGATCCTGGTGTACGCGCTGGTGGTGGTGATCGTCGGCGGTCTCGGCAGCCTCGAGGGCGCCATGATCGGCGCGCTGATCGTGGGGCTGCTGGATGCCTACGGGCGGTGGCTGCTGCCCGAGTTCTCCTACTTCGTGCTGTTCGGGCCGATCGCGCTGCTGATGCTGTTCCGCCCGCGCGGCCTGTTTGGCCGGGAGTATTGAGCGTGGATCGCACGCGCATCGTGCTCGCGCTCGTGGTGCTGGCCGGGCTGCTGTCGCTGCCCTTCGCCGCCGGCCCGTTCTGGACCGGGCTCGCGACGCAGATGATGATCTTCGGCCTGCTGGCGCTCTCGGTGGA
>DATKAX010000148.1:0-7379 GCA_035514595.1 Burkholderiales bacterium
GACGAGCTCGGCGCGGTGGGCGTCATGGTGCTCGCCAACATCGACGGCGAATCGCTCACGCACCGGAAATTCGCCCCGATATGGAAGGAGATCGACCGGCGCGGACTGCCGGTGCTGGTGCATCCGACGGCGCCGCCGGGCACCAAGCAGCTCGACGTGCAGCGCTACAACCTGATCGCCTCGGTGGGCTTCATGTTCGACACCTCGCTCGCGGTGAGCCGCATGATCTTCGACGGCTTCTTCGACCGCTATCCGAGCCTCAAGCTGATCGCCTCGCATGGCGGCGGCGCGCTCCCTTACCTCGCCGGGCGCCTGGACATCTGCCATGCCAACATGCCGGCGTGCCGCGAGCGAGTTTCTTCTCTTCCAAGTTCGTACCTGGAAAAGATTTACTACGACAGCGTGGTGTTCCAGCAGGAATCCCTCGAGCTCGCGGTGAAGGTCGGCGGCGCGGACAACGTGCTCTATGGCTCCGACTACCCGCACAACATCGGCGACATGAAGGGCTGCCTCGCGCGCGTCGACGCGCTTGCGGCCGAGGCGAGGGACAAGGTCCGCGGCGGGAACGCGCAGCGCATCTTCAGGCTCTGAGGGCGGGAAGGACTTCTTTCCCGACTGGCGCCGTTTCGCGTTCGCCCTTGCGGCCCTGGATGCGATAGATGCGGATTGCCGAGGTCTTGCCCTTCAGGCGCACCTCCCCTACCAGCTCGCCGTGGAACTCGTCGCCGAGCAGCGTGAAAGTCGACTCCCCGACCAGGATCCGGCACGGCGCGTTGAAGTAGTCGGGGTTGAAGCTGTCCTTGTCGAAGCCCTCGAGCCGCGAGGCGGTGTTGACCGTATCGCCGTGGACGTTGTACTCGAGCCGCTTCGCGCTGCCCAGGCTGCCCGCCACCATCGGGCCGGTCAGGATGCCGATGCGCATGCCGATGGGCGGCAGGCCGCGCTGCGCAAGGCTGCTGTTGAGCGCGATGACGCGCGCCTGGATCGCGAGCGCGCACTTCACGGCGTTCGACGCGTCCTGGGCGATCTCCTTCTCGCTCGCGCGGGGGACCGGGACGCCGAACACCGCCATGATCGAGTCGCCGATGAAGCGGAAGATGACGCCGCCGTGGTCGCTGACCACCGGCGTGACCGCCTCCATGAACTCGTAGAACCAGTCCATCAGGATCTGCGGATCGAGCCGCTCGGACACGGTGGTGAAGCTGGCGACGTCGGAGAAGAACACCGTGGCTGTGAGCCGCTGCGAGCGGGGACGCCCGCCGCTCAGGAACTGGTCGCGGTCCTTCCAGATGGCCTCGGCGAGCTGCGCCGAGACATAGCTGGAAAACAGGCTCATCAGCTCAGCGCGCTCCTTTTTCTCGCGGCTCAGAACGTAGGCAGTCACCACGCCGGCGGCGCCGACCCAGCCCAGGGCGGGGGGCACGACGGGAATCCACCAGCCGAGCACGAACAGGCCGTGCACCGCGGCGAACAGCAGCGCAAGCCCCCCGGCGATTGCGAGGGCGAAGCGCCACGTCGAGCGCAGGCCGAGCGCCGCCGCGCCGCCAAGCAGGCTCCATAGCAGGATCCAGAGCGCTTCGCGCATCTCGCTCACCACGGCCACCGGTGCGTCGCCTGCGGCGGCCGCGCGCAGCAGCTGGCTCACCATGTGGCCGTAAAGCGCGACGCCGTACAGCACGTGATTGCCGTCTGCGAGCGAGCGCCGGTACGGCGTGTAGAAGCTGTCCTTGACGCTCTCGGCGGCAACGCCGATCAGGACGATCTTGTTCTCGAGCAGCGCTGGATCGAACCTGCCCGCCAGCAGCTGGCCGAGCGTGACGACAGGAAAGGCATCGATGCGGTCGCGATAGTCGAGCAGGAACTGGTAGCCGCCGGCGTCGGCGCGCACATAGCTGCCGTCGCTGGGCTCGAACGGGCGCAAGGTCGTGCGACCGATGCGCAGGTGAGCCGGATTGTCCGGATCGCCCTGCACGCGTATGCCTTCCTGGGCGAAGTAAAGCAGCGCCACGCGCAGCGGAAGCGAATAGAAGACGCGCTCGCCGTCATCCACCATCAGCAGGCCGCGGCGCACGGTGCCGTCCGGATCGACGATCATGTCGGTGAATCCGACGCGATCGGTGTCTCTCAGGGCCGGTGGCGGCGCTACGCCCGGCTTGTCGGCATGCGGGACCAGCATCGCGGCGACAATCCGGGGGCGCTCGCGGAACACCGCGCTCAGCCGCTCGTGGCCGGGCGGCACGGGAACATCGCGGTAGATGTCGAGGCCGATCGCCCGGGGGTTGGCGCGCGAGATCGTCTCCAGCGCCTCGGCCAGCACGGCATCGGGCACCGGCCACGTCCCGAGCTGCTGGATGTCCTTCTCCGTGACGGTAATCAGCACCACCGGGGGGGCGGGGCGCTGCGGCGCGGGGCGCAGGCGCAGATGCCAGTCGTAGGCGGCCAGCTCCAGAGGCTCGAGGGCCCCCAGCGTGCGCAGGCCGTAGACCACCACAAAAACCAGACCGCTCGCCGCGAAAGCGGCCAGCAGCGGAAAGCGCGATAGCTGGCGCATCGTGCGCGAATTATGCGTTATCGCTTGAATAGGCCTGCGGTTGGCGCAGAATAGAGCGCATCCGGGTGTGGGAGGGGGTGGCATGATTACCCGAGCTTTCTGCCTTGCGCTGTTCCTGCTGCTGGCGCTCGCCTGGCCGCCGGCGAGCCATGCAGCGGCACCCGACGACGAAAGGCGGCAACTGCTCGCCCTGGTGCACGCCGCCGAGGCCGATCTTCGCCTCGGCCGCAATTCGCAGGCGCTGGACAAGCTGCACCACGGGCTCGCGCTCGCGCAGCGTCTCGGGAACGAGTCGTTGCTCGCGGCGCTGGAAAGCAGCCTGGGTCATGCCTACCTGCTCGCGGGTCGCGAGGCCGACGCCGAGCGCGTGCTGCGTTCCGGCATCGAGCGCTCGCGCAAGGCGAACAATGCGCCTACCGCCGCTGCGGCGCTCAACAATCTTGGAAATCTGCTTGCCCGTCAGGGCCGGTTCGGCGATGCGGGCAAGGCCTATCGCGAGGCGCTCGAAACGGCGCGCAGCGCGGGCCGCAGCGACATGGCAGTGCGAGCTTCCCTCAACCTGGCCCGCGCCCGGGTCGACGAAGGGCGTCATGCCGAGGCGGCCGCCCTGCTGCCGGCATTAAGCGCGGAGCTGCGCGCGCTCGAGCCTTCCCATGATAAAGCGTATGCGCTCATCGGTCTGGGCCGGCTCTATGCAAGGCTGCAGGCGAGCGGCGCGCACAGCGCGTTGCAGGAGGCCCTCGCCGTCGCCGAGCGCATCGACGATGCGCTCGCGCGCTCCTACGCGCTCGGCTACCTGGGTGAGCTCTACGAGCAGGCCGCGCGCCACGACGACGCCCTGCAGCTCACGCAGCGCGCGATCGTCGCCTCACAGCAGGCCGATGCCCCGGAGATCACCTATCGCTGGCAATGGCAGGCCGGGCGGCTGCTGCGCGCGCAGGGACAGCCCGAGCAGGCGATCCTCGCCTATCAGCACGCGGTGCACACGCTCGGCTCGGTACGCCAGGATCTCGCGGCGGGCGCAGGCCGCGGCTCGTTTCGCGAGTCGATAGGGCCGGTCTTCTCGGAGCTCGCCGACCTGCTGCTCGAGCACTCGGCCAGCGTCGGAGATGAAAAGCGCGTGGCGCAGTACCTGGTCGATGCGCGCAGCACCATGGAGCTGCTGAAGGGCGCGGAGCTGCAGGATTACTTCCAGGACGATTGCGTCGCCGCGCTGCGCTCGCGCACCGCGGGCATCGATCGGCTGGAAGCCCGCACCGCGGCGCTCTATCCGATCATCCTGAAGGACCGGCTGGAGCTCCTGCTGACGCTGCCTGACGGCATGCGGCGGTTCACGGCGCGCGTCGACGCGCGCACGCTCACCGCCGAGATCCGGGCCTTTCGCACGCGCCTGGAAAAGAAGACCACGCACCAGTACTACCCCCACGCGCGCCAGCTCTACGACTGGCTGATCCGGCCGATCGCCGGCGAGCTGGAGAAGCACCGGATCGATACGCTGGTGATCGTTCCCGATGGGGCGCTGCGCACCATCCCGCTCGCCGCCTTGCACGACGGCAGGCAGTTCCTGGTCGCGCGCTACGCCCTGGCCACCACGCCCGGGCTGACGCTGACCGATCCGCGGCCGATCGCGCGCGAGCGCATCCAGCTGCAGCTCAACGGCCTCACCGAGTCGGTGCAGGGCTTTCCGCCGCTGCCGTACGTCGGCGAGGAGCTGAAGACGCTGCACGGCCTGTACGGCGGCACGCTGCTGCAGAATCGGCAGTTCACGGTCTCCAACATGGAGAAGGATCTCGAGCAGACGCCGTACTCGATCGTGCACATCGCCTCGCACGGGCAGTTCGACAGCGACATCGAGAAGACCTTCCTGCTCACCTACGACGGCAAGCTCAGCATGGACAAGCTCGAGCAGTTCCTCGGCCTGTCGAAGTTCCGCACCGACGCGGTGGAGCTGCTCACGCTGAGCGCGTGCCAGACCGCCGCCGGCGACGATCGCGCGGCGCTCGGCCTCGCCGGGGTCGCGGTGAAGGCGGGCGCGCGAAGCGCGCTCGCCACCCTGTGGATCGTCAACGACCCGGCCTCGGCCACGATGGTGTCGGCGTTCTACCGTGCCCTGCAGGATCCGGCAGTCTCGAAGGCCAAGGCGCTTCAGCAGGCGCAGCTGAGCATCTTGCAGGACCCGCGTTACCGCCACCCGAACTACTGGAGTGCGTTCCTGCTCATCGGCAACTGGCTCTAGGGAGGTGAATTTGTCACATCGCCGCGGCGCCGTGGCGCACTGACCGGCCCGGGAAACGGCGCTACCGTGGTGGCGTGCCACAAAGGAGAGGACCGATGAAAACCTCACGTTCGACGAGCATCCTGGGACTGACCGCCGCGCTTGCGCTGGCCGCTTCAGCCCTGCATGCGGCAGCGCCGGCCCCGAAGCAGAAGACCGCGCAGCTCGACGCCGGGTCGGCCACGGCCGCTCCGCCGTTCAGCTACAAGCCGCCGCTGCGCGGCGCGCCCGCCACGCGCGTAGGCGGCGGCACGCGCAGCCTGGGAGCGAGGCTCATGACCCTGAACGTGATCGCGCCCAACGAAACCGGCTATACGACGCGCGACAAGCCGACCATCTACTGGTACGTCTCCGAGGCGCTCGACAAGCCGGTCGAGCTTGCCATCACGAGCACGGCAAGCCTGCAGGAGGCCTCGACCCCGGCGCTCGAGATCATGCTGAAGCCCCCGATCGAGAAGGGCTTCCATGCCGTGCGGCTCGAGGACCACGGCGTCGCGCTCAAGCCCGGGGTCGAGTACCAGTGGGTGGTCGCGGTGGTGGGCAATTCCGCGCAGCGCTCCGGCGACGTGATCGCCGGCGGCTCGATCAAGCGCGTCGAAGGCGGCGCGGTTCTGGAGAGGCTCAAGCTGGCGCCCCGCGCGCACTGGCCGGCCCTGTATGCCGAGAGCGGCATCTGGTACGACGCGATCGACGATCTTTCGCGGCTGATCAGTGCCGAGCCGGACAATCGCCGCCTGCGCGAGCAGCGCGCGGCGCTGCTCGAGCAGGTGGGCCTGCGCGAGGCGGCCGAGTTCGACCGCGCCGCGGAGCGCTAGCGCAGCGGGTAGGCGACCAGCCGGAAGTAGATGCTGTCGTCCTGCAGGCTGTGGCCCGGCTGGTCCGGCACGCCGGTGCGCCCGTCGGCGAAGTAGATCTCGGCGTATAGCTTCGGGCTCGGGCTCCAGATGAACCCGACCCCGACGCCGGTAAGGACCGACGGCTCGGGATTCGGCGCGTCGCGGTTCTTCGCGCCGCCGGTGTCGACGAACGCCGCGAACTGCAGGTTGCGGTGCCCCGCCGGGTTGCGGAACACCGGCACGCGGTATTCGAGCGACGCGGTGTAGCCGCGGTCGCGCACCAGCTGGTTGGTGCGGAAGCCGCGCACGCTGTCCCGCCCGCCGACCGAGAACTGCTCCAGCGGCAGCAGCGCATCGTCGGAGAGCTGGCCGTTCACGCGCAGGTGCAGCTGGTGGCCGCGCTCGCCGAAGCGGCGCACCCACTGCAGCTGGCCGAGCCACGCCACGTAGCGGCTGTCCGGCGCGTCGTCGTGGATCGTCGAGCCGAAGGCGTCGAGCCCGATGCTGAAGGTCGAGCGCACGGACACGACCTGGTTGCGATCGCGGTCGACGAGGTCCTGCACCAGCCTCAGCACCGAGACGGTGCTCTTGCCGTCGACCACGCCTGGCGAGAACGAGAACGGCTCGCCCAGCAGCCAGGTGCGCGCCTCGCGGCGCTCGAGCGCCGCGGCGAGGGTCAGCTGCCGGTCCGGGGTGCGATGGATGGGATGCGCGATCTGGGCGCCGAACGATTCGATCTCGCTCGTGATGTCGAGCACGTTGAAGGGCTCCTGCACCACTTCCGAGCGGGCGCGGTCGTAGTAAACGCCTAGGGAGGTGTCCCTTGCCGTCAGAAACGTCCGGTAGCGCAGCTTGGCATCGTAGGGGATGCCCTCGGCGACGCCGAGCTCGCCGCTCAGCACGTCGCCGGTGCCGGCGAGGTTGCGCACTTCGCCATGGAGCGTCAGGGTCGCTTCGCCCAGGCTTGGGGAGAGACGGTTGTCGAGCGAGACGCCCAGGTCGTAGCGCGGCGCCTCGGTGACCCGGGTCCTGAGCAGCGCCTCGCCCGGGCGCTCGCCCGGCGCGAGCTGCGCGTTGATGCTCGCCACCAGCGGGTCGCGCAGCAGGATCTGCAGCCCCTGCTCGAGCTCGACGAGATTCAGCGGCGGACCGGCGCGCAGCGCGATGCGCTCGCTGAAGTAGTCCTTGCGGAAGTGCTCGGTGCCTTCCACGTCGATGCGCGCGAGGCGCCCCTCGACGATGCGGATCTCGATCACGCCGTCGGCGATCCTCTGATCCGGGATCACGGCGCCGGAATTGACGTAGCCGCGATTGACGTAATGCAGCGTCAGCCGGCGGCGCAGCTCCTCCAGGTCGGTGCTCGTGATCTCGCGGTTCTCGAACGGCGCGGCGACCGCGGCGAGCTCGGCGTCCGTGAAAACGGTGTTGCCGGTGAAGCGGAACTTGCGCGCCATCACGCGGATGGCGAACGGCAGGCGGTCGGCTTCCGGCGGCGCGAGCGGCGGAAGCTCGAGCAGCGCCGGCGGCGGCTTGCGGAACTCCGGCGGGGGCAGCGGCTTTTCGGCCGGGCGCGTTTCGGGAGGAAGCTGCGGCGCCTGCGCCCACGCCGGGCCGCATGCGACGAGCAGGCAGGCGCCTATCGCACGCGCGCCGCCGGTCAACGCTCGCAATCCCGGTAGTTCGCCATGGCGAGCGCGAGCCCCGGGCGGGTCGGCGA
>DATKAX010000149.1:0-15765 GCA_035514595.1 Burkholderiales bacterium
CGTGGCGCTCACCTACGCGCACGGCCCCTCGATACCATTCCCCGCGGACGAAGCTTTCGGGCATGCCGAGGATGCGTTCGGGCAGGCGCTGGCGGCGACGCCCGCGCGCCTCGCCGGCCGTCCGATCTACCTGCGGGCCGCGTCCTACGGAAGCTCGGCGGCGCGGCGGTAGTGGCTCTGCGCCTCCGCAGACTCGCCGAGGCGCTCGGCGAGCCGCGCGAGCTCGAGGTGCGCGGTGCGGCTTTCCTCGAACGAGAGGCTGGCCTCGAGGAAGCTGTGCGCCTTGCCCCAGAGCTCGGCATGCGCGCACAGCCGCCCGAGCGTGGCGAGCAGCTCGGGATCGCGCTCGCGCTCGGGAAGCCAGCGCTCGGCGCGCTCGATCCTGGCGCGCGCCTCGGTGGCGCGCGCCGGCGGATCGAGCTCCGCGGGAAGCTCGCCGTAGAGCCAGGCGAGCTGCGGCGTCCATTCCACGGCGAGCGCCTTCTCGATGATGTGGCGCGCGAGCGCCGCCTTTCCGAGGGCGGTGGCGTGGCGCGCGCCCGCGGCCGCGATGCGCGGATGCGCCTGGTCGCGCGAGCCCAGGGCGCGCCAGCGCCGCTCGAAGGCATCGGCATCGCCCGCCGAGAGCTGCAGCAGCTCCACGGTTGCCTGCACCTTGTACTCGTCGGCGAGCGCGGGCGCGAGCGCGTCGCGCTTCGCGAGCTGGGTCGAGAGATGCAGCACTTCGTCCCACGAGCCCGCGCCGCGCTCCGCGCGCAGCAGCATGCGCATGGTGGCGATCTGCTTCGGGCCCGAGCCGCGCAGGCTGCGCAGCGCGTCGCGCGCTCCGGTGAAATCGCGCTCCTCGAGCGCGAACTCGGCCCGGCTCACCGCGCGCGCGCCCTGCAGCGCTTCGCCGGCTGCGTCCGCGCGGCCCAGCCAAAGGTCGCGGCGCTCGAAGTCGCGCATCTGGTGCGCCGCGCGCGCCGCGAGCAGCGCGGCGATTCCCGCTGCAGGTCCGGTCTCGAAAGCCCGCGCCGCATCCTTCTCGGCGCGCGCATACCGGCCCTCGTAGTAGGCCTGCAGCGCTGAGGCGAGTGCGGCATGCGCGCGCTCGCGCCGCCGGCGCCTGCGGAAGGCGCGCAGCGTCGCGGGCAGCGCGACGGTCTGGCCGAGCAGCCGCAGGACCGCATAGAGGCTCACGAACAGCACCACGGCCGCGATGACGAAGAACAGCGTCGAGACCTCGATGCGGTACGGCGGATGGACGAACACCACGTAGCCGGCGTTGAAGCGCCCGAGGATCACCACGGCCACGGCGGCCGCGAATACCGCCAGCAGCCAGAGGAGCGACCTCATCCAGGCGTGCGCTCGCGGCGCGACTGGTATCCGCGCACCGCTTCAAGGCTCTCGGAAATCCCCGGCATCTCGAAGGTGAACGATGCGCCCAGGAGCTGCTTGATCTGCGACAGCGACTCGGCGGCCTGCCTCGACTGCGCGTCGAAGTAGCGCTCGATCCAGCGCTGCGCGGCCTGCAGGTCCGCGCGATAGCCCGCTTCGTCGCGGGCGAGCAGCGACAGCCTCGCGTTGAGCAGCCGCAGCCGCAGGTTCTCGCGCAGAAAATAGGACTGCGTGGGCGCGAGCAGCGGCGGCTCGGGCTGCGCCATGCGGCGCACCACGATCAGGCTGCGCAGCTCGTTCCACACTTCCGAGCCGAGCCGCTCGAGCAGGTTGCGCTCCGGCCCGGGGCTCGCCGCGTCCTTGGGGGCCGCCGCCACGCGCTCGCCGCGTTCCTCGAATGCGAGCGGCAGCGAATCGACCGTCGCGACCAGCCCCTCGATGCGGGCGCTCAGACTGGCGAGGTCGGCGGCCGGAAGCGCCTTCAGGCGCTCGATGTCGCGCGCCAGGGCCTCGCGGATCGGCTGGAACTGCGGCCGATCGGCGCGCGCGAGACGCGCCTCGGCGAGCTGCAGCGCGAGCAGCGCGGCGCGCACGTTGCGCGCGAGCTGCAGCTGCTGCGAAGCGATGGCGAGCACCTGCTCGATCTCGGCGAGCTGCCATTCATCGCGGTTGCGCGACAGGTCCTGGTAGAGCGCCTCCAGAGCGAGCTGCTGGCTCTGCGACTCGTCGATGCGGGCTTCCAGCTTGCCGATCCTGGCCTGCGCCCCGCCCAGCGCCTCCTGTGCCTGGCGCGCGCTCGAGCGGGCCTCGCGAGCGCTCTCCTCGATGTCGCGCAGCCGGCGCGCGACCTCCTCCTGGGTGGCGCCGATGCGCTCGCGGACGTCCAGCCAGAACAGCGCCGCCAGCCCTGCCGCCAGGATGATGGCGACGAACGCGAGCAGCGGCGCCCGCGAAGCGCGCGCAGGCGCCGGGGCCGGCTGCGGTGGAGCAGGCTCGGGGGCGGCCGCCGGTGCCGGTTCGTTTTCGCTCATTGCGCGAAGTATGCCACCAGCCGCGCGAGGGTTTCCTCGTCCCCGGGGCCGCCAACGATCGCATGGCGAACGCCCAGCACACCGGCGCGCTCGGCAACCCGCGCGTGCGGCACGAACAGCGGTGTCGCGCGCAGGTAGGGCTCGCCCCTTGCGCCCAGCATCGCGAACAGGCTGTCGAGGCCCTCGGTCGAGGACACCGTTACCGCGTCGACCTCGCCGCGCCCCCACGCGGCGACCAGCGGCGCCGGATCGGCCGCGGGCCGGGCGCGGCGGTAGCACTCGGCGTACTCGACGCTCGCGCCGCGCGCGGTGAGCGTTTCGCCGAGCAGGCCGCGCCCGCCCTCTCCCCGGACGATCAGAATGCGCTCGCCCGCCACCTGCTCGAGCTCCGGCAGGGCGAGCAGCGCCTCGCTGTCGGCGCCGGCCTGCGGGGCGCTCACCCTCGCGAGTCCCAGCTTCTCCAGCTCGCGCCGCGTGCCGGCGCCGAGCGCCATGGCGCGCAGCGCCGGGGGCCACTTGCGCGCCAGCTTCGCAGCCCTGCGCGCCGCGATCGGACTGACGAAGATGGCGCGGTCGAATTGCTCCAGCCGGCTGAACGCCTGCGGGGCGGGAAGGTCGACGATTTCGAGGCTGGGAAAGCGGATCGGCCCGCCTCCCGCGGCCTCCACGAGCCGCGCCAGCCCCTCGGCCAGCTCGCGCGGGCGAGTGATCAGGATGCCGCGCCCGCCCAGGCTCATGCGAGCGACTTCAGGATCTCGTCGGCTCCCTGGGCGCGCAACGCCTGCGCCACCTGCTCGCCCAGGCGCTCGGCGTCCTCGCCTTCGGCTTCGGCGCGCAGCACGCGCCGCCCATCGGGCGAGGCGATGAGGGCGCGCAGCCGCAGGCGCGCTCCCGAGCGCTCTGCGTAGGCACCCAGCGGAACGGTGCAGCTGCCCCCGAGCGAGCGGCTCACCGCGCGCTCGGCCAAAACGCACGCGGTCGAGTCGGGCTCGGCGAGCGGCGCGAGCAGCGCGGCGACGTCCTTGCGCGCCTCGAGGCATTCGATGCCGAGCGCGCCCTGGCCGGCCGCGGGCAGGCTCTCGCTGGTCTCCAGGCGCGCGCGAATGCGCGCTTGGAGCCCGAGACGCACCAGGCCGGCCGCGGCGAGCACGATCGCATCGTATTCGCCGCGGTCCAGCTTCGCGATTCGCGTCTCGACGTTGCCTCGCAGCACGCGAATCTCGAGCCTCGGATGGCGCTCGGCGATCTGCGCCGCGCGCCGCAGGCTGGAAGTGCCGACCACCGCCCCTTCCGGGAGGTCCCGCAGGGAGCCGTATTTCGTCGAAACCAGCGCATCGCGCGGATCCTCGCGAGCGGTGATCGCCGCGAGCACGAATCCGGCAGGCAGGTCCGCGGGCACATCCTTCATCGAGTGCACCGCGAGGTCGGCGCGGCCTTCGGCCATGGCCGCTTCCAGCTCCTTCACGAACAGTCCCTTGCCGCCCGCCTGGTCGAGGCGCCGGTCCTGCAGCTCGTCGCCGCGCGTGCTCATCGGGGCGAGCTGCACGGCGAGCCCCGCGTGCAAGGCTTCGAGACGCACCTTGACATGCTCGGCCTGCCAGAGCGCGAGCCGACTGCGCCGGGTAGCGATGACGAGCCGCCTCATCCCTCGTCCGCGATCTCGTCGCGCAGCACCGGCCACTGCCGGCGGCTGACGGGGAGCCGCTCGGCGAGCCCCTCCAGCACCACCAGCCAATGCGGCTCGTCTTCGCTGCCGGCGGCGCGCTCGAAGCCGCGGATGGCGGAGCGCGCCACCAGGCAATTGCGATGGATGCGCACGAAGCGCGCGGCAAACTCGCGCTCCAGGGCAATCAGCGGCTCCTCGATCAGGTACTCGCGGTTGCCGGTGCGCGCGGTCACGTACTTCTGCTCCGCGCGCAGGAACACGATGTCGCGTACCGGCACCAGCACGATCCGGTTGCGCTCGACCACCGACAGGTACTCGCGGGCGGCCTCGGCGGCGCGCGCGAGCTGCTCGGGCCCCGGCGCGCCGGCGGCGGCGGCCTTCTTCAGCGCCGCGGCGAGGCGCTCGGCGCGCACCGGCTTGAGGAGATAGTCGAGGGCGTTCAGCTCGAAGGCTTCGACGGCGTGGCGCTCGTGCGCCGTGACGAACACCACCGTCGGCCCGGACTCGAGCGACGCGAGATGCCGGGCGACCTCGAGCCCGCCCAGTCCCGGCATCTGGATGTCGAGCAGCAGCACCCGCGCGCCGCTTTGCGGCACCTGCTCGATCGCTTCGAGCCCGTTGCGCGCCTCACCCACCACCTGCGTCGGCACCTCCTCGGCGATGTCGGCGAGCAGCTCCTTCAGCCGCTCGCGGGCCGGTGCCTCGTCGTCGGCGATGAACACGCGGATCATGCCCGGGCCGCGCGGTAGGGAATCTCGATCTCGACGCGGTAGCGGCCATCGACGGCGCGCGTCTCGAGGCGCGCCTCGGCGTCGAAGAACAGCGCCAGGCGCTCGCGGATGTTGTCGAGGGCCATGCGGTTGCCGGCGCGGCCGGCCTGCGCTTCCAGGTAGGGGTTCTCGATGCAGGCGAGCACGCGGTTGCCGCGCCGCTCGATGCGCACCAGCACCTCGCCGCTCGCCGTGCCCGGCTCGACGCCGTGGTACACGGCGTTTTCCAGCAACGGCTGCAGCACCAGGGGCGGCAGCAGCGCGTCGGAGGGCGCGGCATCGAGCTCCCAGGTGATGCGCAGGCGCTCTCCCAGGCGCAGCTGCTCGATCTCGGCGTAGCGCTCGAGCAGCGCGATCTCGTCGGCCAGGCGCACGAACTTGCGTGCATCCGACATCAGGGTGCGGAACAGATCGGCAAGATTTTCCAGCGTGCGCTCGGCGCGCTTCGGATCGCGGCGGATGAGCGCGAGCACCGCGTTCAGGCTGTTGAACAGGAAATGCGGACGGATGCGCGCCTGCAGCGCCTGCAGGCGTGCCTCCGCGAGCGCCGGGGAGTACGCCTTCGCAACCAGGCGCAGGTATCCGAGCACGCCGACCGCGACGATCGCGCACAGCGCGAGCGTGCGCGAGACGCTTCCCAGCGGCTCGGCGACGAAGCCGCGCAAGGCGGCGTGATAGGCGCCGGCGAGCGCGACCGCCACGAGCACCACCGCGCCCGCTCCCGCCCAGTACGACAGGCGCGCGAGCGGGGCGGAAAGCACCGACAGGACGATCAGCACGAGGAGCAGCAGCGGCTCGAGAAACGCCGCAGCCTCGATGAAGCGATCGAGCGCCTGCGCCGCATCGGGAGCGGCGAACAGCGCGCCCGCCAGTGCGGCGGCATTCACCGCCACCAGCACGCGCGCGATGATCCCGAGATTGCGGAAGTCCGGCACAAGGTCCGGATATGCGCTTTGCCTTATACTCACAGGGCTTAGAGAGCGGTCTTAAACCGCATTCTGAAAGTATATGCCGAACAAGCCGAAACCGTGGTCCGGCCGCTTCAAGGAGCCCGTGGACGAGCGGGTCAAGCGCTTCACCGCCTCGGTCGGTTTCGACAGGCGCCTGGCGATGCACGACATCGAGGGCTCGGTGGCGCACGCGCGGATGCTGGCTGCGCGCGGCATCCTTTCGAAGCGGGACTTCGCCGCGATCCGGCGCGGCCTGGAGCGTGTCCGGCGCGAGATCGAGTCCGGGCGCTTCGAGTGGTCGCTGGACGCCGAGGACGTGCACCTGAACATCGAGCGCAGGCTGACGGCGCTCATCGGCGAGCCCGGAAAGCGCCTGCACACCGCGCGCTCGCGCAATGACCAGGTCGCCACCGACCTGCGGCTGTGGCTGCGCTCGGAGATCGACGCGATCCAGGCGCTTGTCGCGGATCTCGCGCGCGCCCTGCTCGACCAGGCCGAGCGCCACGCCGCGGTGGTGATGCCCGGCTTCACGCACTTGCAGGTGGCCCAGCCGGTCACCTTCGGCCACCACCTGCTCGCCTACGTGGAAATGCTGGAGCGCGACCGCGAACGCCTCGCCCAGTGCCGCGCGCGGCTGAACCGGCTGCCGCTCGGCGCCGCGGCGCTTGCGGGAACCGGCTTTCGCATCGACCGGGAGCAGGTGGCGCGCGCCCTGGGCTTCGACGGCGTATGCGGGAACTCGCTCGACGCCGTATCCGACCGGGACTTCGCGATCGAGTTCTGCGCCTGCGCGGCGCTTGCCATGGTGCACCTGTCGCGCCTCTCGGAAGAGCTGGTGATGTGGGCGAGCCCGCGCTTCGGCTTCGTGCGCCTGCCCGATCGCTATTGCACCGGCTCCTCGATCATGCCGCAGAAGAAGAACCCCGACGTACCCGAGCTAGTGCGCGGCAAGAGCGGCCGCGTCATCGGCGCCCTCGTCGGCCTGCTGGTGCTCATGAAGGCCCAGCCGCTCGCCTACAACAGGGACAACCAGGAGGACAAGGAGCCGCTATTCGACGCCGTCGACACACTCAAGGGCTGCCTCGGGGTGCTCGCCGGGCTGATCGCCGGCCTCGAGCCGGTGCCCGGGAAGATGCGCGCCGCCGCGCTCGAGGGGCATGCGACCGCCACCGATCTCGCCGACTACCTGGTGCGCAAGGGCGTTGCCTTCCGCGACGCGCACGAAGCCGTGGCGCGCGCAGTGCGCGAGGCCGAGCGTGCCGGCGTCGACCTGGCGGCGCTGCCGCTGGCGCAGCTCAAAAAAATCTCTGCGAGAATCGGTCCCGACGTGAGCCGCGTGCTCACCCCCGAAGGGTCGGTCGCCGCGCGCTCGCATACCGGGGGCACCGCCCCGGCGCAGGTCCGCAAGGCCGTCGCGCGCGCCCGGAAACGCCTGTAGCGTGGACCACGTCGCGAACTACCCGGTGGTGCGCAAGCTCGGCGAGGGCGCGACCTCGGAGGTGTTCCTGTGCCAGGATCCGTTCCGCAACCGTGAGGTGGCGGTGAAGCGCATCTTTCCCGAGGCGCTGCGCGACCCGGTGCGCGGCCGCATGTTCCGCAAGCTGTTCTTCACCGAGGCCTCGCTCGCCGGCAAGCTCGAGCACCCGCACATCGTGCAGATCTTCGACGCCGGCATGGGCGAGGACTCCGGATACCTCGTGATGGAGTACGTGCCCGGCGGCACGATGGAGCGCTTCTGCGCGCGCGAGAACCTGCTGCCGATCGAGCAGGTGATCGAGATCATCTTCAAATGCACGCGCGCGCTCGCCTATGCGCACATGCAGGGCGTGACGCACCGCGACATCAAGCCCGGCAATATCCTCTACGCGACCTCGCCCACCGACGTGCGCATCAGCGATTTCGGCCTGGCGCTCAATTTCGGCGCCGAGACCACGCAGATCACCGGGGTGGGGTCCCCCGCCTACATGTCCCCGGAGCAGATCCGCGAGGAGCTGGTCGATCATCGCACCGATCTCTACTCGCTCGGCGTGGTGATGTACCAGCTGCTCGCCGGCACGCTGCCATTCAAGGGCGCCAACAAGTTCAGCATGATCTACCAGATCACGCAGCACGACCCGGCGCCGCCCTCCAGCCTGCGGCACGACCTGTCGCCGGCCCTGGATCGCATCGTGCGCCGCGCGATGCAGAAGGAAGCGGCGCGGCGCTACCACAGCGGGGACGAGTTCGGCGAGGCGCTGCTCGAAGCGCTGCGCGGCGGCCTGGGCGATGCTCCGCGCGAGGTGTTCGGCGATGCCGACAAGTTCGCCGCGCTGCGCGCGATGCGCTTCTTCTCGCAGTTCGCGGATCCCGAGCTCTGGGAGGTGATCAAGATCGGCCTCTGGGAGCGCTCGCAGGCCGGCGCGGCGCTGGTGCACGAGGGCGAGCCGGGCGACTTCTTCTGCATCGTGGTCGAGGGCGAGGTGCGGGTCACCAAGAACGAGAAGCTGCTGAGCGTGCTCGGCCCCGGCGAGTGCTTCGGGGAGATGGCCTACCTCGCGGGCGGCGACCACGAGCGCGGCGCCAGCGTGACGGCGAGCCGCAGCTCGCGCATCCTGCGCGTGCGCATCGCCGACCTGGAGCAGGCGACCGTCGCCTGCCGCGGCAAGTTCGACCGCGCCTTCATCGGCATCCTGGTCGATCGGCTCAATCTCGCGAACACGCGACTCACCTCGGCGTGAATCCTCTCCTGAGGGCCGAGCTGCGGATCGGTGCCGCCGCGCCGGCTTCCGGCGGTTGCATCCATCGCTGCTATGTCATCACCGTGGAAGGCGAGCGCCGGTTTCTGAAGGTCAACGATGCGCGCTTCGAAGACGCGTTCGCCGCGGAAGCCGACGGCCTCGCCGCCTTGAGGAAAGCGGGCCTCAGGGCGCCCGAGCCCCTGGCGCACGGCGTCGCCGGCGGCGAGGCCTACCTGCTGCTCGAGCCCCTCGAGCTTCAGGCCCGCGGGGATTTCGCCGCACTCGGCGTCATGCTCGCCGCGGCGCACCGCTGCGCCGGACCGCGCTTCGGCTGGCGGCGCGACAACTACCTCGGCGCCACGCCGCAGGCGAACGGCTGGCACGAGGAGTGGGCCGGCTTCTGGCGCGAGCGGCGGCTACGGCCGCAGCTCGCGCTCGCGAAACAGAACGGCTTTCAGGTCGAGGAGATCCCGGTCGGGAATATCCTGCGAACGCATCGCCCGCAGGCCTCGCTGCTGCACGGCGACCTGTGGAGCGGCAACGCGGGATTCCTGCCGGGGGGTGCGCCGGTGGTGTTCGATCCCGCGGTGTACTACGGGGACCGCGAGGCGGACCTCGCGATGACGGAGCTCTTCGGCGGGTTCCCGCGCGAGTTCTACGCCGCCTACGAGCAGGCGTATCCGCTGGAACGCGGCTACGAAAGGCGAAAGCACCTGTACAACCTGTACCACCTGCTCAACCACCTGAACCTGTTCGGTTCCGGCTATCTGGGACAGGTGCAGCGCACGCTAGGCCTTCTGCGTGACTCCCTGTAGCAGCTTCTGCAGCTCGCCCGACTGGTACATCTCGCGCACGATGTCCGATCCGCCGACGAATTCGCCGTTGACATAGAGCTGCGGGATGGTCGGCCAGTTGGCGTAGTCCTTGATCCCCTGGCGGATCTCGGGCTCGGCGAGCACGTCGACCGCGTAGAAGTCCCGCACGCCGCAGGCGTTGAGCACCTGGCAGGCGAGAGCGGAGAAGCCGCACTGCGGAAACTGGGGCGTGCCTTTCATGTAGAGCACGACCGGATGGCCGGTGACCTGCTCCTGGATGCGCTGTTTGATGTCCATCGTGAAATTCTACCGCCTTCCGCCCGCGACGCGGGCAATGCCCGATAGATCGGCCCAGCTTCGCAGCGCTTCAAGGCCTGCCTGCTGCAGCAGCCCTCGTACCGCATGCTCCTGGCCAATGCCGTGCTCCACGAGCAGCCAGCCGCCGGGGACCAGGTGCCGCGGCGCGTCGCGCGCGATCACCCGAAGGGCGTCGAGCCCGTCCGGGCCCGCGACCAGCGCGCAAGCGGGCTCGAAACCCAGGTCGGCGAGATGGGGATCGCCCGCGGCGACGTACGGCGGGTTGGAAACGACGAGGTCGAAGCGCTCGCCGGCGAGCGGCTCGAACCAGCGGCCCTGGTGGAGCTCCAGCTGCGCGCCCAGGCGAAGCGCGTTCCTTCTCGCGACCTCGAGCGCGGCGGCGCTCACGTCGACCGCCGCCACCCGGGCCGCAGGCCGATGGCGCTTGAGGGCAAGCGCGATCGCCCCGCAGCCGGTCCCGAGGTCGAGCACCGCAGAGAATCGCGTTTCCAGCGCCAGCTCCACCAGCAGCTCGGTTTCGGGCCGGGGGATCAGGACTGCAGGATCGACCGCCAGCTCGAGGCCGTAGAACTCCTTGCGGCCCAGGATGTAGGCGATCGGCTCGCCCAACGCGCGGCGAGCGACGAACGAAAAGAACGCCGTTTCGCTTTCGCCCGGAAGTCGCCTTTCCGGAAAGGCGAGAACCGCGCTCTGCGAAAACCCGGTCGCGGCGGCGAGCAGCAGGCGCGCCTCCCGCGGGTCGATGCCGGCGCGGCGCAGCGCTTCGCCGAGCGTCAAGCCGCTTCTTCGGCGAACGCCGTGAGCTGCTCGCTGCGGTGCTCGGCGGCGAGCGCCCCGACGAGCTCGTCGAGCTCGCCGTCCATGATGCGGTCGATCTTGTACAGCGTGAGGTTGATGCGGTGGTCGGTGACGCGGCCCTGCGGGAAGTTGTAGGTGCGGATGCGCTCCGAGCGGTCGCCCGAGCCGACCAGGAGCTTGCGCGTCGAAGCGGTCTTCGCCTGCTGCTCGCGCAGTTGCCGGTCGCGAATCCGCGCCGCGAGCACCGCGAGCGCCTTCTCGCGGTTCTTGTGCTGCGAGCGCGAGTCCTGGCACTCGACCACGATGCCGCTCGGCAGGTGCGTGACGCGGATGGCCGACTCGGTCTTGTTGACGTGCTGTCCTCCGGCGCCGGAGGCGCGGAAGGTGTCGATGCGCAGCTCCGCCGGGTTCAGCACCACGTCGTCGAGCGCGTCCGCTTCGGGCAGCACCGCGACGGTGCAGGCCGAGGTGTGGATGCGCCCCTGCGCCTCGGTCTCGGGCACGCGCTGCACGCGATGGCCGCCGGATTCGAATTTCAGCTTCGCATAGGGCGCCTGCCCGACGATGCGCGCGATGACTTCCTTGTAGCCGCCGAGCTCGGAGGGGCTCTCCGAGATGATCTCGACCTGCCAGCGCTGGCGCTCGGCGTAGCGCGTGTACATGCGGAACAGCGCCCCGGCGAACAGCGCCGACTCGTCGCCGCCCGTGCCGGCGCGGATCTCGAGGAACACGTTGCGCTCGTCGTTCGGGTCCTTGGGAAGCAGCGCCTGCTGCAGCTCCGCCTCGAGCTTCTCCATGCTCGAGCGCGCGCTCTTCAGCTCGTCGTCGGCGAAAGCCTTCATCTGGGCGTCGGCGCCCATTTCCTTCGCGGCCGCGGCGTCGCGCTCCGCCCCCTCCCAGCGCTCGTAAAGCGACACGATGCCGGTCAGCTCGGCATGCTCGCGCGACAGCCGCTTGAACTGCTCCAGGTCCTTGGTCGCATCCTCGGCCGCGAGCAGGCGATCGAGATCCTGGAGCCGCTCGACCATGGCCTCGAGCTTGGCGCGCAGCGCGGGCTTCACTTGATCCGGAACAATCGCGCCAGGACGTCGGCGAGCGCGCGGCGCTCCTCGCCCGCGGCTTCGTTGAGCGCCAGCGTCGGCCCGTGCATCAGCTTGTTGGTCAGTCCCTGCGAAAGCGTCTCGACCACCCCGGCCGGCGCGTCGCCGCGCGCTAGCATGCGCAGCGCCCGCTCGACCTCGTGACGGCGCGCCTGCTCGGCCTGGTCGCGCAGGGCGCGCACCAGCGGGACGCCCTCGCGCAAGCGCATCCAGCGCATGAACTGGCCGACCTGGGCGTCGATGATCACTTCGGCCTGCTCCACGGCCGAGCGGCGCGCATCGAGGTTTCCGGACACGATCGCGGCGAGGTCGTCGATCGTATACAGGAACACGTCGTCGAGCTCTGCCGCCTCCTGCTCGATGTCGCGCGGCACCGCCAAGTCGACCATGAAGATCGGCCGCCGGCGCCGCGCGCGCAGCGCCCGCTCGAGCAGCCCCTTGCCGAGGATCGGCAGCGAAGACGCGGTGCACGACACCACGATGTCGTGCTCGTGCAGATGCTCGGCGAGCGACCTCAGCTCGATGGCGCAGCCGTTGAAGCGGTGCGCGAGGCGCTCGGCACGCTCGAGCGTGCGGTTCGCCACGGTCAGGCGCGCCGGCCCTTGCGCGGCGAAGTGGGTGGCGCACAGCTCGATCATCTCGCCCGCGCCGATGAGGAGCACCGACTGGTCCTTCAGGCCCGGAAAGATGCGTGCCGCGAGCTTGACCGCCGCCGCGGCCATCGACACGCTTGCCGCGCCGACGCGCGTCGTCGAGCGCACCTCCTTGGCGACCGCGAAGGAGCGCTGGAACAGCTTGTGCAGCACCGTGCCGAGGGTTCCCGCCGATTGCGCGGCCCGCGCTGCCGCCTTCATCTGGCCGAGGATCTGGGGCTCGCCGAGCACCATCGAGTCCAGGCCCGAGGCGACGCGGAACGCGTGGCGCACCGCCTGGTCGCGCGGCAGCGTGTACAGGTAGGGCTGCAGCTCGCCCGGGGCGAAGCGGTGGTACTGCGCCAGCCAGTGGGCGACCGCGGCCGGCGGCTCGCCCGAGACGTAGAGCTCGGTGCGGTTGCAGGTGGACAGGATCGCCGCCTCGTTCGCCAGCCCGCGCTTGATCTCGCCGAGCGCCTCGCGCAGGCGCTCGACATGGAACACCACGCGGCTGCGAACCGCGAGCGGGGCGGTCTGGTGATTCAAGCCGAGGGCGTACAGCGTCATGGGCTAAGCCCCCAGATTATAAGAGCTTGTCCCCCTGGATTTGCGCTGGATCAAACCGCGGCGCGCGCGATCAGCGCCTCGACGCGGTCCTCCGGCAGCGGCGGGCTGAAGAGGTACCCCTGCGCCTGGTCGCAGCGCAGCAGCCCGAGGAGCTGCGCCTGGGCCTGGGTCTCGACGCCTTCGGCCACCACCTTGAGGTGCAGCGAATGGGCGAGCGAGACGATGGCCGAGACGATGCTCCTGTCGCCGGCGTTCTCGGTCATGCCGCGCACGAAGCCGCGGTCGATCTTCACCGCGTCCACCGGCAGCCTGCTGAGGTAGGCGAGCGAGGAATAGCCGGTACCGAAGTCGTCGAGCGCGATGTGCATGCCGGCCTCGCGCAGCTCCCGCAGCTTGCGGATGCTGTCGGCAACCTCGATCATCAGCAGGCTTTCCGTGATCTCGATGTCGACGCCGCCGGCGTCGATGCCGGCGTCGCGCATCGCCGCCAGCACGTCGGCGACGAAGCTGCGGCGGCGCAGCTGCAGCGCCGAGATGTTGACGGCGATGCGCGGCGGGGCAAGCCCCTTCGCCTGCCAGCCGCGATGTACGGCGTTGGCGGCGGCGATCACCTGCCGGCCCGCCTCGAGGATCAGCCCGGTCTGCTCGAGAACCGGGACGAACCTCGCGGGAGGGACCAGCTCGCCGTCCGCGCCGTGCCAGCGCATGAGGGCCTCGAGGCCGACGATGCGGCGCGTGACGAGGTCGAGCTTGGGCTGGAAATGCAGGAACAGCTCGCCCTGCTCGACCGCCCTGCGCAGGCGGTGCTCGAGCTCCACCTGCTCCGAGACGCGCGCGTTGATGTTGGGCGCGTAAAAGAGATAGCGCTCGCCGGTCTCCTTGGCGCGCTTGAGCGCCGCTTCCGCGTTGCGGAACAGCGCGTCCGCGTTGGCGCCGTCCTCCGGGTAGACCGCGATGCCGGCCTTCGCCGCGAGGCGCACGTCGCGATCGTCGGTGCGAAACGGCGTCCCCAGGTAGCGCGCCGCGGCATCTTCGAGGCGCCGCGCCACCTCCTCGGCCCCGCTGATGCCGTGGAAAAGGAGCGCGAAGACGTTGCTGCCCAGCCGCGCCACGCGGTTGATGTCGCCGGTCGCCTCCTGCAGGCGCCCGGCGAGCGCCTGCAGCACCCGGTCGCCCGCCTGCCGGCCGAGGGTGTCGTTGATGGCCTTGAATCGCTCCAGGTCGATCAGCACGAGCGCGAGGCCGGCGTCGGCGCGCCGCGCCGCCTCGGTCGCCTGTGTCAGCCGCTCGTGGAACAGCGTCCGGTTCGGCAGGCCGGTGAGCGGATCGTAGAGCGCGAGATAGGTGAGCTGGTCCTGCTTCGCGATCAGCTCGAGCGCGAACGAGATGTTGGCCGTCAGCTCCTCGAGCATGCGGATCTCGTCCGCGTCGAAGAAACCGGGCTCGGAGGCGTGCAGGCCGAACACCCCGATCGAGCGCCCTTCCAGCAGCAGCGGGAAGGTGCCGGAGGCGGCGACGCCGTTCTCGGCGAAGCGCTCCCGGAGGCGCACGCCCGGATCCCGCGCGACGTCGTTCCACACCGCCGCCTTGCCCGAGCGCAGCGCGCGCCCCACGATGCCCATCCCGGTGTCGGGGTCCTCCTGGCGCGTCACCACCACGCCCTCGAGCACGCCGCGGCTGCTGCCGTGGCGGCTGACCCAGGCCACTTCGCCGCCGTCGTCCTGCAGCAGCCCGACGTGCGCACCCGTGAAGCGGCCGACGTCGAGCGCGATTCGGCAGATCTCCTCGAACAGCGCCTGGCGCTCGCGCAGCCGCACCAGCGCCGAATTGATGCTGCTCGAGAACTCGCGCACGCGCGACAGGCGCGCGATGCGGCTGCGATGCTCGACCTGCTCCGTGATGTCGCGCATCAGGCCGTCGACGCGCTCGGCAGAGCCGTCGTCGCCGCGGATCAGCCTGCCGCGATCGTTGATCCAGCGCACCGAGCCGTCGCGGCGCACCGCGCGGTAATCGACGTCGAAGCCGCCCTGGGCTTCGAGGAGGTCCCAGCCCTGCAGCGCGATCGGCCGGTCTCTCGGATATATGAGCTCCGTCCACAGATCGGGCCGGGCCAGGAACTCCTCCGGGCCATAGCCGAAAAGGCGCTCCGCGGCGGGACTGACGTACAGGAAGCGCCGTGTGCGCGCATCGGCCGACCACAGCATGTCCGGCAGGGCGTTGAAGATGCTGGTGAGGCGCTCGCGCGCGATCTCGAGCTCGACCTCGGTGCGGCGCTTCTCGCGCCGTTCGCGCGCTTCGGCGAGCGCGCGCTCGACCGCTGCCGGCAGGCGCACCAGGCCGGTCTTCAGCACGTAGTCGGTAGCGCCGTTCTTCAGCGCCCGGACCGCGTACTCCTCGCCGATCGTGCCCGAAACGAACACGAACGGCGTCTCCGGCGCGAGCTCGCGTGCCAGCTCGAGCGCCCGCATGCCGTCGAAGCCGGGCATCGAGAAGTCGGACAGGATCACGTCGGGGCCGAACTCGCGCAGCGCGCGCTCGAACAATTGCTCGCTCTCGACGATCCGGTGGGTGAAGCGCAGCCCGGCGCGCCGGAGCTCGCGCACCTCGAGCTCGGCGTCCGCGGCGACATCCTCGGTGAGCAGCACGCGGATGGTGGGGGCGGCCACGGGGTTGCTCATTGCGGCGCCCGGTTGGTCAGCACCCAGTACAGGCCGATCTTCGCCACGGTGTCGAGGAAACCTGCTGCGACCAGCTCGGCGAGCACGACGAGCGCGTAGGCGCCGCGCGACGTGGCGCTGCGCAGGCCTGAATCGAGCTCCGGCTTCCCCGCAAATGCGGTCAAGTGCGCCGACACATGGATAGCTTCCTGTTTTTCTTAGGAAACTAAACGGCGAGCGGGGCGCTGTCTGTCGGGAAATCCTGACAGATTGCCCCTGTTCAGACCGTGGTAATGCCGTAGCGGATCGCGAACTTCACCAGCGCCGGAAGATCCTCGATGTCGAGCTTGGTCATCAGGCGGCT
>DATKAX010000150.1:0-4738 GCA_035514595.1 Burkholderiales bacterium
ACCGCGAAAAGGACGAGCGCCTTCTTCACGCGCGGGAGGCTACCCCCGGGCGCGCCGGCCGGGGGTAACCGATTGTTACAGGCTATTTCGGCTGCTGCGTGATCCGCAGGTAGGACTTGGGCGCCTTCCAGCCGCCGGGGAACAGCTTCTTCGCCTCCTCGTCGCTCACCGAGCCGGCGATGATCACGTCCTCGCCGTGCTTCCAGTTCGCCGGCGTAGCCACCTTGTGCTTTGCGGTGAGCTGCATCGAGTCGAGTGCGCGCAGGATCTCGTCGAAGTTGCGCCCGGTGGTCATCGGGTAGAACAGCATCAGCTTGATTTTCTTGTCCGGGCCGATGACAAACACCGTGCGCACCGTCTGGTTGTCGGAGGGGGTGCGCTGGCCGGGGCTGGCTTCGGCGGGAAGCATGTCGTAGAGCTTGGAGATCTTCAGCTCGGGGTCTCCGATCAGGGGGTAGTTCGGCGCCGCGCCCTGGGTCTCGGCGATGTCCTTCGCCCAGCGCTGGTGATCGTCGACCGGGTCCACCGACAGGCCGATGATCTTGGCGTTGCGCCGGTCGAACTCGGATTTCAGCTTCGCCATGGTCCCGAGCTCGGTGGTGCACACCGGGGTGAAGTCCTTCGGGTGCGAGAACAGCACCGCCCAGCTGTCGCCGATCCACTGGTGGAAATCGATCAGGCCCTCGGTGGTCTGTGCCTGGAAATTGGGGGCGGTGTCGCCGATTCGCAGCGTCATAACGCATCTCCTTGGGGTAGGGCGACGGATGATAGCGCCGCCGTCACCCTGCGCGCGAGGGGGACTTTCCGGAATATCGATAGAAGCGTACAGTAGCCGTAATTTGTTTGGGGCCCAAACAATGCGCCGGAACCTGCAGATCCGCCTCACGGTGAACGGCGAAGCCGTCGAGGCCTGCTTCGCGCCCTACAAGACGCTGCTCGAAGTGCTGCGCGAGGACCTCGCGCTCACCGGGACCAAGCACGGCTGCGAGCTCGGCGAATGCGGCGCCTGCGCGGTGCTGATCGACGGCGAGCCGCAGCTCTCCTGCCTGGTGCTCGCGCTCGAGTGCGCGGGCAAGTCGGTCGAGACGGTCGAGGGGATGGGACGCGGCCCGGCCCTGCATCCGCTGCAGGCCGCGTTCGCCGACCTCGGCGCCGCGCAATGCGGCTATTGCACGCCCGGAATTCTCATGACCGCGAAGGCGCTTCTGGCGAAGGAAAAAAATCCGAGCAGGGAAAGAATAAGAGAAGCCGTCTCCGGCAATCTTTGCCGCTGCACCGGCTACCAGCAGATATTCGAGGCGATCGAAGAGGCCGCAAGGAGGATCGAACATGAAAGTGCTCGGTAAGCCGCGGCGGCGCGTCGACGGCCGCGCCAAGGTCACCGGCCAGACGCGCTTCGCCGACGACATCGTCCTGCCGCGCATGCTGCACATGAAGCTGCTGCGCTCGCCGCATCCGCATGCTTTTATAGAAAGAATAGAGACGGAGAAAGCGAAGAGCCTGCCTGGCGTGCACCTCGTGCTGACCGGAAAGGACTTCCCGGTGAGCTTCGGCATCCTGCCGGTCACCCAGGACGAGTACCCGCTCGCGCCGGAGCACGTGCGCTACGTCGGGGACCCGGTGGCGGCGGTGGTGGCGAAGGACGAGCAGACCGCGGCCGAGGCGCTGGAGCTGATCGAGGTCGAGTACCGGGTTCTGGACACGATCAGCTCTCCAGAGGAGGCATTGGCAAAGGCGGAGCCCCGCATTCACGCCTACAGCGAGCTCGGCAACATCCACCGCCTGCAGGCGTTCGAGTTCGCGGGCCAAAGAGATGCGGTCTCGGACGCGCTGGCGAAATCAGATCACGTCTTCGAAGACCTGTTCTTCTACGAAGGCAACACGCACCTGCCGATCGAGCAGCACGCCTCGGTGGCGGCGCTCGACGGCGAAGGCAAGCTCACGCTATGGTCTTCCACGCAGGTGCCGCACTACGTGCACAAGGCGCTGGCGCGGGTTCTACAAGTTCCAGCCTCGCAAATACGAGTCATTGCGACGCCGAATGGCGGCGGCTTCGGCGGCAAGTGCGACGTCTGCAACCACGAGATGGCGGTGGCAAAAGCGGCGATGCTGCTCGGGCGCCCGGTGAAGATCTGCCTCAACCGCGAGGAAGTGTTCTACATGCACCGCGGACGGCATCCGGTGCTGATGAAATTCAGGACCGGGGTCACGAAGGACGGCAAGCTCACCGGCATGCACCTGCAGACGCTGGTCGACGGCGGCGGCTACGGCTCCTACGGCGTCGCCAGCACCTTCTACACCGGAGCGCTGCAGACGGTGACCTACGAGCTGCCGCGCTACAAGTTCGAGGCGGCGCGCGTGTTCACCAACAAGCCGCCCTGCGGCCCCAAGCGCGGCCACGGCACGCCGCAGCCGCGCTTCGGGCAGGAAGTGCAGCTCGACAAGATCGCCGAAAAGCTGGGCATGGACCCGGCCGAGCTGCGCCTGGGCATGGTGGCGAAGCCCGATTCGCTCACCGCGAACTGGCTCAAGATCGGCTCGATCGGCCTGGCGGAGTGCATCAATCAGGTTGTCACAAGATCAAACTTCAAAGAAAAAAATCGAAAACTGCCCTTGGGGAAAGGCGTCGGGCTCGCCTGCGGCTCGTACCTCTGCGGCGCCGGGCTGCCGATCTACTGGAACCGGATGCCGCAGTCGGGCGTGCAGCTGCTGCTCGACCGCAGCGGCCAGGTGACCGTGTTCTGCGGCGCCACCGAGATCGGGCAGGGCTCGGACGATGTGCTGGCGGCGATCGTCGCCGAGGTGCTCGGCATCGATCCGTTCGAGGTGCGCTGCATCACCGGCGACACCGGCATCACGCCGGTCGACCTCGGCTCGTACTCCAGCCGCGTCACCGTGATGATGGGCAACGCCGCGATCCAGGCCGCGGAAAAGCTCAGAGCGCAGATCGCGGAGACCGCTTCCGAGCAGCTCGGCGTCGCCCCCGACAAGCTGCAGTTCGCCAGCGGTCGCGTCACTTTCGGCGACAAGTCCCTGACCTTCGCGGAAGCGGTCGGCCTCGCCGAAGAGAAGTTCGGCACGCTCGGCGCGGTGGGCTCCTACCGGCCGCCGCGCTCGCCGGGTCGCTTCAAGGGCGCGGGCGTCGGGCCCTCGCCCGCCTACTCGTACACCGCGTGCGTGGTCGAGGTCGAGGTCGACCCGGCCACCGGCTGGATCACGGTGCCCAAGGTATGGATCGCGCACGACATCGGCCGCACCATCAACCCGGTGCTCGCGCGAGGGCAGGTCGAGGGCAGCGTGTACATGGGCTTGTCCGAGGCGCTCATGGAGGAGCAGGTCTTCCGCCGGCTGCCGCCGAAGCTCTCGAGCGCGCTGGTGCACAAGATGCCGTCGCTGCTCGAGTACAAGAGCCTCACCTCGCTCGACATGCCGGAGGTGGACACGGTGCTGGTCGAGGACCCCGACCCGAACTGCCCGTTCGGCGCCAAGGAGGCCGGGCAGGGGCCGCTGCTGCCGGTGATGCCGGCGCTGGCGAACGCGATCTACGACGCCGTGGGGGTGCGCATCGACGAGCTTCCCATCACGCCGCACAAGGTTCTGAAGGCCCTTGAACTTAAAAAGGCCGGGAAGGAAGGACGAGTCGGGCCGGTGTCGTTCCCCAACGTACCGTATCCCGAGCCGGTCGTCGTGCCGACTCCGTGGGAAGGCGGCGACGGCAACGCGCTGAAGGGCGCCGAGCGCCCGAAGGTCAAGGTCGCGTCATGATGCGACTGCCGTGGTTCGAGTACCGCGCGCCGAAGACGGTGGGCGAGGCGGCGCGCATTCTCGCCGGCGAAGGCGCGGACGCGATGCTGATCGCCGGCGGCACCGATCTGCTGCCCAACATGAAGCGCCGCCAGATGGCGCCGAAGGTCCTGGTATCCCTCAAGAGCATTCCGCAACCTCGTCTCGATGGATCTTCCATTGGAGCGGGCACGACGCTCACCGAGATCGTCAACCGGCCGGAACTGCCGAGCGGGCTGCGCCAGGCGGCGCACCAGGTGGCGACCGTGCATCTGCGCAACATGGGCACGATCGGCGGCAACCTGTGCCTCGACACGCGCTGCACCTACTACAACCAGAACTACGAGTGGCGCAAGGCGATCGATTTCTGCCTCAAGAAGGACGGCGGCGTGTGCTGGGTCGCCACCGGGAGCAAGCGCTGCGTCGCCATGTCCTCGACCGACTGCGCGCCCGCGCTGATGGCGCTCGGCGCGAAAGTGAAGCTCGTCTCGGCCGCCGGCGAGCGGGAAATCGCGCTCGAGGCGCTGTACAACAACGACGGCATCGAGTATCTCAAGCGCCGGCCGGACGAGATCCTCACCGAGGTTTCCATTCCCCAGGGTCTCGTCAGCTCGTATTGGAAACTGAGAAGGAGGGGCGCCTTCGATTTTCCGGTGCTCGGCGTGGGCGCCGCCGCGCAGATCGAGGGCGGCGTCGTCAAGAGCGCGCGCGTTGCGCTCGGCGCCGTGGCCTCGCGCCCGTTCCTGGTCGACAAGGCCGCCGAATTCCTGGTCGACAAGAAGCTCACGGATGAAGTGATCGAGGAGGCCGGGCGCATCGCCGGCTCGCGTGCCAAGCCGATGGACAACGCGGACCTCGACCTGTACTGGAGAAAGGACGTGGCCGCCGACTTCGTCGGCTACGCGCTGCGCGAGCTGCGCGGCGACGACATGCGCGACACCCGCCGCAGGATCGC
>DATKAX010000151.1:0-4292 GCA_035514595.1 Burkholderiales bacterium
GGCGTGGGCGTCGCGGTGGACGTCTACCACGTATGGTGGGACCCGAAGCTCGAGCAGCAGATCGCGCGCGCCGGGAAGAAGCGCATCCTCGCCTACCACATCTGCGACTGGCTGGTTCCGACGCGAGATCTCCTCAACGACCGCGGCATGATGGGCGACGGCGTGATCGACCTGCCGCGCATCCGCTCCTGGGTGGAGGGCGCCGGCTACGCCGGGTTCCACGAGGTCGAGATTTTCTCCGAGCTCGACTGGTGGCGGCGCGATCCGGACGAGGTGCTGCGCACCTGCAAGGAGCGCTTCCTCAGAACTTGAGGAAGCTCGGCAGCCAGAGCGAGATCGCGGGCACGTAGGTCACCAGCACCAGGACCGCCAGCAGGCCCAGGTAGAACGGCCAGATGGTGCGGGTGACCTGCTCAATCTTCACCTTGCCCACCGCGCAGCCGACGAAAAGCACCGAGCCGACCGGCGGCGTGATCAGGCCGATGCCGAGGTTGACCAGCATGATCATGCCGAAATGCACCGGGTCGACGCCGAGCGCCTGCACCACCGGCAGCAGGATCGGCGTGCAGATCAGGATCAGCGGCGCCATGTCCATCAGCGTGCCGAGCGCGAGCAGCATGACGTTGATGAGCAGCAGGATGACGTGCTTGTCCTGCGACAGCGAGGTGAAGAAGGCGGTGACCTGCGCCGGCAGCTGCATCAGGGCCATGAGGTAGCCGAAGCCGGAGGCGAAGCCGATCAGGATCATCACGATCGCCACGGTGCGCACCGTGCGGTGCATCAGCTTGTCGAGGTCGCGCCAGCGGTAGTCGCGGTACACGAACATGGTGACGAGGAAGGCGTAGACGCAGGCGATCGAGGCCGACTCGGTGGCGGTGAACACGCCGCCCAGGATCCCGCCCATGATGATCACCATCGTCATCAGGCCCCAGAGCGCGTCGATCGAGATGCGCAGCGCCTCGCGCGGCGCCACCGGCTCGCCCCGCGGGAAGTTCTGGCGGCGGGCGATCGCGAGGCACATCGCCATCAGGGTGAGCCCGAGGAGCAGGCCGGGCAGCACGCCGGCGAGGAACAGGTGCGCGATCGAGACCGTCCCGCCCGCCGCGAGCGAGTAGATCACGGCATTGTGGCTCGGCGGAATCAGGATCGCCTGCACCGAGCCGCAGATGGTGACGTTGGTGGCGAACACCCTGGGATAGCCCTTGTTCTCCATCTGCGGAATCAGCACGCTGCCGATCGACGCGGTGTCGGCGACCGACGAGCCCGAGATGGCGCCGAAGAACGTCGAGGCGAGGATGTTGACGAGCGCGAGCCCGCCGCGGATGAAGCCGACGAAGATGCCGGCGAAGGCGACCATGCGCTGCGCCATGCCGCCCTCGGCCATGATGGCCCCGGCCAGCACGAAGAAGGGAATCGCGAGGAGAGAGAAGTTGTCGACGCCGTCGGAGATCTTGAGCATCACCGCGTCGAGCGGGATGTCGATCCACAGCGCCCCGGCGAGCGAGGCGAGCCCGAGCGCATAGGCGACCGGCACGCCGAGCGCGATGAGCAGCAGAAGGCTTCCGAGCAGGATCAGCGCACCCATCGCTCGATGATGAAAAGCAGCATGACGAGGCCGCCGAGGGGCAGCGGGAGGTAAGTGATGCCGGCGCGCAGCCACGGGAACTCGGCGATCACCTGGTGCCAGGTCACCCCCACCAGCTCGAAGCCCCATATCACCATGAAGAGCGAAAGCGCCGCGAGCAGCAGCTCGACCAAGCGCCCGGCCGCGCGCCGCAGCGGCTCGGGCAGCGCGTCGGTGAGCAGCGTGACCGCGATGTGCGAGTCGGTGCGGTAGCAGGCGGCCGCGGCGAAGAACGTGAACACCACCATCATCTGGATGGCGAGCGGCTCGGGCCATTGCGAGCCGGTGCCCAGCACGTAGCGCGCATAGACGCCCCAGGGAATCACCACCGTCATCACCGCGAGGGCAATGCCGGCGAGCCAGATGCACGCCAGGTAAAGCGCGTCCATGGCGCGCACGTAGACGCCGATCACGCGCGCGCCCGGACCGTAGGGCGGAGCTACTTCGTGTCCTCGATACGCTTGATGAGCGCGGCGTACTTCGAGCCGTACTTCTCGCGCACCGGCCGCGTGGCGTCGTAGAAGGCCTGCTTGTCGGCCTTCACGAACTGGATGCCGGCCGCCTTGAGCTTCGCGGTGGCTTCGCCGACCATCTTGTCCCAGAGCGCGCGCTGCTCGAACTGGGCTTCGCGCGAGAGCCTGCGGATCAGGTCCTGGTCGGCCTTGGCGAGCTGGTCCCACGAGCGCCGCGAGAAGACGAAGATCTCGGGGATGATCAGGTGGCCGGTGAGGCTGTAGACCTTGGACACCTGGTAGTGGTTCTGCGCGAGCAGCGTCGGCTCGTTGTTCTCGGCGCCGTCCACCACGCCGGTCTGCAGCGCCGAGTACAGCTCGTTGAAGCCCATGGCGATGCCGTTGCCGCCCATCGCGTTCATGGTCTCGACGAAGATCGGGTTGCCCATCATGCGCACCTTCATGCCCTTCAGGTCGGCGGGCCGCGTCACGGGCTTGTTCGAGTACACGTTGCGCGTGCCGGCGTCCATCCAGCCGAGCACCACCAGGCGCGACTGCGGGCTCGCGGTCACCTTCTCGAGCAGCTCGCGCCCGATCGGGCCGTCGATCACCTTGCGCATGTGCGCCTCGTCGCGGAAGATGAACGGCAGGTTGAACACGTTGAGCTCGTCGACGATCGGGCCCATCGGGCCGACCGAGATGCGCGCGATCTGCAATGCGCCGACCTGCGCCTGCTCGATCATCTCCTTCTCGCCGCCGAGCTGCATCGACGGATACATCTGGATCGAGAGCCGCCCGCTGGTGGCCTTCCCGAGCTTCGCGCCCATGCGCACGATCGCCTCGACGGTCGGGTAGCCCAGGGGATGCACGTCGGAAGCCTTGAGCACCATCTTCTGCTGCGCGGCCCCCGGGACCGGAGCGAGCACGGCGGCGGCCGCGAGCGCGGCGCCGATGAAACGGCGGCGGACCATGGAATCCTCCTCTGATAAGATTCGTCAGTCATCATACAACCATGCCGACGCACGTCAAGATCAGGCCGCTCGCCGCGGCGCACAAGCTCTCGCGCGGGCTGTTCGAGCAGCTTGCCGAGCAGATCAAGAGCGGGCGCCTTGCCCCCGGCTCGCGGCTGCCGACCGAGCAGGCCCTGACGCGCGCCGCGCGGGTGAGCCGCACCGTGGTACGCGAGGCGGTGGCCGCGCTGCGCGCCGAGGGCCTGGTGGTGACGCGCCAGGGTGTCGGCGCCTTCGTTTCCGCGCAGCCGCAGCACGCGCCGTTTCGCATCGACCCGGAGCGCATGCAGTCGATCGCCGATATCCTCAACGTGATGGAGCTGCGCCTGGGCGTCGAGATCGAGTCGGCGGGCCTCGCCGCCGAGCGCGCGACGCGCGCTCAGGTGCGCGCCGTCGGCGCCGCGCTCGAGACGATCGAGCGCGCCGCCCAGTCCGGGGAGGCCGCAGTCGACGAGGACCTGGCGTTCCACCGCGCGATCGCCGAGGCCACGGCGAATCCCGAGTTCCCGCGCTTCCTCCAGTTCATCGGCCGCCACCTGATCCCGCGCCGCACCGTGAGCGGCCTGCCCGAGCGCATGGGCGGCCAGCGCAGCTACCTCGCGCTGATCCAGGAAGAGCACCGTAGGATCTTCGCGGCGATCAGAGACCGCGACCCCGCCGGCGCGCGCGAGGCGATGCGCCGGCACCTGACGCGCTCGCTCGAGCGCTACCGCAAGCTCGACGCCGAGCGCAAGCGCGCTGCGTGAAGATTCTGCTTACGCACTCGGCCGAGGCGCGCGAGCTGTACTACGGCGAGCGGGCCGTGACGGGACTCAAGGCGCTGGGGGAAGTGGTGTTGCATCAGGGAAACGAGCCGCTGCAGGGAGACATGCTGATCGCAGCCGCGGCCGACTGCGATCTCGTGGTCTCCTACCGGCAGTCGCCCGCGCCGGCGGCGCTGTTCGAGCGCCTGCCGCGGCTCAAGGCGTTCCTGCGCTGCGCGATTGACATCCGTAACATCGACGTCGCCGCGGCGAGCCGCGCCGGCGTGCTGGTGACGCAGGCTAGCGCCGGCTTCGTCGCCGCCGTGAGCGAAATGGTGCTCGGCTTCCTGGTCGATCTTGCGCGCGGCATCACGCGCTCGACGCTCGAGTATCGCGCCGGGCGCGTGCCGCAGGCCGCGATGGGCCGGGAGCTCAAGGCAAGCACGCTCGGGATCATCGGCTA
>DATKAX010000152.1:0-15129 GCA_035514595.1 Burkholderiales bacterium
CTGATCTACGTCCTCGTCTTCCTCGGCATCGTTCTGTTCAACTTCGTGATGCAGCAGGCGGCGCGCCGCCGCCAGCAGCAAGAGCAGGCAGCCGAGCCGCTCGAGGAGCCGCCGCCCGAGGAAGACGAGATTCCCGAGGACGTCTGGGGCCGCCCGCCGCCGCCTCCTCCGGTCATCGCCTCGCCTGCGCCCGTGGTACCTCCAGCAAGAGTTTCCTATACGGAAACCCGGCATCCTCAGCCGCAAGCCCGGCGCCTGCACCCGGTGCGCGCGCTGCTCAAGGAAAGGCACGACCTGCGGCGCGCGGTCATCCTCTCGATGGTGCTCGGCCCCTGCCGCGCTCAGGAGCCGCCAGAACAACGCTAGCCGCTAGCGTGAATCGCGCCGTGCCTGCCGGCGCCGGCCGCGGCTGCCGACGTGCGCCTGGATCGACTTCATGCGCGGCGAGCGCGCCTTCTGCAGCAGATCGGCCTGAGCGCGCCTTTTGGGAGCACCGGCCCGCCGCGACTTTGGCTTGGGACCTTTCCCGGCAGGCTTCTGCGTCTTCCTGCGCTCCGCCGCCTCCAGCGCCCGTAGCCGCCGCGTGAAGCGGGACAGCGCCTCGTCGAACAGCCCGGCCTTCTGCGCGGTGCGAGCGCTGCTGCCGTGCTTGGTGCCGCTGCGCGCGCGGCTCGCCAGCCGCTGGCGGCGGTAGAGGTCGCGCTGCTTGTCGCGCAGGCGTCGTGCGCGTGCGATATTCGATTTCAAAGCGCGCTTCGAAAGCCTGCCGATCGAATCGGCATAGCTCGCGCTGATGAGCTCGAGCTCGGATCGGCTGCTCAGCTGTCGCGCCAGGCGTCGGTCGTTCGCCATTGGGTCTCCTTCCCGGGATGGACCGCTCGCCGCCCCGGAAGTGCCCTTCAGCCGTGCTCCACTAGGCCGACGATGTCGGCGCCGTAGGCTTCGAGCTTCCGCGCGCCCACGCCCGGGATCGCGCGCAGCGTGTCGAGCGAGGCGGGGCGCACGCGGGCGATCTCCATCAGGGTGGCGTCGTGGAAGATGACGTAGGCGGGCACGCCGTGGCGGCGCGCGGCCTCGAGGCGCCAGGCGCGCAGGCGCTCGAACAAGGGTTTTGCTCCATCGGGCAGAACCCCTTGGGAAGCGGAACGGCGTTCGCTGCGTTTCGCCTCGCGCCATGCGCGCAGCGCGACGCTGCGCTCGCCTTTCAGGACCGCCCGGCTCTCAGCCGTCAGCCGCAACGCGCCGTAGGCTTCGTGCGCCACTTCCAGCAATCCGAGGGCGATGCACTGGCGCACGATGGCGCGCCATTCGCGGCCGCTGCGCTCGGCGCCGATGCCGAAGGTGCTGAGCTCGTCGTGCGCATGCTGCGCGACCTTCGCGGTGCGCTCGCCGCGCAGCACGTCGATCACGTGCAGCGCGCCGAAGCGCTGGCCGGTGCGGTACACGCAGGAAAGCAGCTGCTGCGCGGCAGCCGTGCCGTCGAAGGTGGCGGGCGGATCGAGGCAGGTGTCGCAGTTGCCGCACGGCGCGGCCTTCTCGCCGAAATACGCGAGCAGCCGCACGCGGCGGCACTCCGCGGTCTCGCAAAGGCCGAGCATCGCGTCGAGCTTGGCGGCCTGGATGCGCTTCTGCGCCTCGCCGGCCTCCGACTCGTCGATCATGCGGCGCAGCTGCACCACGTCCTGCAGGCCGTAGGCCATCCACGCGTCCGCCGGCAGCCCGTCGCGGCCGGCGCGACCGGTTTCCTGGTAGTAGCCCTCGACGCTCTTCGGCAGGTCGAGGTGCGCGACGAAGCGCACGTCGGGCTTGTCGATGCCCATGCCGAAGGCGATGGTCGCCACCATCACGATGCCCTCCTCGCGCTGGAAGCGCTCCTGGTGACGCTGGCGCGCCACGGCATCCATCCCCGCGTGGTAGGCCAGGGCCGTAATGTTCTCGGAGGCGAGAAAGGCGGCGGTCTCCTCCACCTTCCTGCGCGAAAGGCAATAGACGATGCCGGCCTCCCCGGCATGCTCCGCGCGGATGAAATCCAGGAGCTGCCTGCGCGCATCGTCCTTCTCGACGATGCGGTAGCGGATGTTCGGCCGGTCGAAGCTCGAGACGAACACGCGCGCCGCGCCGAGCTCGAGGCGCTCGAGGATCTCGGCGCGCGTCTGCGCGTCCGCGGTGGCGGTGAGCGCGATGCGCGGCACGCCGGGGAACCGCTCGCGCAGCACCGAGAGCTGCAGGTATTCCGGGCGGAAATCGTGCCCCCACTGGGACACGCAGTGCGCCTCGTCGATGGCGATCAGCGCGAGCCGGCTTTCGGCGAGCAGATCCAGGCAGCGCGCGGTGAGCAGGCGCTCGGGCGCGACGTACAGCAGGTCGAGCTCGCCGCGGCGCACCCGCCGCTCCACCTCGGCGGCCTGCGCGCCGCTCAGCGTCGAGTTGAGGAACGCCGCGCGCACCCCGAGCTCGGCGAGCGCCGCCACCTGGTCCTGCATCAGCGCGATGAGCGGCGAGACCACCACGCCGACGCCCTCGCGCAGCAGCGCGGGGATCTGGTAGCACAGCGACTTGCCGCTCCCCGTGGGCATCAGCACCAGCGCGTCGCCGCCGCCCGCGACGTGCGCGATGACCTGGGCCTGGTGCCCGCGGAACGCCGGGTAGCCGAAGACCTCCTCGAGAAGCGCGAGCGCCTTGTCGTGCAATGCAGGACCTATAATGCCTGGGTGAATACTATCCGCCGGCGCGCCGTGGCACCAACCCGGCTGTTTCGCGCGGAAAGACCGCCGGCCGAGGCGTGGCAGCTGCGCGACTCCACGCCGCAAGCGAGGGGACATGCAGGTTGAGCCCCGACTTCCAAGATCTGTTGTCCGAATTCAACGCCCACGGCGTTGAATATCTGGTGGTCGGCGCCTGTGAGGTGTGGGTACGGCCGGATGCCGTCAACGCGAATCGGGTGATCAAGGCGCTCGCCGCCTTCGGCGCGCCGCTCCGAGACCTCAGCCTCGGCGATCTGAGCCGGCCCGGGGTCGTGTTCCAGATCGGCATCGCTCCCCTGCGCATCGGCGTACTCACGAGCATCGACGGCGTGGAGTTCGGCGAGGCCTGGACCGAGCGCCTATCGGTCAAGTTCGCCGACCAGACGGTGCCGGTACTGTCGACCCGGCTCCTCATCCGCAACAAGCGCGCCGTCGGGCGAGCCCAGGACCTGGCCGATCTCGAATGGCTGGAACGATCCGAAAAAGAGGATTGAGCTTCAGGTGCGCCTTTCTCGGTTGTGTTACATTGGCGCCGCAGGATTTCAGGCAGTGGATCGTCCGGTCCCATTCAGGCCCAGTACCGTTCCCTTCCTTGATCATCATGCCCGCACGCGGGGCCCGGATTCGTCTCGCAAATCGAAATCAAGGATTGGAACTGACAATGGCTTCAGGCACGGTAAAGTGGTTCAACGACGCGAAAGGCTTCGGATTCATCACCCCGGACGACGGCGGTAAGGATCTGTTCGCGCACCACAGCAGCATCCAGATGGGCGGCTTCAAATCGCTGAAGGAGCAGCAGAAGGTGACGTTCGACGTGGTCGACGGCCCCAAGGGACCGGCGGCGTCGAACATCAAGGTCGCCTGAGGCAACCTACGGCATCCGAAAAGCCCGGGCGACCGGGCTTTTTTTTGCCATGTCGACCATCCTGATCACCGGCGCCGGACGCGGGCTCGGCCTGGAGTTCGCGCGCCAGTACGCCGAGCAGGGCTGGACGGTCATCGGCACGGTGCGCAATGCCGCCGGCGAGGCCGGGCTCGCGAAGATCGGGGCGCGCGCGATCCGGCTCGACGTCAGCGACTTCCCCCGGGTGAAGCGTCTCCCCCAGGAGCTCGGGGGCGCGCCGCTCGACGTGCTTTTGTGCAACGCGGGCGTGATCGGCAGGCGCGGCACGGGGCTCGGCAGCTTCGATTACGCCGACTGGGAGGCGCTGCTGCGGGTGAACCTGCTCGGGGCCGCCGCGGTCATCGAGGCGCTCGCCGAGAACGTCGCCGCGAGCAGCCGCAAGACCGTCGCCGTGATGTCCAGCCGCCTGGGCTCCATCGGCGAGACGAGCGGCATGACCCTGCCCTACGCGAGCAGCAAGGCGGCGCTGAACCTGCTCGCCAAAGGCCTCGCCGCGACGCTCGAGCCGCGGGGCGTCATCGTGGTCGCGCTCAGCCCCGGCTGGGTGAAGACCGACATGGGCGGCGCCGGCGCGCCGCTCGCGCCCGAAGCCTCGGTGCGCGGCCTGCGCAAGCTGATCGACGGCCTGCGGCGCGAGGACTCCGGGAAGTTCCTGTCCTACGACGGCTCCAGCATCCCCTGGTGATCCAGCAAACCTACGAAAGGCCGCCATGCCCGACATCCCGAGACTGCGACTCACCCACGTCGGCATCTTCGTGCGCGATCTCAAGCGCATGGTCGCGTTCTACAAGGAGGTGCTCGGCTTCGTCGAGACCGACCGCGGCCCCGCGCACGGCTTCGACGTCGTGTTCCTCACCCGCGACCCGCTGGTTCACCACCAGCTCGTGCTCTCCTCCGGCCGGCCCGACACCTCGGGCACGACGCACGCCGTGCAGCAGATCTCGTTCCGCGTGGACGCGCTCGAGGACCTGCGCCGCATGCTCGCAATCGTGAGCCAGCGGCTGGACGTGAGCGAGATCCGGCCGCGCGACCACGGCAACGCCTGGTCGCTCTACTTCCGCGACCCGGAATCGAACCGCATCGGGGTCTACCTGGACTCGCCGTGGCACGTGGCGCAGCCGCACCATGCCGACCTCGACCTCTCGCTCAGCGACGAGGAGATCACGCGCGGCACCGAGGCGCGCATCCGCAACGATCCCAGCCGCATGCCGATGGAAAGCTGGAACCGCCAGCAGGCGGAGAAGCTGCGCGCGCTCGGCGTGCTATGAAGCCGGCCGGCCTAGAGCGCTGCGACCGTCTGCACCTCGACCACGAACTGCTCCTGCACCAGCCGGTCGATGATCAGCAGCGTGTTCGGCGGATAGGCGCCGTTCGCGAACATCCCGGGGAAGCGGGCGAGGCGCCACTGCATGAATTTCGGGATGTCCTGCGAGTGCACCAGGTAGGTGGTGAACTGGACCACGTTGCCCCAGCCTGCGCCGGCCGACTTCAGCGCCTGCTCGATCTGGCCGAATACGCCCGTGCATTGGGTCTCGAAGTCCTCGCCGGGGGCAAGCATGCCCGCGATGAACAGGTACTCGCTCGCCTTCACGCGGGTGAGGTGGGAGTACTGTCCCAGGGGCTTGCCGAGGGACTCGACGTTATGGATATCGATGCTGGCCATGCAGGGGCTCCCGAGAGATGTCCGAGCGCGGCATGGTACTAGCCCTCGGCGAGCGGCGGCAGCGGGCAGTCGAGCACCGCGGCGACCAGCCGTAGCAGCTCGGCCTCGTCGATGCGGATGGCGCCGTCGGCGTGCGCAGCGGCGAGCAGTTCCTTCATCAGCAGCTCCTTCTGCCTGGGCGCGAGCGTCTTCAGCGCGTCGAGCGCGCTTCCGAGCGCTTCGGGCGCGGGACGCTCGGCCGCCGGATCCGACAGGAGCGAGAGGAGGACGCCGGCGGGAATCCGCAGCTCGGCGAGGCTCTTGCGACCGGCGGCGGACCGCGGCGCGCCGGCGAGCTGGTCGCGCACCAGCGCGAGCACGACAAGCTCGTGCAGCGAGACCTGCCGGTCGGCGCGGATCGCCGCCTCGAGCGCCGCGACCAGCGCCTGCCTCGCCTGGGGCGAGGCGGCCTTCAGCGCCGGAAGCGCGAGATCGATCGCCGGCAGGCGCAGCGCCCGGGCGAGGCTCGCGGCCTGGGGCGCGAGCTCGAGCGCGGCGCCGGCGAGCGCCGGCGAAGCGGCGGCACGCACCCCTCCGATCTGCGCCTCGCGCGCCGCGGCGTCCTTCGAGAGCATGAGCGCGATCAGGAACGCGCTCGCGCCCTCGGGGGTCTCGATCCGCCCGTGCAGCGCGGCGGGCACCGACAGCATCAGGCGCCGGGCGAGGTCGATCTTCCCCGGCTCGAGCGCGCCGATCAGCGCGAGCGCCGCCTGCGGGGAGCGTCCCCAGTCCTCGCTGGCCTCGCCCTTCGAAGGCTCGGGCGCTTCCGGCAAGGCGTGCGCCCGGCGCCTGCGGTATGCCTCGGCGTCGAAGCGCGGATGCGCGCGCCGGATGCGCTCGGCGATCGGCGGATGGGTGGCGAAGAGCGACGGCGCGCTCTTCGCGAAGTACATGTGCGACATCTCCTCGGCGTAGCGGTTGCCGACCCGCGTGCCGCGCTTCGCGAGCGCGATCTGGTCGAGCGCGCCGGCGATGGCGTCGGGGTTGCGCGTGAACTGCACGCTCGAGGCGTCGGCGAGGTATTCGCGCTGCCGCGACACCGCCGCCTTGATGATCTGCGAGAAAAGGAGCCCGATCGCGCCGATCGCGAGCAGCCCGATGCCGACGAACACGACGCCGCCCGCGTTGCGGCCGCGCGCGCGGGCGGCGCCGTACATCATGAAGCGGCCGATGGCGCCGATGAACACGATCCCTGCGAGCACCCCCAGCATGCGGATGTTGAGCCGCATGTCGCCGTTCAGGATGTGGCTGAACTCGTGGGCGATCACGCCCTGCAGCTCGTCGCGGTTCAGCGTGCGCAGCGCGCCGTGCGTCACCGCCACCACCGCGTGCGAGGGATCGTAGCCGGCGGCGAACGCATTGATCGCCTCCTCCCCGTCCATCACGTAGACGTTCGGCACGCGCACGCCCGAGGCGATCGCGATCTCCTCGACCACGTTGAGCAGGCGCCGCTCGAGCGCGTCGCCGGCATCGGGCGATACCCGCCGCGCGCCCGCCATCCGCGCCACCGCGTCGCCGCCGCCGGAAGAGAGCCGCGCCACCTGGACCAGCGTCACCGAGAGGATCAGGGCGAGCGTCGCAACCGCGCCGAAGACGTAGACCCCGAGGGGCACCGGCTCCTGCGGCGCGTTCCAGCGGTAGGCGACGTGCAGCACCAGGTCGACCGCGGCGACGATGCCGAGCACCGCGAGCGCGTAAAGGAGGACGAGCAGCGCGCTCGATCGCCGCGCCCGCTCCTGGTTCTCGAAGAAATCCAAGCTAGCCGAAGGATACCTTCGGCGCGCGCCGCTCCTCGGCCGACTCGGTCGCCCGCAGGAGCTCGGCCGGCGCGAAGCGCAGCGGCCCTGCCAGCAGATTGTCCGGGAAGGACTCGCGCCGGGTGTTGTAGGCCATCACCGAGTCATTGTAGGCCTGGCGCGCGAACGCCACCTTGTTCTCGGTGCTCGCGAGCTCCTCCTGCAGCGCGAGCACGTTCGCATTCGCCTTGAGGTCCGGATAGGCCTCGAACACCGCGAGCAGCCGCCCGAGCGCCCCGCCGAGCGCGCCTTCCGCCTGCGCGAGCCCGCGCATCGCCGCCGGATCCCCCGGCGCCGCCGCCGCCCGCTGCTCCGCGCTCACCGCCTCGCCGCGCGCCTTGACCACCGCCTCCAGCGTCCCGCGCTCGTGCGCCAGATACCCTTTCACCGACTCCACCAGGTTCGGGATCAGGTCGTAGCGCCGCTTGAGCTGCACGTCGATCTGCGCGAAGGCGTTCTTGAAGCGGTTCCTGAGCTGTACCAGCCGGTTGTACTCGACGATGGCGTACAGCACGAGCGCCGCGATCAGGCCAACCAGGATCCAGGTTCCGGCTTGCATGTCGATCGATGGACCGTCAGAAGCTGAGGGTGGCAGCGCCTTTCTTGATCTCCTCGTGCATGACGCTGGCAACGAGGCTGCGGCCGGCGTTTTCCGCCATGGACGTTCTCCTTCTGCTCGGGTGGGTGGAATTTTTTATTGTACGCACCGTTTCGGCCGCCGGCTGGCCAGTACCAAGCTTCCAATGCATTAATGTACGGCCCATGTGCGGACGCTATGGGCGGTTCAGCCGGAAGGAGCGGATCGAGGCGGTCCTCGGGCGAGAGATCGACGGCGGCGAGCACCTGCAGCCGCGCTACAACATCTGTCCCGGCCTGCCCGACTGGATCCTGCGGCAGGCGGCCGGGGCTGACAATCCGCGCCTCGAGCCGTTCGTGTGGGGCCTGCTGCCCTCCTGGGCGAGGAATCCGCAGGCGAGCCGCCGGCCGATCAACGCGCGGGCCGAGACCGTCGCCCAGAAGCCGATGTTCCGCGACCTGCTGCGCGAGCGCCGCTGCGCCGTGCCGATCGACGGCTACTACGAGTGGCGCACGAGCTCCAGCGGCAAGCTGCCGTTCTGGTTTTCGCTCAGGAGCGGCGAGCCGTTCTTTCTCGCCGGGCTGTGGGACCGGTGGCACGAGGGCCGGCCCGATGCGCTCGCGAGCTACATCCTCATGACCACGCAGCCGAACGCGCTCGCCGCCAGGGTTCACGATCGCATGCCGGTGATGCTTCACGCCCGGGATGTCGCGCGGTGGCTCGATCCGGCGATCCGCGAGCCTGGGCGGGTGCTCGACCTGCTCGGGCCCTACCCCGCCGAAGAGATGACCTCGCGCCCGGTATCGAAGCGGGTCAGCAACCCCGACCACGAGGGCCCGGAACTGATCGAGGCGGACGACTCGGCACCCGAGCTGTGGCGCTGAACCCGCAGCACGCCGCTCACGGATCGGTCAGCTTGCCTTGCCACGCGGCGATGACGTGCGGCAACGCCGCGGCGGCGCGCGCGCGGATCTCGTCGTCCTTGAGGGAGCTGAGCGGGTGCTGGATCACCACCGGCACGAGGTCGTTCATCCCCAGCGCGACGCGCTGGACCTTCGCTTCACGGACGAATTCCGTGGTCACGATGACGGCCGTCGGCACACCGAGCGACTCGAGACTGATGGCATCGTGCATACAGCACGATGTGCACGAGCCTCAATCGCCGATGGCGGTGACGACGATGTCGTTCTCGGCGCGGATCTGCTCGATCAGCTCGGCGGCGGCGAAGCGCGAGAAGCTCTCCTTGCGGTAGTAGGCGACGGTCTTGAACTTGTGGGCGAGCTGCAGCTCGTCGCGGATCTGGCGCAGCAGCTTGTTGGCGTTCCATTTGGTGTTGTCGAGAATGCCCAGGCGCAGCCCATCGAGCCCGCTGATCCGCGCCGCCGTCGGCTTCGCCTCCCCGCCCACGACCCCGCGCGGGTCGTAGACCGGGACGCCCTCGGGTTGATGCCGGTCGTTCATGGGGTTCCTCCTTCCAAAGTCAGCAGATTCCATCATAGACCCGAATGGCTATCGCTCTATACTCGCCACTCGATCGGCAACCGGCTGCCTATAAGGAGACCAGCGACTTGGCAAAGATCCGCATTCAATTCACTTTGTTCTCCGCGTTCTACTCGCCGCTCATTTCGGCGATGTCGGGCGGATTCCTCAAGGCCGAAGGCCTCGACCCGGAGTGGTCGGTTTCGCCGCCGGGCGTCTCGGCGCTCGCTGCCCTCAAGGACGGCTCGGCGCACGTCGTGCAATCGGCCCTGAGCCAGGGGTTCACGTCGCTCGGCAAGGGCGAGACGCCGGAAGCGGTCCATTTCGCCCAGGTCAACGAAATGGACGGCTTCTTCCTCACCGGGCGCAAGGCCGATCCCGCCTTCGCCTGGAAGAAGCTCGAAGGCGCTGAAGTCGTCATGCTCAGGGGCGGCCAGCCCGAAGCCATGTTCCGGTACGCCTGCCACGAGGCCGGCATCGACTTCTCGAAGCTCAGGCCCATCGCCCCCGGCAGCGCCGCCTCCGTCGACAAGGCCTTCCGCCAGGGCCAGGGCCAGTACGTCCACCAGCAGGGCCCCTTTCCGCAGCAACTGCAAGCCGATGGCATCGGCCACATCGTCGCCCAGGTCGGCAAGCAGATCGGCCCCTGCGGCTTCTCCAGCCTCGCCGCGACCCGCGAGTGGCTCAAAACCGATATGGCCAAGGCGTTCACGCGCGCCTACAAAAAGACCCGGATCTATATGAACCAAACGCCCGCCGCCGAGATCGCCAGGGCGGAGAAACCGTACTTTCCCGATATCGACGAGGAGGTCCTCGCCGACTGCATCGCGACCTACCAGCAGCTCGGCTGCTGGAGCCCGCACGTGGAAATCACGCGTGCGGCCTACGAGAAGACGCTGGACATCTTCGAGCACAACGGCTTGCTAAAGCAGCGCTATCGCTACGACCAGGTCTGCACCGCGCCGCCGGCGACGGATTGAAGAATTCCCGTGCAGTCTGAAACGGACTGCGAACCAGACATCAGCCAAGAACGTCTCGAGTGCTGGTGATGAGAACGCACGTGCAACCCGTCTCGCTCCACACACGCTTGTCGCCAGTGCCGGGCTCCCCCCGGTTGTAGTCTCCGGGGTGGAGTTTCCTGTGGTCTATCCACAGCTCGCCGTCGAGGAGATGCAGCTCCTCGACTCCGGCATGGGTGTGAGGGGGATAGTCGACGCCCGGGGCAAGGCGGACCAGCATGCTCACGCGGTCCTTCTCCGTATCGGTCGCCAGCAGCTTGCAGAAGATCCCGGGCGCGACTTCTTCCCATTCCGGTTCCGAGCGTTGCCCTGTGGCTGGCAACACCGGTTCCGCGCCCGTCTCCGCCGCGATGCGGCGCGCCAGGCGCCCTTGCAGCGATGCCGTCGGACGCAGCACGTCCGTCGGCCAGGAAACGAAGGTGTCGATGATCGGACGCAAGGTCTGCAGCTCGCGCCGGCATTGCGAACACGAGGAGAGGTGCGCTTCGAGCGCTGGCACGTCGCTCGAAGGTAGAGCCTGCATGGCGTATGCGCACACCAGCTCGGCCTGGCCGCAATGGTTCCTGTCCAGAGCCGAGCTCACGGTTTCCTCGCTCCCGCGGCCAACGCCCGCCGCAGCTTGTGCAGCGCGGAACGGATTCGTGTTTTGACGGTTCCGAGGGGCTGTTCCAGCCGCGCCGCCACTTCGGCATACGTCAATTCGGAAAAGAACGCGGCCTCGATCGCCTGTCGCTCGTCCGGCGTGAGGACCGTCAGTGCACTTCGCAGCGCCCGGCTCTGCTCCTTGAACTCGAGAACATCGTGGGAGTCGCTCGTCTCGATCGCCGGGTCGGAATCGCTCGCGTGAGCGTCGACCCGCTTCTTCCGCTGCTCGAAGCGCAGCCGGTCGATGGCCCTGGAGCGCGCCTGGTTCAGGATCCATCCCAGGACGGTACCGTTCCCGGCATCGTAGCGCGACGCCCGTCGCCAGACGTCGTAAAAGACGTCGAGCGTCAGCTCTTCGGCGGTTTCCCGGTTGCTGGTAATTCGCAGGATCAAGGTAAAGACGAACCGATGTGTCCGTTCGTACAGCGCGTGCAGCGCAAGCTGATCGCCCGCGGCGATGGACTGGACGAGCGCGACCCAGTCCTTCTCCGGGACGGGATGCTTCGACTTGCCGGCATAAAGCACATCGCCGAGCGTCTCAGGCGCCCCATCACGCCGGTCCTGTTCTAAATGTTGCACCGCCTCCACGACCGCAATATTGCAGCCTTTTGAGCGCCTCCGGCAAGCCGCCGCGCCTCGGGTCAGGCATCGCGTATCGACTCTCGAGGAGATTGCGCGGCCGGCTGACCGGCCGGTGGAAGCCGGGATTGGCGGTCTGCAAGGATGATGTCCACCGCCCGAAGCAGCAGCGGATCGGGCAATTCATAGCTATCGGCGATGAACCTGGAGAGTAGCGTTTCGCTGACGCCAAGACGCTCGGCCAGCGCCTTATTGCCCCCCACTATTTCGGAGGCGGTTCGCAGCAATCTTGCGGTAGTCCCGCTCACGGATTGTCGCCGGCTTTCTTGCATAAAAATAAGATGTCATCCGCTAAAACGTCAACCAGACGCTTCTGGATTTGTTCGGAACAAAAGAAATTGCTGGAGACCCCCCGGGGAACCGGGAAACCCCCGGTTCGCGGGTCCGCAAATTGCGACGTTAGCTGGCGGTATTGGACCGATTCAGCGTTCCGCCGTGGTCGGATCGATCACCGAGCGCACGCGCGCGACGACGTTGGCGGGGAATCCGCCTTTCGCTGCGTGCTGCCTGACCGTGTCCTCGTCGGGCGCGATGTAGACACAGTAGATCTTGTCGTCGGTGACGAAGCTGTGCAGCCACTGGATTTTCGGCCCCATGCTCTGCAGAACACCGCACGACTTCTCCGATATCGCCTGAAGCTCCGCCTTCGGAAGCTTGCCTGCGCCGGTAAGCTCGCGCTCGATTACGAATTTCGGCATCGCCATCTCCTGGTTGGTTTGCGGGCCGTCGCGCCAGCCCGTGACCTCACTATAGGAACGAACCAGGAAGCTGTATTGAGGCCGACGTCCTGATCGCGGCCAGGCGCATTGCAACGCCAAAGGACAATTGTCCCGGCTCAGCGCGCGCCGGGTGGGGCGCGGCCCAAGCCTGCGTCGCGCGCAAGTACGATGGCCTGGTAGCGATGCTCTACTCCAATTTTGTCCAGGACACGCGTGATGTGATTGCGGACCGTTTTTTCGGAGAGCTGCAGGCTGGCGGCGATCTCGGCGTTGTCCAGCCCGCGCGCAATCGCTTCCAATACGTCGCGTTCACGCGCGCTGAGTGCGGAGAAGCGCTGTTTCGGTGCGCTCGCTTTCGGCTTCGCGGCGGGCTCGTGCAAGAACGCCTCCACCTCGGTCAGTAGCTGCTGCCAGGCCGGTTCTTCAGGCAACAGCATGTGATTGTTCGTGTCCAGCGTAACGAACCGGGCGTCGGGGATGAGGCCGGCGAGCCTGCGCCCTTCTTCGAGCGGCACGAGGGCATCGCGCTCCGGATTGATCACCAGCGTCGGGCACTTGATGCGCCTCGCGGCATCCTGCACGTCGACATTGAACGTGGTTCGGAACATCAGGGCGGCAGTCTCCGCCGAAGTGCTCAGACGCTGCTGCTCCGACCATGATCGCAGATGCTCGATGGTGCCGCCGGGTTGGAACAGCGACGCCCAGACCTGCAGATAAGCATGGCTGTCTTGTCCCCAGCCCAGTCCGAGCATATCGAGCAGTACCTTGGCCTTTCGAGCCTGATTCGGCATCTCGCCGCGCCGCGCGAGTCCGCGCGCATAGCTGCCGTAGACCACGAGCCGCTCGACGCGGTGCGGATGGCGCGCGGCATATTCGACGGCGAGCGGGCCGCCCTGGCACGTGCCGAGAAGGAAAAAGGTATCGAAGCCGGCCGCGTCGATCACAGCCTCGAAATCGCGCATCCATATATCGAAGGAGATCTCGCGGACGTCGCGGTCCGACAGGCCGGAGCCGCGGGAGTCGTAGCGAATCAGGGTATAGCGGCCGGAAAAATATTCGAGCCACGGCTTCCAGGCGAGGCTGCGCCACTGATGCTCGAGGTGAGTCAGCCAGGAGGCCGACATGACGAGCGGCGGCCCGTCGCCGCAAATCGCATACGCAACGCGCGCACCGTCGAAGCTGGTGCAGAACCGAACCTGCTGCTTCATCCGAATATCGTACTACTACCGACGCCGTCGCCGTTGCCGTCCATGTAGGTCGCGACGTTGAGGCAGTAGATGACAGCGTTCTTGTACCAGTAATCGTCGATGGCCATGGGAGCTTTATTTCTCGAGGCGAAGGAGGAGACCTTCGTGAGGACGCAGGTCGATGGTTCCGGCGGGGTGCTCGCTCGCGCGGTCGAGATGGGTGGACAGCGCGAGGGTGCACGCTGCCGGCAGCCGGAGATTCCGCGAACCCGCGCCGAGGTTCAGGGCGACGAGAAAGCGCTCGCCGCGAACGTAGGCAAGCACGTCCGGGCCGGTTTCGAGAAGCTCGAACCGGCCGACTTGCAGCGCGGGCTCACCGCGGCGCAGCGCGATAAGGCGGCTGTGGAGGGTGAGCATGGAGGTCGGCTCGTCGCGCTGCGCTTCGACGTTGACCTCGCGGTAGTCCGCGGCCAGGGGAAGCCACGGCGCTCCGCTCGTGAAGCCGCCCTGGGGCGCGGCGCTCCACTGCATCGGCGTGCGCACCGGATCCCGGCCATGTCCCTGGCCCGGAACGTTGCGCTCGAACGGGTCCTGCAGCCTGTCCGGCGGGATGGGCACGTTCTGCATGCCGATCTCGTCGCCGTAATAGAGCGTCGGCGTCCCGCGCAGCGTGAGGAGCAGCATCGCCGCGACGCGGGCCTGCGCGAGGCCGACCCGGGATGCGATGCGCGGCCTGTCGTGGTTGCCGAGCACCCAGTTCGGCCAGGCGCCCTCGGGCAGCGCGCGCTCGTACTCGGCGATCAGGCCGGCGAGGTGGTGGGCGTCCCAGCGCGCGCTGAGCAGCTGGAAGTTGAACGGCAAGTGCGCGCCCTGCAGGTCCATGCCGTAGTACTGCACGAGCCGCTCGATCGGCAGGTAGATCTCGCCGATCAGCACGCGCTCGCGGTAGCCGTCGAGGAGCCGGCGCATCTGCACGATGATGTCGTGCACCTCCGCACGGTCGGCGGTGTACACCGGAACCAGCGCCTGATACGGGTCCATGCCCTCGCGCCACTCGGGGTTCGGCGGGTTGTCGCGGAAGCGCTCGTCCTTGATGAGATGCCAGAGCACATCCACGCGAAAGCCGTCCACCCCGCGCTCGAGCCAGAAGCGCAGCACGCCGAGCATCGCCTGCACCACCTCGGGGTTGCGCCAGTTGAGGTCGGGCTGCTCGGGAAGGAAGGCGTGGTAGTAGTACTGCCCCGTTGCCTCGTCGAGCTGCCACGCGCTGCCGCCGAAGACGGACAGCCAGTTGTTCGGCGGCCCGCCGTCCGGCGCCGGGTCGCGCCAGAGGTACCAGTCGCGACGCGGGTTGCGGCGCGAGGCGCGCGACTCGCGGAACCACGGGTGCGCATCCGACGTGTGGTTGGGCACGAAGTCGAGGATCACCTTGAGGCCCCGCGCATGCGCCGCGTCGACCAGCCGGTCGAAGTCCCCGAGCGTGCCGAAGACCGGATCCACCGCCGTGTAATCGGCGACGTCGTAGCCGAAGTCTTTCATCGGCGACGGATAGAACGGCGAGAGCCAGAGCGCGTCGACGCCCAGCCAGCGCAGGTAGTCCAGGCGCGACAGGACCCCGGGCAGATCGCCGACGCCGTCGCCGCTCGCGTCCATGAAGGAGCGCGGATACACCTGGTACACGATGCCGCGCTGCCACCAGAGATAGCGGTCCATGCGGG
>DATKAX010000153.1:0-14615 GCA_035514595.1 Burkholderiales bacterium
GTCAACCTGTGGGGCGTGATCCACGGGGTGCGCGCGTTCGCGCCGCGCCTGATCGCGCAGAACGAGGGGCACATCGTCAACACCGCCTCGGTCGCGGGGCTGATCTCGCCGCCGGGATCGGGCGCCTACAACGCCACCAAGCACGCGGTGGTCGCGCTCTCGGAGTCGCTCCACCACGACCTGCGCAGCCGCGGCGCCGCGGTCGGGGTCTCGGTGCTGTGCCCTGCCTACGTGCCCACCGGCATTTCCGACTCGGAACGCAATCGGCCTGGGGACCTCTTGAATGCGGATCAGCCGAAATCGCAGTATCAAACCGAGAAAGAAGCGATGCTCAGAAAAGCGGTCGCCTCCGGACGGCTTTCGGCGGACGACGTCGCGCGCGCGGTCGTGGCCGCCGTGAAGGAGGACCGCTTCTACGTGCTCACCCATCCGCGCATCAAGGGGGCGATCCGCGCGCGCATGGAGGACATCCTCGACGAGCGGCCGCCCCGCGACCCGCTCGCGCTTTGAGCGGCACGCTCGTTCTGCTGCACGGTCTCGCGAGCAACACCACGCGCTGGTGGCATTTCGCCGCGCATTTCCGCCTGCCGGGCTGGAAGCTGCTGCGGCCCGATCTGCGCGGCCACGCCGGCTCGAGCGACCGCGGCCGCATCGGCATGCGCGAATGGTGCGACGACATCGCGCGGCTGCTCGATGCCGAGGGCTGCGGGCGCGCGGTGTTGGGCGGCCATTGCCTCGGCGCCAACATCGCGCTGCAGTTCGCCGCGCGCCACCCGGAGCGCACCGCGGGCCTGGTGCTGATCGAGCCGATGCCGCCGCAGGCGCTGGCCGGAAGCTTGCGACGCGTCCGGTTTCTCAGGCATTTTCTTTTCGCCCTCGCCGCAATCGTGCGGATACTGAACGCGCTCGGCATCCACCGGCGCAGGATCGAGGCCATCGATCTCGAGCAGTGGGACCGCGCCACGCAGAGCGGCGAAGCCGACCTCGCGCACTACGCCGCGCCGCTGTCCGACCTGAAGCTCGCGCCGGTCGCGGCCTACCTGCAGAGCCTGGCGGCGGTGGGCGAGCCGCTGCCGCCGCTTGCCGCCATCCGCGCGCCGGCGCTGGTGCTCGTCTCCCGCGACAGCACGATGGTCGATCCGGCGCGCGCGCGCGCCATTCTCGAGGCGCTGCCGGATGCCGAGTTCGTGGTCCTGGACGCCGAGCACTGGATCCCGACCGAGCAGCCCGAGGCGATGCGCCTCGCGATCGAGGACTGGCTCGCTAGGCGAGCCCCGGAAACAGCTCCCTGAGCCCTTCGGCCATGGTCTGGATCGCGATCGCCGCGAGCAGCAGGCCGAGCAGCCGCGTGGCGATGTTGAGGCCGGTCGTCCCCATCCTGGGCGCCACGGCGTCGGCGACGCGCAATATCCACCACAGCAGGCCGCAGACGAGCGCGATGCAGCCGATGAGTGCCGCGGTGTGCGCCATGCCGCCCGCCTGCGCCGCGATGATGGTGGTGCCGATCGCCCCCGGCCCGGCGAGCAGCGGCACCGCGAGCGGCACCACGCCCGAGAGCTCGCCCGCCTCGAGCTCCTCGGCCTCGGCGCGCGTCTGGCGCATCTCGCCCACCTTGGCGTTGAGCATGGCGAGCGCCATCAGCAGCAGGACGAGGCCGCCGCCAACCTGGAAGGCGGGCAGGCTCGCGCCGATCAGGCGCAGCAGCGCCTCGCCGAACAGCGCCGCCCCGGCGAGCACCGCGAGCACCGTGAGCGTCACCACGCGCGCGAGCCGCCGCCGGCCGGCCGGGTCGCCGGCCGAAGTGACGCTGAGGAAGATCGGCACCGCGAGAAACGGGTCGAGCACCGCCGTCAGCGTGACGACGAAGCGGACATATTCCTGCAGGCCGCTCACTGCATCGCGGCCTGCGCTGCCTTGCGCTCGTCGTTCACCTGCCGGAACGCCGGGCGCTCGCCGAGCATCTTGAGGTACGGCTTCACCTGCGCCAGCGGCTCGAGGAAATCGCGCCCGTACGCGAGCTTGCTCGCGAGCGAAACGAGGGGCAGGTGCACGAACGCGGCGCAGTCGGCGAGCGTGAGCTCGCTTCCCGCGACGTAGGGATCGAACTTCGCGAGCCTGCCGAAGGCGCGCACGCCCTTGGCAAGGTCCTTCTCGACGACCTGCTTCGCGCCTTCCGAGATGCTTCCCTTGAAGAACACCGCCGGGTAGAGCCGGCGCGCGACCAGCTCCAGGTGCAGCTCCATGACGGTGATCAGCTCGCGCACCTTGGCGCGCGCGAGCGCTTCCTTCGGGTAGAGCGGCTTCTGCGGATAGGCGTCCTCGAGGTATTCGCAAATCACCTGCGACTCGGCGAGCGTGGTGCCGTCGAGCTCGAGGAACGGCACCTTGCCGAGCGGCGTGCGCGCCAGGAAGGCGTCTTCCTGGGAAGGGCGGCAGGCGGGGTCGGCGTCGAACGCGAGCCCCTTCTCGAGGGCCGCGATGCGCACCTTGTTGTAATAGTTGCTGACGGGAAAGCCGCACAGCCTGAGCATCTCGTTCTCCGTAGGGGGCCGGTGGCATTATAGTCAGGCCATGCCGAACGAAGACCCCGGCTTCATTACCGAGCTCGCCGCCGACACCTCCTACAGCGGCTACCTCGAGCTCGAGCGCATCCTCTCGGCGCAGCGCCCGCGCTCGTCGCACCATGACGAGATGCTGTTCATCATCCAGCACCAGACTTCCGAGCTGTGGATGAAGCTGATGATCCACGAGCTCGCCGCCGCCGTCGAGCACGTGAAAGCCGACCGGCTCGCGCCCTGCTTCAAGATCCTGGCGCGCGTGAAGCAGATCCAGCGCCAGCTCTTCGAGCAGTGGTCGGTGCTCGAGACGCTGACGCCTTCCGAGTACGTGCTGTTCCGCGACGTGCTCGGGCCCGCGTCGGGCCTGCAATCGCACCAGTTCCGCGCCATCGAGTTCCTGCTCGGCAACAAGAATGCGCGCCTGGTCGAGCTGCAGCGCCACGCTCCCGCAGTCCACGCGTATCTGCAGCGGCTTCTCCAGTCGCCTAGCCTGTACGACGAGTTCCTGCGCTACCTCGCGCGGCGCGGCATGCCGGTGCCGCCGGAGCGCGTCGAGCGCGACTGGTCGCAGCCCTACGAGCGCCATCCGGGCGTGGTCGCGGTCTTCAAGTCGATCTACGAGGACACCGCCCGCCACTGGGCGGAGTACGACATGTGCGAGAAGCTGGTCGACGTCGAGGAGAATTTCCAGCTCTGGCGCTTCCGCCACGTCAAGACGGTGGAGCGCATCATCGGCTTCAAGCGCGGCACCGGCGGCACCGCCGGGGTCGCGTTCCTCAGGCGCACCCTCGAAGCGGCGCTGTTTCCCGAGCTGATCGATGTCCGGACCGAGATTAAGTGAGGCCTGGCTCGAGCGCGAGATCCGGCCCCGCTTCTCGCGCGTGCTGGCGCGCGAGGGCATCTACCTCGCCAACCACTCCCTCGGCCGCCCTCCCGACCGCAGCGCCGAGGACGTGCGCGCCGCCATGGATGCCTGGTACCGCGACATGGACCACGCCTGGCACTTTTGGATGGAAGGGAGAGAAAGATTTCGCTCTTTGACCGCCACGCTTTTGAATGCAAAAGGGAACTGCATCGTTCCTAAAACCAGCGCAGGTCAAGGCCTGCGCGCGGTGCTGAACGCGCTGCCGGGCAAGCCGCGCGTGCTCACCACCGACGAAGAGTTCGACTCCCTCGACTTCATCCTGCGCGTGTACCGCGAGAAGGGCCGCATCGAGCTCAGGATCGTGCCGTTCGAAGACTTGCGCTTCGAGCCTTGCGACCTGGTGGTCGTCTCCACGGTGGCATTCCGCACGGGGAAGGTTTTCCCCGAACCCAAGCAACTGGTGAAAGAGGCGCACCGCGGCGGCGCCAGGGTGCTGCTCGACGTCTACCACCACGCCGGCGCGCTGCCGCTCGACCTCCAGGCGCTCGATGCCGACTTCGCCGTCGGCGGCTCGTACAAGTACCTGCGCGGCGGCCCCGGCGCCTGCTGGCTCTACGTGCATCCGCGCCACCACGGCCTGGTGACGCTCGACACCGGGTGGTTCGCGAAGAAGGACCTCTTCGCCTACCAGCGCCCCGACCCGCCGCAGTTCGCCCCGGGCGGCGACGCCTGGCTCGAGTCCACCCCGCCGGTGCTCGCCCCCTTCCAGGCGCTCGCCGGCCTCGAGCTCGCGCTCGAGCTGGGCGTCGAGCGCATTCGCTCTCACAACCTGTCGCAAAAGAGCCTTCTCGCCGGTTTTCTTTCCACACACAAAATTCCTGCAGAGGGAGCGGACGAGGACCACGGGGCATTCGTGACGGTGAAACATCCCGATGCGACGCGGCTCTGCGTGAAGCTGGAGGAGCGGGGCGTCACCGTCGACGCGCGCGGCGGCTATGTACGCCTGTGCCCGGACCTCCTGAACCGCGACGCCGAGCTCGAGCGCGCGGCGCGCGCGCTGCGCGAGGCGCTGTCGTGAAGCCCGCGCTGGAGGAGATCGAAGCGGCGGCGCGCATCGTGCAGGCGGTGATGGCGCCGACACCGCAGTACGCGTGGCCGCTCCTTGGCGAGCGCCTCGGCGCCGAGGTCTGGGTGAAGCACGAGAACCACACGCCGCTCGGCGCCTTCAAGGTGCGCGGCGGGCTCGCGTACTTTGATCACCTGAGCCGATCGGCAGGCGGCGCGCGCGGCGTCATCAGCGCGACGCGCGGCAACCACGGCCAGTCGGTCGCCTTCGCCGCGCGCCGCTACGGGATCGCCGCGACCGTCGTGGTGCCGCGCGGCAACAGCCGCTCGAAGAACGCGGCGATGCGCGCGCTCGGCGCCGAGCTGATCGAGCACGGCGAGGACTTCCAGTCGGCGCGCGAGCACGCGGTGCAGCTCGCGCGCAGCCGCGACCTGCACATGGTGCCCTCCTTCCACCGGCTGCTCGTCGCCGGGGTCGCCACCTACAGCCTGGAGCTGCTGCGCGCGGTGCCCGCGCTGGAGGTCGCCTACGTCCCGATCGGGCTCGGCTCGGGGATCTGCGGCATGGTGGCCGCCCGCGACGCGCTCGGGCTGCGCACCGAGATCGTCGGCGTAGTGTCTTCCGCCGCGCCCGCCTACGCGCGCTCTTTCGCGCAGCGCCGGGCGGTCGAGCAGCCGGTGACGACGCTGCTCGGCGACGGCATGGCCTGCCGCGTGCCGGAGCCCGCGGCGCTCGAGATCATCTGGCGCGGTGTCGAGCGCATCGTCGAAGTGAGCGATGACGAGCTCGCGGCGGCGATGCGCCTCACCTTCGACTGCACCCAGAACGTCGCCGAGGGCGCCGGCGCCGCGGCGCTTGCTGCGGCGTGGCGGGAGCGCGAGCGCATTGCCGGGCGCAGGATCGCCGTGGTGCTCTCGGGAGGCAACGTCGACCGGGAGGTCTTCGCGCGCGTGCTCGGCGCTACGCCCGGATGAGCTCCTGCGCCGGCGCATGCGGCACGCCGAGCGCCGCGGCGACCTCGGGATGGGTGACCTTCCCCTGGGCCACGTTGAGCCCGTTCCTCAGGTGCGGGTCGTCGCCGAGCGCGCGCCGCCATCCCTTGTCGGCGAGCGCGAGCACGAAGGGCAGCGTCGCGTTGTTGAGCGCGTAGGTGGAGGTGCGCGGCACCGCGCCGGGCATGTTGGCGACGCAGTAGTGCACCACCTCGTCGACCACGTAGGTCGGGTCGGCGTGCGTGGTGGGGCGCGAAGTCTCGAAGCAGCCGCCCTGGTCGATCGCGATGTCGACGATCACCGCGCCCGGCTTCATCGCCTTCACCATGGCGCGCGAGACCAGCCTGGGGGCTGCCGCGCCGGGCACCAGCACCGCGCCGATCACCAGGTCCGCCGAAAGCACGTGCTGCTCCACCGCGTCGCGGCTCGAGTAGACGGTGACGATGCGCGCGCCGAATTCCTTTTCGATGGTCCTGAGGACCTCGATCGATCGATCGAGGACATAGACGCGCGCGCCCGTTCCGAGCGCCATGCGGGCCGCGTTGGCTCCCGCCACGCCGGCGCCGAGGATGGTGATCTTCGCCGGCGCCACGCCGGGCACCCCGCCGAGCAGGATGCCCATGCCGCCGCGCTCCTTTTCCAGCAGGCTCGCGCCGACCTGGATCGCCATGCGGCCGGCGACTTCCGACATCGGCGCGAGCAGCGGCAGCCCGCCGCCCGGCCGCGTCACGGTCTCGTAGGCGATGCACGTCGCGTTCGACTTGAGCAGGTCCTCGGCCTGGGCGCGATCGGGCGCAAGGTGCAGGTAGGTGAACAGGACATGCTGCGCAGCGAGTTTTTTCCTCTCGGCCGGCTGTGGCTCCTTCACTTTGACGATCAATTCGGCATCCGCGAAAACATCATCCACGATGCGCGCCCCGGCCTTCTCGTAGGCCGCATCGGCGGCGCCGATTCCGAGGCCGGCATTCCTCTCCACGACGACCTGGTGGCCGTGCGCGGCGAGCTCGCGCACCGACGTCGGCGTCAGGCCGACGCGGTACTCGTGCGTCTTGGTCTCCCTCGGGATGCCGACGATCACATGCGCTTCGCCTTGCCGAGCGCCTCGCCGACCGAGGTCTGCTCGCCGAGCTCGAGCTTGGCGATCTGGTTGCGGTGCACCTCGTCCGGCCCGTCGGCGAAGCGCAGCGTGCGCGCGCCGGCGTAAGCGCGCGCCAGGCCGAAGTCGTCCGACACGCCGCCGCCGCCATGCACCTGCATCGCCCAGTCGATCACCTTGCAGGCCATGCTGGGCGCGAGCACCTTGATCATCGCGATCTCCTTCTTCGCGACCTTGTTGCCCACGGTGTCCATCTTCCACGCCGCGTTGAGCACCATGAGGCGCGCGGAGTCGATCATGATGCGCGCCTCGGCGATGCGCTCGCGCGTCACGCCCTGGTCGGCGACCGGCCGGCCGAACGCCACGCGCCCGCTCGCCCTGCGGCACATCTTCTCGAGCGCCGCCTCGGCCTGGCCGATGAGCCGCATGCAGTGATGGATGCGCCCGGGCCCGAGGCGCCCCTGGGCGATCTCGAAGCCGCGGCCCTCGCCGAGCAGCACGTTGGAAGCCGGCACGCGCACGTCCTTCAGCTGGATCTCCATGTGGCCGTGCGGCGCGTCGTCGTAGCCGAACACCGGGAGGTGGCGCAGCACATTTATGCCGGGCGCGCCGGCGGGCACCAGCACCATCGACTGCTGGCTGTGGCGCGAGGCGTTGTCGGGGTCGGTCTTGCCCATCACGATGTAGATCCTGCAGCGCGGGTCGCCCGCGCCGCTCGACCACCACTTGACGCCGTTGACGACGTACTGATCGCCTTCTCGCTTGATGCGCGTCTGCACGTTGGTGGCGTCCGAGGAGGCGACATTGGGCTCGGTCATCAGGAACGCCGAGCGGATCTTCCCCTCCAGCAGCGGCTCGCACCACTCGCGCACCTGCTCGGGCGAGCCGTACCTGAGCAACGTCTCCATGTTGCCGGTGTCGGGCGCCGAGCAGTTGAATACCTCCGGCGCCCAGTGCACGCGCCCCATGATCTCGCACAGCGGCGCGTACTCGAGGTTGCTGAGCGAGCCGCCGTGCGACTTCGGCCGCCACAGGTTCCACAGGCCCGCCGCCCGCGCCTTGAGCTTTAGCTCCTCGATGATCGGCACCGGCTCCCAGCGGCGCTCGCTCCTCACGTGCGCTTCCCACTTGTGCTCGTTCGGGTAGACGTGCTCGTGCATGAACGCGCCGACCTGCTCGCGCAGCGCCTGCACCTTGGGCGTGTAATCGAAGTTCAAGCCGCTCTCCTCAGTATTTTCTCCACCTGCCGCCAGCCGAGCTCGGCCATCGGCCGCGCGCGCATGCCGGCGTCGCGCGCATGTGCGCTCGCCGCGGTGCCGTCGACCACGCGCTTCAGGATCCCCTGCAGGATCGCGGCCATGCGGAACAGGTTGTACGCGATGTAGAAGTCCCAATGCGACTGCTCTATTCCCGGTCTGCCTGTTCTCTCGCAGTACTTCGCCACGTACGCGGCTTCACCCGGTATGCCCAGCTCTTCCAGATTCAAACCCGCGACGCCGCGGAACTGGCCGGGCGGGATGTGCCAGCTCATGCAGTGGTAGGCGAAGTCGGCGAGCGGGTCGCCGAGGGTCGAGAGCTCCCAGTCGAGCACTGCCAGGATTCTCGGCTCGGCGCCATGGTAGATCGCGTTGTCCAGGCGAAAGTCGCCGTGCACCACGGTGGTTGCGGTCTCCGGCGGGATGTTCTTCGGCAGCCAGGCGATGAGATCGTTCATCGCCTCGATGGGCTCGGTCTCCGAGGCCTGGTACTGCCGGGTCCAGCGCGCGATCTGCCGCTCGATGTAGCTGCCGGGCTTGCCGAAGGATTCCAGCCCCACCGCGCGGTAGTCGATGCAATGCAGCTGCGCGATCACCCGGTTCAGCTCGTCCCAGATCGCGCCGCGCTCGGCGCGCGTCATCCCGGGCAGCGACTGGTCCCACAGCACCCGGCCCTCGACGTAGTCCATGACGTAGAACGCGGTGCCGATGACTGAGTCGTCCTCGCACAGGACATGGGGCCTTGCAACAGGAAAGTCCACCTTGTGAAGGGCAGATATGACCCGGTACTCGCGCTCGACGGCGTGTGCGGAGGGAAGCAGCTTCCCGGGAGGCTTGCGCCGCAGCACGAAGCGCCGGCCGTCCGCGGCGGCGATGCGGTAGGTGGGATTGGACTGCCCGCCCTTGAACTGCTCGAGCGCGGCGATCCTGAAGCCGAGGAACCTCTCGAGAGCCGCCACATCGATGCGGTGGCGTTCCTCGACGGGCTTGGTGCCGATGAACTGCTCGAACATGCCGGGAAAAGCTTACCTTAGAATTCCTGGGCGATGAGGACGCGGTTCAAGGTCAGCCACCTGAAAGGCGCGAAGTTCGGCCGCCGGGGCCTGCGCGGCTACTTCGAGTACCGCGACCTCGGGATCAAGCGCTCGAGCGGCGGCAAGGTAGTCGCGCACGTGATCCGGGCACGCCCCGGCAAGGCGCCTCACGGCGAATGGCACGCGCACGACGTCGAAGTGCAGTTCGTCTACGTCCTCAAGGGCTGGGTGCTGTTCGAGTACGAAGGCGTCGGGAAGGTGAAGATGGAAGCGGGAAGCTGCTTCTACCAGCCGCCCGGGATCCGCCACCGCGAGCTGCGCCACTCGAAGGACCTGGAGATGCTCGAGGTGGTCTCGCCCGCCGCGTTCAGGACGCGCGCGGCGGCGCCACCTGCAGCCAGAAAGTCACCGGCCCGTCGTTGACCAGGCTCACCGCCATGTGGGCGCCGAAGCGGCCGCTTGCGACCCGAGGCGCGAGCTCGCCGGCTTTCTCCACGAATCTGAGGAAAAGGAACTCGCCGTCGGCAGGCGTTGCCGCGCTCGAGAAGCTCGGCCGCGCGCCGCTCGCGGTGTCGGCCGCGAGCGTGAACTGCGGCACCGCGAGCAGGCTCCCCGCCGTGTCGCGCAGCGACAGGTTCATCTTGCCGGCCGCGTCGGCGAACACCCGGTAGCCGAGCACGCGCTCGGCTAGGCGCTCGGCCTGCGCCTCGCCGTCGCCGCGCTCGACGCCGACGAGCGCCAGCAGGCCCGGCCCGATTTGCGCAACGGTTTCGGCGCCGACCGACACCGCGGCCTGCGTCACGCGCTGGATGAGCGCGATCACGCGATGATGTCCGGGATCAGGCGCGCGCGCAGGCGCTGGATCTGGTCTTTCAGGAGGAGCTTGCGCTTCTTGAGGCGCTGCAGCTGCAGCCGGTCGTGCGTCGTGTCGATGCCGAGGCGGTTAATGACGTCGTCGAGATCGCGATGCTCGATCTCGAGCGCCTGAAGGCGGCTGTGGATCTGCGCCTTCTCCTCTTCGGTCAGAGGAAAGTCGGTCACCTGTGAAAAACGGCATGCCCTTTCGGGGATCGTATCCCTATACTCGGCGAGCGAAAAGCCCCCTCGATGCGCCGCAACGACCACGACGTGACCGACTCGGTCCGCACCACGGACCCGGCGAGCGTCGCAGCCGAGGTCATCCGGCTCGGGGGTCGGCTGTTCGCCGATCCTCCGGCGCGCGAGCTCGAGCGCGCGTTCGGCGACGCGGCCGAGCTCTACCTCGGCCGCCATCCCGATTACTGCGCCTGCGACACCGAGTACCACGACATCCAGCACGTGCTCGACGTGACGCTGGCCATGGCGCGGCTCATGGACGGATACCAGCGCAGCCGCGGCGCAGCCGAGGCGCCGCTGACGCGGGAGCTCTACGCGGTCGGCGCGCTTGCCGCGCTGTTCCACGACTTCGGCTATCTGCGGCGGCGAAACGACCACCGGCATCGCTACGGCGCCGAGTACACGCTGGTCCACGTCTCGCGGGGCGCCGGGTTCCTGCGCCGCTACGCGGGCCGCCTGGGACTGGGCGAGGAGCTCTCGCGCCTCGCCGCGACGCTCGTGCACTTCACCGGCTACGAGCGGCCGGTCGACGCGATCCGCATCCGCAGCGCGCTGGCGCGGCGCATCGGACAGCTCCTGGGCACCGCGGACATCCTGGCGCAGATGTCCGACCGCTGCTACCTGGAGAAATGCCGCGACCGGCTGTACCCGGAGTTCGTGCTCGGCAGGCTCGCCGGCCGCGGCCGCAGCCTCGCGCGCGCGCTGCCCGAGTTCGCCTCCGGCGAGGACCTGGTGCACCGGACGCCCGCCTTCTACAGCGGCGCCTCCCAGCGCCTCGACCTCCAGCTCGCGCGCAGCTACGAGCTCGCGACGCATCATTTCGGCGGCGTGAACCCCTATCTCGACGCGATCGAAAAGAACGTGCGCCACGCGGCGCGCATCGCGGACGATCCCGATCCCGGGCGCCTGCTGCGGCGACGCGCGCCGAGCACGCTCGCCCCCGAGGCCCGGCCCTACCCGATGGACCTAGTCGGTCTTTGAAGGCCTGAAGTACTCGATGCGGTCGATCGAGCGCACGCTCAAGTCCTTCACTTCGGCGCCTTGCAGCACCTTGAGCGGCACATCGGTGCCGGCCGCGCCCAGCGCCCACAGCCTGCGGTAGAACCCGGCGAGCGTGCCGAGCGGCTCGCCGCCGAGCGCAAGGAGGATGTCGCCGCTTTTGAGCCCTGCGCGCTCGGCAGGCCCCTGCGGCGACACGCGCGCGACGAACAGCCGGCCGCGCACTTCCTCGGCGTTGACGCCGAGCCACGGGCGCGCCGGTCCGGTCCGGCGCCCGCCGGCGATCAGGTCCTGCAGGATGGGCTTCAGGAGGTCGATGGGCACGAACAGGTTGCCGGGCGAATACGCCCCGGCGCTCTGGGCGTCCGGCACCACGAGCGAGCCGATGCCGAGCAGCTCGCCCGTCGCGCCGATGAGCGAGGCACCCGACCAGTCGCGCACCGGGGGCGAGGTGAAAATCGCCGACTCGAGCAGGTATTCCCAGTTGCCCGAGAACGGCCGGCGCGAGACCACCTGGACCAGCGTCGGGCCTTCGCTGCCGGCGCCGCTCGCGACCATCGCCGCATCGCGCTCGACCAGCGCGCCGGAATCGCCCAGGGCGATCGGCTTGCCGGCGAGCGGCGCGACGAGCTTGAGCAGCCCGAATCCGCTCGCATGATCGTAGCCGGCGAGCGTGGCGGGAACCGAGCGGCCGTCCGCGCCCGTCACCTGGATCGCCTCGGCCTCGATCACGAGGTAGCCGATGGTGAGGACCCAGCCTTCCCGGATCAGCACCCCGCTGCCGCGACGCTCGGTGCCGAGGGTCGCCGCGCTGCGCGCATCGGCCTGGATCCTCGCCTGTACGGCGACGACGGCGGTAAGAAGCCCGTCGGCCTTGTCCTGCGCCTGCGCGAGCGCGAAGAGCAGTGCGAGAACTACTCCCAATCCCGATGCGAAGCCGCGCATGCGCACCTCCTCTGCGGAGGATGATGCACCTGCAGGCGAGAATAAAAAACCCCGCCGAAGCGGGGTTTTCATGGGCCGGCGGGCGCTCAGGCGCGGTGGCCTGCTTTCTCCTGGCGCCGGGCAATCCTTCCGGAAGCGCCGAAAATGCCCGACAACGACGCCGAGCCGGTCAGCAGCGCCGCGACCAGCCAGGCGGCGCTCGCCATGATCGCCGCGATGAAGACCCAGTTATAAGCCTGGTGCCACGCCTTGCTCATCAACGGTCCGAGAACCAGGAGCAGCACCGCCTGCATGCAGGCTACGACGATGAGGGTGGCGAGCGGAAGCGCAATGCTCTTGACCGGATTCCAGCGCGGGTCCCTGCCGTCGAGCTCGCCTGCGGCGCGCCGGGCGAACAGCCAGAACACGAGCAGCGCGCCGCCGTAGCCGAGGAACTGCGCGAAGTGCGCGGCGTTCAGCCCGGTCTTGCCGAGCTTCGTGGTCTTGAACAGCGCCATCTCGCCGAGCGCTGCGCCCAGGACAAGGGCGAGCGCGATGACGACGACGTAACGGATGACCCAGATCCAGCGTTCGTTCATAAATCCCCCTGTCGATTCCTTCAGCAATGCTTGTTGCGTCCCTTGGCCCACCCTTTGCCGGGATGGTTCCGGTGCTTTTTCTTCCTGCCGCAAGCCTCATCGTCGACGTTGACACGCACCCCCGGGGTGGAGACGGCGACCGCGCCGCCGGCGCGCTGTGGCTTGCTGCCTTCATTCAACTCCTTGCCGATCGCCGCGCCGGCCGCGCCGCCGAGGCCGGCGCCGACCACTGCGCCGGTCGTGCCGCCGACCTGCTGCCCGACGGCCGCGCCGGCGCCGCCGCCCACCGCGCCGCCGACGATCGCGCCTGTACGACCTTTGCCCTGCGTCGTGGCGGCCGCGCCGATCGCGCCGCCGGCTGCGCCGCCGACGACGGCTCCTGTCTTGCCGCCGAGCTGCTCGCCCACGATCGCGCCGCCCGCGCCGCCGAGCCCCGCGCCGATCGCCGTCTTCGCATCCCCGGCCCAGCCGGCCGATGCGAAAGCGCCCAGGGCAACGGCAATGATCGTTTTTGCTTTGCTGTTCATGTTCTTCCCTCCCGAACTTCAACAATAGTGTCAAACCAGCAGCGCCGCTGTGAACGAGATCACAAGAGCGCCCCTGGCCTCGCCGCGTCCGTTAACTTGTTCTCATGAGGACCGGCCAGAGATGCCGGTGGGAAACTACCTACCCTTGACGAAAGGCCGAACCATGCGCTTGCTCACCTGGAACGTGCAGTGGTGCAGAGGGATCGACGGCGTGGTCGATCCGGGACGCATCGCGTCCGAGGTGCGCCGGCTCGCCGAGCCGGACGTCGCCTGTTTCCAGGAAGTGACCTCGGGAGAGCTCGCCGCGCACTTCCCGGAATACCAGGCGTTCTACGTCGCCGGGGTCGACGTCGCGGCCGAGGGCGGCGGCCGCAGCCGGTTCGGCAACCTGCTGCTTTCGCGCCTGCCGGTCGGGCGCGTGCGGCGCCACTCCCTGCCCTGGCCGCCGTCGCCCGAGGCGCCCAGCATGCCGCGCGTCGCGCTCGAGGCGGTGATCGAGGCGCCGCTCGGCGCGCTGCGGGTGACCACCACGCATCTCGAGTACTACTCCGCGGAGCATCGCGCCGCGCAGATCGGGCGCCTGCGCGCCCTGCACGCCGAAGCCTGCAGCGAAAGGCGCACGCTCGACGAGCCCGGCCCGTTCCGCTCAGCGCCGATGCCGCACAGCGCGATCGTGTGCGGCGACTTCAATCTGCCGCCCGAGGATCCCCTGCACGAGCGCTTGCTGCAGTTCGGCTTCGCGGATGCCTGGCAGGCGGTCAACCCCGGCGCGCCGCATCCGCCCACGTTTCGCCTGCACGAGCGCGCCGCCGGCGAGTCGCCGTTCTGCTGCGACTATGTCTTCGTCACCGCGGACCTGGTGCCGCGGCTGCGCGCGGTCGCCGTGGACCGCGAGACGCAGGCCTCGGACCACCAGCCGCTCATCGTAGTGCTTGGATGAGCGTACGCAGCTGCTCGACGCGGTTGCGGTTCGCCTTGAAGTCGCGCCGTCCGAGGCGGGAGGCGGAGCGGACCTGTATCAGGGAAGAACGCTTGTCGTAATAGAGCTCTACATCATCGACGAAGCGAAGAATCGGCGTGCGGAATTCGGCGTACAGGTAATCGCCCTGCGCCTCGATGACGGTGGCAAGAGGCAGCGCTTCGATCTCCTTGCGCAGCCCGGCCATGCTGCCGCTGAAGGCGATGGGCGCGATGTAGTGCTCGCGATCCGAGGGATCGGCCTGCGAGGACACGCAGTTGGGCGTGCGCTTGCACGGCGCGAGCCGCCCGTCGCGCACGCCGAGGTTCGAAGGTCGCCGCCAGGAAAACATCGGGCGGGATGCTACCATCGGCCGAACATCCGACGCGGAGAAGACGATGCAAATCTCGGCGCAGCAGCTCGCTGACCTGCTCCTCGGCATCGCCCGCGCCCAGGCAGCGCTCGTGCAGGGGCTGGAAAACGAGATGGCCGGGGTGAAGAGCGGACGTATCATCCCCGCGCTGCAGAACGTGGCGCACCTGCGCGATCACCCCGAGCCGACGCTCACCGACCTGCCGGTGCGCGTGCTGCTCGGCACGCTCGGCCGCCAGGTCCCGGACGCGGCCGGCCTGGTGCGCGACCTGGA
>DATKAX010000154.1:0-15532 GCA_035514595.1 Burkholderiales bacterium
TGGGCTTCTTGGCGAAGCCGCTCTTCGCGAACTGGTGCAGGCAGCCGAGCGCGTAGCGCAGGAGCGCGCTGGCCCGGCCGGTGGCATCGCCGTCCTCGGCGACGCGCAGGGACTGCTTGAGGGTCGACTCGAAGCGATCGAAGAACTGGTTCATGCGCGCCTGCAGCCGCTCGTGCTCGCTGACCAGCGCATCCCCGGTCATCACGCGCACCATCCCGGGGTTCTTCTCGGCGAAGGCGAGCAGCATCTCCACCAGCTTCTCGGCCTGGCGGCGGCCGTCGGGTTCGTCCTCGGTGATGCGGTTGGCGAGAGAGAACACCGAGCTTTCGACGAACTCGATCAGGCCCTCGTACATCTGCGCCTTGGAGGCGAAGTGGCGGTAGAGCGCGGCCTCGGAGACCCCGAGCCGCTCGGCGAGCGCCGCGGTGGTGATGCGCTCCCACTTCGGCGCCTCGAGCATCTGCGCGAGGGCCTTGAGAATCTCCAGCCGGCGTTCGCCTTTGGGGCGGGGCACGCGCCGGATTCTATGCTCACCCGTAGCGGAACACCAAACCGGGGAGCTGGGCCACCGAGGAGATGCGCAGGTCGACGTACGGCAGGCGGCGCTTCTCGCGGCTCACCCACACCGTCGACATCCCCAGCCGGTGCGCCGTGCGCAGGTTGTCCAGCATGTCGTCGACGAAAGCGCAGCGGTGCGGGTCGAGGTCGTGCTTGCGCAGCAGCACGTGGAAGCCGTGCAGCGCCGGCTTGCCGCGATAGCGCGCGTCCTCGATGCTGTAGACGGCATCGAAGAAGCGGCTCAGGCCGATGGCCTGGATGACTTGCTCGACGTAGTGCCGCGGCGCGTTGGAGAAGACCAGCTTTTTGCCGCCGAGCCGCGCCAAGGCGTGCCTGAGGGCGTTTTCACGCACCACCATGTCGGCGAGCTCCGGAAACACGTGGGTCTCGCGCAGGAAGCGGCGCGGGTCGGCGCCGTGGTGACGCATCAGGCCCTTCAGGGTGGTCCCGTAGCGCCGCCAGAAGGACTGCCGCATCGCGTCGGCGCCTGCATCGTCGATGCCGAATTCGCGCTTCAGGTAGGCGTTGATCTGCTGGTGCATCGACGGGAAAATGCGCGCGCGCGCATCGTGCAGCGTATTGTCGAGATCGAAAATCCATACCCGCCGGGAGGGCGGCAGCCGCGCGATTCTCACTGCTTACTTGCTGCGTATCAGCGTCCCGACGCCCTGGTCGGTCAGCACTTCGAGCAGCAGCGCGTGAGGCACGCGCCCGTCGATGATGTGCACGCTCTTCACGCCGTTGCGCGCGGCGTCCAGCGCCGAGCCGATCTTGGGCAGCATGCCTCCCGAGATCACGCCCTTCGCCACCAGGTCGTCGATTTTCTTCGGCGTGAGCCCGGTGAGCAGCTTGCCGTCCCTGTCGAGCACGCCCGGCGTGTTGGTAAGCACGATCAGCTTCTCCGCGCGCAGGATCTCGGCGAGCTTGCCCGCCACCAGGTCGGCGTTGATGTTGTAGGTAGTGCCGTCGGCGCCGGTGCCGATCGGCGCTACCACCGGGATGAAGCCGCCCGCCTCGAGGGCCCCGATCACCGAGGGGTCGATCGAGTCGATCTCGCCCACCTGCCCGAGGTCGATGCGCCCGTTCTCCTTCGACGGCGGCAGCAGCATCTTCTTGGCGCGGATGAAGGCGCCGTCCTGCCCGGTCAGCCCGACCGCCTTGCCGCCGGCCTGGTTGACGAGCTCGACCACCTCCTTGTTCACCTGGCCGCCAAGCACCATTTCGACGACGTCCATGGTCTCGCGGTCGGTGACGCGCATGCCCTGGATAAATTCCCCCTTCTTGCCCAGACGCGCGAGCAGCTGCTCGATTTGCGGGCCGCCGCCGTGCACCACCACGGGGTTCATCCCGACGAGCTTGAGCAGCACCACGTCTCGCGCGAAGCCGGACTTCAGCTCCTGATCGGTCATGGCGTTGCCGCCGAACTTGACGACGATGGTCTTGCCGTGGAAGCGCTGGATGTAGGGCAGCGCCTCGGCGAGGATGCGCGCCTTCTCGGCGGCCTGAGGGCTGTGGGTGTCGGGAGCGTTCATCAGGGGGCGGGCTTCCGTCCCCTGATTCTACGGAAAAAGCCGCTTACTGGATCGCGATCTGCTTGCGCGCTGCGGCCGCTTTCTTGGGCAGCGTCAGCTCGAGCACGCCGTCGCGATACTTCGCCTCGGCCTTCGCCTCGTCGACCTCCTGCGGCAGCGTGAAGCTGCGCGAGAGCTTGCCGAAGGCGCGCTCGACATGCAGCACGCGCTCGTCCTGCGAGACTTCCTTCTCGCGCTTCACCTCGGCGCTGAGGCCGATCTCTGCCCCGTCGATCGTCACCTGGATGTCCTCCTTCTTGACACCGGGGATCTCCGCGGTGACGACGTAGGCGCCGTTGTTCTCCGCCACGTCCACCTTCATGCGGGGCATCGTTTCGCCCCGACCCTCCAAGGCCACCGGGCGCACCAGGAAGCCCTTGAAGAAATCGTCGACCAGCTCGTTGAAGGGATCAAATCGGGTTACTTGTGCCATCTGCCGCTCCTTTGCTTGGTCCGATGTCGGGGATGTCGGGGCGCCCCGGCCCATTTCAAGCCCCTGCCAACCCGCTTGTAGAATCCTCCGCCCATGGAGGACTTCAGCGCACTCGTCGAACGCCAGCGCCCCTACCTCCTGAGATACGCCTCGCTCCACCTGCGCGACCGCCACGCCGCCGAAGACGCGGTGCAGGAGACCCTGCTCGCCGCCCTCGCCGGAAAGTCCGGCTTCGCCGGGCGCGCCAACCTGCGCACCTGGCTCACCGGGATCCTCAAGCACAAGATCGTCGACGCCATCCGGCGGCTGAGCCGGGAAGCGCCCCTGGCGGGGGAGGAGGATAGCGCCAATCTCGAGGGCCTGTTCGACAAGCGCGGGCACTGGTCCGAGATGCCGGCGGCCTGGCCCGGCGCCGACAGCTCCCTCGAGCAGAAGCAGTTCCTGATCGCGCTCGAGCAATGCCTGGCGCGGCTGCCCGCCAGGACGGCGCAGGCTTTCATGATGCGCGAGCACCTGGGCCTCGAGACGGCCGAGATCTGTAAGGAACTGGGCGTGACGCCGACGCATTGCTGGGTGCTCCTTTACCGCGCGCGCATGGCGCTGCGGCGCTGCCTGGAAACGAACTGGTCCGCAAAATGATGCTCTCCTGCAAGGAAGTCACGCAGCTGGTGTCCCAGGGCCTGGACCGCCGTCTCGGTCTGGGAGAGCGCCTCGCCGTGCGAGTGCATTTCGCCATCTGCAGCGGTTGCTCCAACTTCAGGCGCCAGGTCGAGCTCCTGCGCCGGGCGGTACAGCGGCTTGGACAGGAGCCCGACGGTCCCTGAGCCGCGGGAAGCGGAAGGCCGCTACTCAGAGAACGTAGCGGGCGAGATCCTCGTTGCGCGCCAGCTCGCCGAGCCTCGCGTCGACATAGCCTTCATCGATGGTGACTTCGTCCGGACCGCGCTTGCCGGCCTCGAAAGAGATCTCTTCGAGCAGCTTCTCGAGCACGGTGTAGAGCCTGCGCGCGCCGATGTTCTCGGTCTTCTCGTTCACGTCGAAGGCGATCTGGGCGATGCGGCGGATCGCCTCGGGCCGGAACTCGACCTTCAGGCCCTCGGTCTCGAGCAGCGCCTGATACTGCTTCACCTGGCTCGCATGGGTGGAGGTGAGGATGCGCTCGAAGTCGTCGACCGAGAGCGAGTCGAGCTCGACCCGGATCGGGAAGCGCCCCTGCAGCTCGGGGATCAGGTCCGAGGGCTTGGCGAGGTGGAATGCGCCCGAGGCGATGAACAGGATGTGGTCGGTCTTCACCATGCCGTAGCGGGTCGACACGGTCGTGCCCTCGACAAGGGGCAGCAGGTCGCGCTGCACGCCCTGGCGCGAGACGTCGGCGCCCTGCATCTCGGAGCGGCTCGCGATCTTGTCGATCTCGTCGAGGAACACGATGCCGTTCTGCTCGGCGTTGGCGAGCGCGCGGCTTTTCAGCTCGTCGTCGTTCACCAGGCGCGCCGCCTCCTCGTCGGTGAGGACCTGCGCCGCCTCGCGGATCTTCAGGCGGCGCAGCCGCTTGCGCTCGCCGCCGAGGCTCGAGAACATGCCCTGGATCTGCGAGGTGAGCTCCTCCATGCCGGGCGGGGCGAGGATCTCCATCTGCGGCTGGGTCGCGGCCACCTCGACGTCGATCTCCTTGTCGTCGAGCTCGCCTTCGCGCAGCTTCTTCCGGAACTTCTGCCGGGTCGCCGTTTCCTCGGCTTCCGCCCCCCGCGGGCCCGGCAGCAGCGCATCCAGAATCCGCTCCTCGGCCGCGTCCTGGGCGCGGGCGCGCACCCGGCGCGTCGCCTGCTCGCGCGTTTGCTTGACGCTGATCTCCACCAGATCGCGCACGATGGTGTCCACGTCGCGCCCGACGTAGCCTACCTCGGTGAACTTGGTGGCCTCGATCTTGATGAACGGCGCGTCGGCGAGGCGCGCGAGGCGCCGGGCGATCTCGGTCTTGCCCACGCCGGTGGGCCCGATCATGAGGATGTTCTTGGGCGTGATCTCCTGGCGCAGGGGCTCCGCCACCTGCTGGCGCCGCCAGCGGTTCCTGAGCGCGATCGCCACCGCGCGCTTCGCTTTCGCCTGCCCGACGATGAATTTGTCGAGCTCGTGGACGATCTCCTGCGGCGTCATACCGCTCATGCCTGGGAGCCTTCTATTCCAGAGTCTCGATGGTTCTCTGGTGGTTCGTATAGATGCAAAGATCGGCGGCGATCGCGAGCGCCTTGTCCACGATCTCGCGCGGCCCCATCGCGGTGTTCTCGAGCAGCGCGCGCGCCGCGCTCTGCGCGAACGCCCCGCCCGAGCCGATCGCGACGATGCCGAGCTCGGGCTCGACCACGTCGCCCATGCCGGTGATGATGAGCGAGCGCTCGCGGTCGGCGACCGCCAGCATCGCCTCCAGGCGCCGCAGGATGCGGTCGGTGCGCCAGTCCTTGGCGAGCTCGACCGCGGAGCGCATCAGGTTGCCCTGATGCTTGTCGAGCTTCGCCTCGAAGCGCTCGAACAGCGTGAACGCGTCGGCGGTGCCGCCCGCGAAGCCCGCGATGATGCGGTCCTGGTACAGGCGCCGCACCTTGCGCGCGCCGCCCTTCAGGACGACCTGCCCGAGCGTCACCTGGCCGTCGCCGCCGAGCGCGACCGTCGCGCCCCGGCGCACGGAAAGAATGGTGGTGCCGTGGAGTTGTTCCACCGTATTACGACCTGATGCGCTGATGCTAGTTCGCCGGGGCGGCGTCGGTGAGCCGGTAGAAGACCCCGGTCGGGTCGTCCTTCAGGACCGCGAGCCTGCCGGTGACGACGACCGGCTCGAAGGTGTACTTGACCGCATGTCTCGCCTTCACCTCGACCAGCTGCTCGGGGCCGCCGGGCATGCAGAAGGCGCAGGTCTGCGGCATGGCGGACAGCACGAAGTGCGTCTGCTTGTCGCCGGTCTGCAGCGGCATCATGAAACCCTGGACTTTCACCTGCTTGTTGTCGAGCGCGGCCACGTCGCTCGAGAACTTGGGTACGTAGCGGTCCTTCTGCCTCACCAGCTCGACCTGGGCGAAGAGCTTCCAGGACACCACGTCCTTGCGCTCGGCGAGCGGCTTGAACTGGGCCGGGTCGGTGTTCTGCGCCTGCGCCGGAAGCGCGAGGGCCATCGCAAAAACCAGGATTCTCGGCGTCATGGCGTCCTCAGTGCTTGTGCCTCATGCCGCAGTATTTGCCGATTCCGAGGCCTTTGCAATCCTGGCGCAGCTTTTCCAGGCATTCCTTCTCGGTCCGTCCGGACTCCAGGCATTTCGCTGCCGCCTCGTGCGCAGCGGCCATCGCGCGGTGGCGCAGGATGTCTTCCTTGCGCTCCTTGTCGCCATGGGGCTGGGAAAGGGCCGGGCCGCAGAGCGCCATCGCGGCGATGCCGATCGTTGCAAGCATCTTCTTCATCCGGTGTTCAGCCTTGTGCAAGGGTTCCAGCGACGTCGGTCCGGTAGGCGCGCCATGCCGGCACCAGGGCCGCTGCCAGACCGACCAGTAAGGCAACCGCCACCAGCCAGAGTTCCTCGGCGTACCATCGCAGCCCGGTGACCGGGTACTGCTGCTGCGCCTCGAGCCAGGCGCCGAGCAGCGCGGTCAGGAGGTGCCCGAGCCCGAGCCCGATCAGCGCGCCCAGGCCTGCGAGGACCAGGCCCTCGAGGACGAGCATGCCGAACAGCCGCGCGGGAGAGGCTCCCAGGGTGCGCATCACGGCGAGGTCGTAGCGGCGCTCCTCGAGCGCGGTATAGAGTGCGATGAACACCGAGAGGCCCGCGGCGAGGATCAGGATGACGGCAAAGGCGCGCAGCGCCTCCACGCCGACGCCGACGATGCGAAACAGGCGCGCCGTCTCGTAGGCCGGCGATGCCGCCTGGAGCTCGCTTTGCGAGTTGATCTGCCGCGGCAGCATGGCGGCGGCGAGCGGCGAGGCGTACTGGAGCAGCAGCACGGTGACCTCGCGGTCGGCTTCGAGCGCTCTCCGGTCCTCCTCGTCGGCGGGCTCGTGGTGCTCCTCGTGCACCTGCCAGACGCTTTCGATGCTCGTCAGCACGAGGCGGTCGATCACGGCGCCGGTTCTCTCCAGGATTCCTACGACCGTGTAGGGCGCATCCGCATGCTCGTCGCCCTCACCGCCGATGCCGTGCGCGCCGACGAAACGAGCACCGACGGGGGTGCCGGTGCGTGCCGCCACCTCGGCCCCGAGCACCGCCTCCATGGGTTTGTCGTGAAAACGGCCCGATGCGGGCTGCGCGCCGTAATGCACGAGGTACTCGTGCCCGGCGCCGACGATGCGATAGCCCCTCCAGCTGTCGCCCAGCGCCAGCGGGATCGCCTTCTTCACCATCCGGTGCTTTGACAGCGCCTGCGCGGCCGCGAGCGGAATGTTGCCGGTCGGCGCATCGGCATGGTAGATGCCCGCGAGGATCAGCTGCATCGGGCTGCCCTTCGCCCCCACCACGAGGTCGATGCCGCGCGCATCGCGCGTCATGCGCTCCTCGACCTGGCTCACGACGAGCACCAGCAGCACGATGGTCGCCACGCCCAGCGCAAGCAACAGCAGGCTGAGCGCCGTATTGAGCGGCCGCGCCCGCAGGTAGCTCGCCGAGAGGGAGGCGAGGTTCATGCACCGAGCTCCAGCTTTTTCACGAAGCGCTGCTTGACGCGCGCGTCGTGGGTCGCCACGACCAGCGTGGCGGAATTGCGCTCCGCCTGCCCGAACAGGAGATCGATGGCGCGCGCCGCCGCGGCGTCGTCGAGGTTCGCCGTGGGCTCGTCCGCGAGCAGGAGCTTCGGCCGGTTCACCACCGCGCGCGCGATCGCCACGCGCTGGCGCTCGCCCTGCGAGAGCTCGCTTGGGCGCCGCGCCGCCTTGTCCGCTACACCGAGCGCCGCCAACGTCTCGACGACGCGTGCCTCGTCCTGCGGCAAATGCGCGAGATACTGCGCGAGGCGCAGGTTGTCGCGCACGCTGAGATGCCTCACCAGGTGCAGCGCCTGCAGCACGATTCCGACCGCGGCGCCGCGCCAGCGGTCGAGCTGCGCGCCTGCGAGGGATCGAAGATCGGTGTCCTGCACCGAGATTGCTCCCTCGCTCGGCCGCACCAGCCCGGCGAGCACGTGCAGCAGGGTCGTTTTACCGCTTCCCGAGGGACCTGCGACGAGCCAGCGTTCCCCGGCGGCGACGTCCCACGTCTGCAGATCGAGGACCGCGGCTTCGCCGTAGCGGTGCGCCAGGCCGCGGACGCGGATCATGCCCGCGCTAGGCGAGGCACTGCTCCAGCCCGGCGATGAACAGATCCTTCGGCAGCTTCCTGCCGATGAACACCATCACCGAGTGCTTCTTCTCGCCCTTGCCCCAGGGCTTGCCGAGGTCCCCGCCCATCATCATGTGAACGCCCTGGAACACCACGCGCCGCGCGTTGCCCTTCATCCACAGCACCCCCTTGTAGCGCAGCAGGTCGGGCCCGTAGACCTGGATCATCCCCGACAGGAACTGCTCGAGCTTGTCGCCGTTGAAGGGCTTGTCGGCGCGGAACACGAAGGACTCGACCTCGTCGTGGTGCTCGTGCTGGAGATCGGTGAGAAACGCCGGGTCGAGCTCCAGGATCGCGTTCAGGTTGAAGCCGCGGATGTCGAGCACCTCCGCGAGCGGCGCATCGCCGAAGTGCACCTTCTTGATCGGCGCCCGCGGATTCATCCTTTTCAGCCTCGTGATCAACAGCTCGGTCTCGCCATCCCCGGCGAGATCGGTCTTGGAAAGCAGAATGCGGTCGGCAAAGCCCACCTGCTCCTGCGCCTCGTGGAACTCGTCGAGCTGCTTGGGCGCGTGCTTGGCGTCCACCAGCGTGATGATCGAGTCGAGCAGGTAGTAGTTGCCGATCTCCTCGTCGGTGAAGAAGGTCTGGGCGACCGGGCCGGGATCGGCCATGCCGGTGGTCTCGATGACCACCCGGTCGAAGCTGAGCGCGCCCTGGTCGCGCTTCTCCCTCAGGGTGCCCAGGATGCGGATCAGGTCGCCGCGCACGGTGCAGCAGATGCAGCCGTTGTTCATCTCGACGATCTGCTCGTCGCCGGTCTCGATGATGTCGTTGTCGACCCCGATCTCGCCGAACTCGTTCTCGATCACGGCGATGCGCCGGCCGTGGTCTTCCTTGAGGATGCGGTTGAGCAGCGTGGTCTTGCCGCTGCCGAGAAAGCCGGTGAGGATGGTCACCGGAACCATCTTGTCCTCTTGCATGCGCGCTCCTTGCGAGGGCGCGATTTTACCCTCATCATCCGGCCGGGAAACGCGGGATGAAGACCACCCGGCACATGACTTCCAGGAGAACTTTCGTCGCCGGCGCCGCGGCGTTTGCCGCCGGGGCGCTGCTGCCGCTTCCCGCCGCGGCGCGCTGGGGCGTCGTGCACGAGCTTTCGGGCGAGGCTACGATCAACGGCTTTCGCCTCGTGCCCGCGAGCGCGATTCGCGCCGGCAGCACGATCGCCACGGGGGCCGAGGGCCGCGTCTGGTTCACGCTCGGCGGCGACGCCTACTTCCTGCGGCCGCGAAGCCGCCTGCGCCTCGAGCCCTCGGGCCCGGGCGAGGAGGTGGTGAACGCGCTGCGGCTGCTCAGCGGAGCGGTCGGCGCCACGTTCCGCGGCGGCGCCGGGCGCAGCCTGCGCACGAGCAGCGTCACCATCGGCGTCCGCGGCACCGGCGTCTACATCGAGACTTCGCCGCAGGAGACCTACGCCTGCACCTGCTTCGGCGCGGCCGAGCTGAGGTCGGTGGCGACCGAAGGAACGCTGGAGCACCTCGCCCCGCGCGGCGCTCCACACCTCGCGCGCCGCATCCTGCACGACCCCCAGACCGGCACGCGCATCGCCGCCGCGTCGCTCGAGCGCCATACGAACGAGGAGATGGCGCGCCTCGAGCGGATCGCCGGCCGCCCGAACCCGTTCAACTCCTGACGAGGAGCAGGCCCTTCAGGTACTCGCCTTCCGGGAACTCGAGGGCCACCGGGTGGTCGGGCGCGGCGCTGAAGCGCTCGATGATCTTCGCCTCCACGCCCGCGTCGAGCGCGGCGCCGGCGACGATCGACTGGAACAGCTCCGCCGGCACGCCGCCGGAGCACGAGAAGGTCGCGAGCAGGCCGCCGGGCGCGAGCAGCTTGAAGGCGAGAAGGTTGATGTCCTTGTAGGCGCGCGCCGCGTTCCTCGCCTGCGCCGCGGTGGGCGCGAATTTCGGCGGGTCGAGCACTGCGAGGTCGAAGCTTTCGCCCCGGTCGCGCAGGGCCCTGAGATGCGCGAAGACGTCGGCCTGGACGAACTGCACGCGCGCCGCGTCGAGGGGGTTCGCCGCCAGGTTCTCGCGCGCCACCTCGAGCGCGGGGCCGGAGCTTTCGATCGCGGTGACGCGCTCGGCCCCGCCCGCTAGCGCCGCGATCGAGAAGCCGCCGGTATAGCAGAACGCGTCCAGGACCCTGCGCCCGTGGGCGAGCGCGCGCACGCGGTTGCGGTTCTCGCGCTGGTCGAGAAAGAACCCCGTCTTCTGGCCCTGCGCGACGTCGACGCGGAAGTTGAGGCCGTACTCGATGATCGGGCAGCGCGAGGCCGCGCGGTTGCCGCGGGCAAAGCCGGCGCGCGGCTCGAGGCCTTCCAGAAGCCGCACTTCGGCATCGGAGCGCTCGAAGATCGCCTCGGCGCCGGTCGCTTCGAGCAGCGCATCCAGGATCGCCTCGCGCCAGCGCTCCGCGCCCACCGAAAGAAACTGCGCCACCAGCACGTCGGCATAGCGATCGACGACCAGTCCCGGCAGGCCGTCGGATTCGGCGTGCACCAGGCGCAGCGCATTGGTATGCCGCCCCGCCTCCAGCGCCTCGCGAAGGCGAAGCGCGCGCTGCAGCCGGCCGCGCAGGAAATCGGCGTCGATTTCGCGCGACGCGTCGAATGACCAGACGCGGGCGCGGATCTGCGAGGCCGGGCTGTAGGCGGCGCTTGCCAGCGCCTTGCCGGCGGCGTCGCGCACCTCGACGGTGTCGCCCGCCTTCGGCGCGCCGGCGACCTTGTCGACGGCGCCCGAGAAAATCCACGGATGGCGCCGGCGCAGGGATTTCTCGCGGCCCGGTTTGAGGCGGATCATTTCCTGCGGGCGCGCGGATGCGCTGCGTCGTAAACCTTGGCGAGCGCCTGGAAGTCGAGGTGCGTGTACACCTGCGTGGTCGAGATGCTGGCGTGCCCGAGCAGCTCCTGCACCGCGCGCAGGTCCTGCGAGGACTGGAGCATGTGCGTGGCAAACGAGTGGCGCAGCATGTGGGGATGCACCCGCTCGCGCAGGCCCTGGCGGCGCGCCCAGGCGCGCAGCCGTGCGCCAACCGCGCTGCGGGCGATACGCCGGCCCCGCCCGCCGACGAACAAAGCGCTCTCGTCGGGGCGCGAGAGCTGCTGGCGCACCGCGAGCCAGGCCTGCAGCGCCTCGCGCGCCTTCGCGCCGACCGGCACGGTGCGCGTCTTGGAGCCCTTGCCGGTCACCGTGACCTCGCCCTGCCGGAGATCGAGCCGGCCGTCGTCGACGTCGAGCGCCACCAGCTCGGCGAGGCGCAGCCCGGACGAATAAAGCAGCTCGAACATCGCGCGGTCGCGCGCGAGCGCGGGCTGCAAGTCGTTCTGTGCATCGAGCAGCCTTTGCGCGTCCTCGACCGAAAGCGCCTTGGGCAGCGGCCGGCCGGCCCTGGGCGCGCGCACCCCCAGCACCGGGTTGGCCGGCAAGCCGCGATGCTTCACCAGCCAGCGAAAGCAGCCGCGCCAGGCGGAAAGCGCAAGCGCGAGGGAGCGTGGGGCTAGGCCCTTCGCATGCAGCATCGCGACGAAGCGCCGCACCTGGGCGGCTTCGAGCGAGCGCAGCCGGGTTTCTCCCAGCAGCAGGAACAGGATCCTGAGCGCGTGCGCGTAGTTGCGCAGCGTAGCCGGCGCGAGCCGGCGCTGCTGCTCGAGCGCGTCGAGATACTCGCGCACCAGCCGGAAGTCGCGATGGGCGTCCGGCGGCGCGTTCATCGCGCTATAGCCGCGCCGAGACTCCGGCGGCGCACAGCTCGCCGATGCGCCGCAGATAGAGCGTCCCCATGTCGGCGAAAAACCGCTCCGGGTCCTCGCTGCCGAGCGCGAGCAGCCCGAACACCGCGGTCTCCCCGAGCGGCACCAGCGCGACCGAGCGCACGTGCTCCGCGGCCTCGTGGAAGCAGGGCGTGAAGGGGTTGCCTGCCGCCGGGCCGCACTGCGGCGCGCTCATGGCCTGCGCCTGGCGGCGCTGCGCCTCGCTGACCGCCTCGGCCTCCTCGAAATCGACCGGGACCGACTTCCCCCATACCCGCAGCGCGACGTGCGGCACCGCGAAGTCCTCGCGCAGGTGCAGGTAGAGCGAATGCGCGAGCGCGGGAAAGTCGCGCGCGCCGGCGAGCGCCACCGCGAGGCGGTGGACCTTCTCGCTGATGGCGTCGTTCTCCTCGCCGAACTCGATCAGCTCGCCGAGCTTGCCCTCGAGCAGCCTCACCTTCTCGCGCAGCGCGACCGTCTGGCGCTCGGCGAGCGGAATCGCGCGCCCGCCGTAGGGATGCGGCACGTAGATGGTCTCGAGCAGATCCGGATGCTGGGCGAAGAACTGCGGCTGCCCGCGGAGAAACCGGGCGACGTCGTCTGCGTTCATGGCGATAGCTCCAGGGTTCCTTCGAACACGATCTGCGCCGGTCCCTTCATCCACACCGCATTGTCGCCGCCGGCCCAAGACACGGTCAACGCTCCGCCGCGCGCCTCGACGCGCACCGGCGAGTCGAGCAGCCCGCGCCGGATGCCGGCAACCGCCGCCGCACACGCGCCGGTGCCGCAGGCGAGGGTCTCGCCGGCGCCGCGCTCCCAGACGCGAAGCGCGATGCGCCCGCGGCCGAGCACCTGCATGTAGCCGGCGTTGACGCGACCGGGAAAGCGCGCGTGGCGCTCGATGCGCGGTCCCTGGGCGGGCACCGGCGCCGCGGCCACGTCGGCGACGAGCTGCACGGCGTGCGGGTTCCCCATCGAGAGGATGTCCACCTCGACGCGCTCGCCGTCGAGGTCGATCGTCTCGGTCGCCTCGAAGGCGGGCGGGCCCATGTCCACGCTCACCTCGCCGTCGGGCTCCAGCCGGGGCACGATGACGCCGCCCAGCGTTTCGACGCGGATCTCGCGCTTCGCGGTGAGGCCCCGGGCGTGAACGAACTTGACGAAGCAGCGCGCCCCGTTGCCGCATTGCTCCACCTCGCCGCCGTCGGCATTGAAGATGCGGTAGCGAAAGTCCGCCTCCGGGCCTCGCGGGCGCTCGACCACCAGCACCTGGTCGCAGCCGATGCCGAAATGGCGGTCGGCGAGCATTTCGACCTGCGCGCGCTCCAGGGCGAAGGCGCTCTGCGTGCAATCCAGCACCACGAAGTCGTTGCCCGCTCCCTGCATCTTGGTGAAGCCGAGCTTCATGCCGCGCTAGGCGAGCGATTCGCGGACGCGGACGCAGATGCGCTCGACGCACGCCGCCTCGAGCAGCGGGTTGATGGGAAGCGAAAGGACTTCCTTCGAGATCGACTCCGACACGGGAAGCTCGAGGCCCGGGTTCGCAGCCGCGTACGCCGGCTGGCGGTGCAGCGGAATCGGATAGAACACCGAGCTCGCGATGCCCTCGCGCGAGAGCCCTTCGCGCAGCGCGTCGCGCCGCGCGCTGCGGATCGTGAACTGGTGATAGACGTGCCTGCCCCGGCCGTGCTCGACGGGAAGCACGAGGTCCGCGTTCGCCAGGGCGGCGCGATAGCGCGCCGCGACCGTCCTTCGCGCCTCGTTGAAGCGCTCCAGGTGCGCGAGCTTTACCCGCAGCACCGCCGCCTGCAGCTCGTCGAGGCGGCTGTTCCAGCCCACCCGCTCGTGCAGGTAGGTCTGGCGGCTGCCGTGGTGGCGCAGCATGCGCAGCAGCTCGGCGTGCTTCTGCTCCCGGGCGGTGACCAGTCCCGCGTCCCCGGCCGCCGCGAGGTTCTTCGTCGGGTAGAACGAGAAGCAGCCGAAATCGCCCCAGCTTCCCGCGCGCCTGCCGTCGTAGTCGGCGCCGAGGGCTTGCGCCACGTCTTCTACCAGGAAGATGTTTTTCCGTCTGCAGGTCTCGGCGATGCGGTCGAGCGCCGCGCACTGGCCAAAGAGGTGGACCGCGATCACCGCTTTTGTCCTCTTCGATATGCTCTTTTCGAAACAGCCAGGATCGAGGTTGAACGTGGCAGGGTCGATGTCGGCGAACACCGGCGTCGCGCCGGTGTAGGACACCGCCTCCGCGCTCGCGAAGAAGGTAAACGCGGGCACAATCACCTCGTCGCCAGGGCCGATGCCGGCGGCGACGAGCGCGAGATGCAGCGCGTCGGTGCCCGAGTTGACCCCCACCGCGTGCGCCGCCCCGGTGTAGCGCGCGAGCTCGCCCTCGAGCGCCTCGCCCTCCGGCCCGAGCACGTAGCGGCCCGAGGCGAGAACCCGGCTCACCGCGGCGTCGATCTCGGCCTTGAGCGCGCGGTACTCCGCCGCGGGGTCGACCATGGGAATCGGCGCGTTCATGCGAACCGGCTCAGGCGCTCGCGCACCAGCCGCCCGATCTCGAGGGCGAGCGCGAGCGCGCGCCGCCCCTCCCTGCCATCCAGGGAAACCGGCCGCTTGCCGCGCGCCGCGGCGACGAACGCCGCCGCCTGCGCCGCGAGCGCATCGCCGCCCTCGTGGCGCTCGTCGGTTTCCTGGATCGCGCCGTCGACCTGTCTCACGTAGCGCAGCTTACCGCCCTGCAAGTCCGCCGACACATACACGTCGCTCTGGAATACCCGGAACTTGCGCACCGGGGACTGGCTGACGCGGCTCGCCGACAGATTGGCGACGCAGCCGTTCTCGAACTCGAGGCGCGCGTTCGCGATGTCGATATCGCCGGTCAGCACCCGGAAGCCGCAGGCGCTCACCTCGCGCACCTCGGCGCGGGCCAGCGCGACCGCGAGATCGAGGTCGTGGATCATCAGATCGAGCACCACATCGACCTCCGCGCCGCGCTGCTTGAATCCGGCCAGTCGCTCGGCGTCGACGAATACCGGGCGGTCCATGCGTGCCGAGAGCGCCTGGAAGGCCTTGTTCCAGCGCTCGACGTGGCCGACCTGCAGCACCCGGCCGCGGCGCTCGGCGGCCGCGATCAGCCGGTCGGCCTGCTCCACGCTTTGCGCGATCGGCTTCTCCACCAGCAGGTGCAGCCCGTTCTCCAGGCAGGCGGTAGCGACCTCGTAATGGCGGTCGGTCGGCACCGCGACCACGGCGGCATCCGCCAGGCCGAGGATCTCGCGGAAATCGGTGAACGCGGGACAGCCGTGCTCCTGCGCGAGCGCCCGGGCGCGCGCTTCGTCGCGATCGACGACCGCCGCGAGCGCTACCCCTTCGCAGCGCGCGAATTTCTCGGCGTGCAGCCGGCCCATGTGGCCGGCGCCCACGACTGCGACCTTCAATAGAATCGTGCTTCCCCTTCCGGTCGGGTCTTGAAGCGCTTGTGCAGCCAGAAATACTGCTCGGGCATCTCGAGCACGCGCTCCTCGATGAAGGCTACCATGCGGCGCGCATCGGTCTCGTCGTCGCCGCTCGGGAAGCTCTCCCAGGCGGGGTAAAGGCGCGCGACGTAGCCGCCCTCGGGGAGCATGCGGGTCACGCAGGGCACGACGGCGGCCCCGGTGATGCGCGCGATCTGCGAGAGCGCGGTCACGGTGGCCGCGGGCACGCCGAAGAACGGCACGAAAATCGACCCCTTGCGCCCGAAGTCGAGGTCCGGAAGATAGTAGAAGGGTCGCCCGGACTTGATCGAGCGCAGCGGCCCGCGCAGTCCCTCTTGGCGCGAGTACAGGCGGCCGCCGAAGCGAGTGCGGCCGGCATGCAGCAG
>DATKAX010000155.1:0-4575 GCA_035514595.1 Burkholderiales bacterium
CGAGAACCCGCCGCCGGCCCCGGCGTTGGCCGGCTACGCGCTCGCCTGCCGCGACCCGGACGAATTCGCCGCGCGCCTTTCCCGGTCAGGCATCGCCGCAAGAAAGACCGGCGCGCGCTACGCCGTGGCGCTCCCCGCCGCTCTCGGCGGCGCCTGGCTGCTCGAGCCGGCCTAGCGCCTAGACCGCGTCGGCCTGCTTCGAGGGCTGGGTGTCGGCGAACGCGGGAAGCGCCATGCAGCGCTCGTAGATGCGCATCACCGTGGGGTAGGGCTTCAGCTCGCAGTTGAAGCGCTGCGCGTTGAACACCTGCGGCACCAGGCACACGTCGGCCATGCTGACGCGCTCATCCAGGCAGTAGCTGCCGCAGCGGCCCTGCGCGGCGAGGAACGCCTCCAGGCCGCCGAAGCCCTCCGCGATCCAGTGCGGGTACCAGTCGCCGTTCACCCTCGCGTCGTCCAGCCCGTAGGCGCTCTTGAGATACTTCAGCACGCGCACGTTGTTGAGCGGGTGCATCTCGCAGCCGAGGATCTGGGAGACTGCGCGCACGTACCACTTCTCCTCCGTGTCGCGCGGCATCAGCGGCGGCTCGGGATGGCGCTCGTCGAGCCACTCGATCATGGCCATCGACTGCGTGTACACCCGCCCCTCGTCGCTCACCAGCGCCGGCACCAGGCCCTGCGGGTTGAGCTTCAGGTAGGCCGGGTCGTGGTGCTGCATCTTCGGCAGGCTGGTGTACACCGGCTCGTACGCGAGCTTCTTCCAGGCGAGCGCGATGCGCAGCCGGTACGACGTGGAGGAGCGGAAGAAGGTATAAAGCTTCACGCGGTCTGCTTCTGGGCTTTATCCAGAATGTGCTGCGGCGTCGCCGAGACCACTTTCCCGTAGTCGGGCGTGAACTTGCCGCCGACGATGTGCTTGATGAACTCGGGCTTGATGCCCTTGAAGTCCTTCAGGATCCTGGCGTGCACCTCGATGTCGGTCCACTCCCCGATCAGCCAGAAGCGGGTCGGATCCTTCACGTCCTGCACCAGCGCGCCGTCCTTCGCCTGCGCCGGCGACTTGTGCATCGGGTTGGCCTCGGAGTAGTCGAACTCGTTGAACAGCCGTATGAACTCCTCGATGTGGTCGGGATCGACCTTGAAGTCGTAGATGTGCAGGAAGTTGCCTTGCTTGGCGATGGGTACGAGTGCCATGGGTGTGTCTCCTATGAAGTCGGGGTGTACTCTTTCTGCGAAGCATGCCACGGGATGGCGAGGCGCTCGAGCCATGCGATCAGCCAGAACAGCGCCACGCCCATGACCGAGAGCACCAGGATGGCGGCGAACACGCGCGCGGTATCGAAGGTGCCCTGCGCGCTCAGGATAACGTAGCCCAGGCCGCGCTGCGAGGACACGAACTCGCCCACGATGGCGCCGACCAGGGCGAGCGAGATCGCGACCTTCATGCCGGCGAACATCGACGGCAGCGCGCAGGGGAAGCGGATGCGCCACAGGGTCGCCAGGCGGCCGCCGCGCAGCGACTTGGCGAGGTCCAGGATGTCGGGGTGCACCGACTTCAGCCCGAGCACCGTGTCGATGACTATCGCGAACACGGCGATCAGGAAGCCGATGGCGATCTTGGGCTCGACGCCCGTGCCCAGCCAGATGACGAACAGCGGCGCGACCGCCACTTTCGGCACGCTGTTCAGGCCGATGATCAGCGCGTAGATGGTCTTCTCCAGGAGACGCGACTCGACGATCAGCACCGCGAACAGCACGCCGACCGCGACGGCAAGCCCGAAGCCGCCCAGCGTCACGAGCAGGGTGTACCAGGCGTGGCCCAGGTACCAGGCCGGGCCGGTCCAGAACTCGGCGAACACCGCGGAGGGCGGCGGCAGGATGATCGGCTTCACCGCCAGCGCCCGCACCGCGACCTCCCAGGCGACGAACATGCCGGCCAGCACCAGGACGGCCATCGCGCCGCCTTGCCATTCGCCGCCTTTCACGCTTCCTCCTTCAGCAGCCCCATGCCCTCGAACAGCGTGCGGATGCGCGTCGCGTAGCCGTCGAACTTGTCGCTCGAGCGCACCGCGAGCCGGCGCGGCCGCAGCAGGTCGACCTCGAGCACGTCGGCAACCCGCCCCGGACGCGGCGAAAACACCACCACCCGGTCGCCCAGGAAGATCGCCTCGGTGATGCTGTGGGTGACGAATACCACGGTCTTGTGCTCGGTAAGCCACATGCGCTGCAGCTCGACGTTCATCTGGTCGCGGGTGAGCGCGTCGAGCGCGCCGAAGGGCTCGTCCATCAGCAGCAGCACCGGATCGTCGACCAGCGCGCGGCAGATCGCCACCCGCTGGCGCATGCCGCCCGAGAGCTGCGCCGGGTAGCTCGCCTCGAAGCCCTGCAGGCCGGTGAGCGCCAGCAGCGAGGCCGCCCGCTCGCGCGCCACGGCGCGATCGCCGCGGCGGAAATCGACCGGCAGCATCAGGTTGTCCGCGACGTTGCGCCAGTCGAGCAGCGCATCGCGCTGGAACACCATGCCCAGGCCCTCCGGCGGGCCGCTCACCTCGACGCCGTTCACCTTGATCGATCCCGAGGTCGGCGTCTCCAGGCCGGCGATGCAGCGCAGCAGCGTGCTCTTGCCGCAGCCGCTCGGGCCGAGCACGCTCACGAACTCGCCGGGTGCGATCGACAGGCTGATGTCCTCGATCGCGGTGACGCCGGCATCGGCGAAGCGCTTGCGCACCGCGCTCACCTCGATGCCGGCGGCCGGACGCGCCTTCATCGCGCCGCGATTTTCCGGATGAGCCCCTGGTCGAGCATGTCGTTGGTATAGAACTCGGTCGAGGGAGCGCTCTTGATCAGCTTGACCGAAGCCATGGTCTTGATGCCCGCGACCCAGTCGGCATCGGCCATCACGCCCATCGGCATGCCCTTCGAGGCTGGCGTGGTGAAGAACGACTTCAGGGCCTCGATCTGCGCGCGCAGCACCTGCGGGTTGAGCTTCGCCTGCGGGCGCTGCGCCATGATCGCCTTCACCGCCTCGTCCTCGCCGCCGTTGAGGATGTACTCCCACGCCCCGGATACCACGCTCGCGAAGCGCCGGATCGCCGCGCCGCGCTCCTTGATCTTCTCGTCGGAGGAGATCAGGCCGAAGCTCGGGAACTGCAGGCCGTAATCCGAGAACAGGATCGCGTCGGAGGGCCGGCTCGCCTCCACCGCCGGCACGACGAACGGCACGGTCGAGAACACGCCGTCGGCGCGCGCGGCGGCGTAGGTGGGCACCTTGGCCGCGGCCTCGACGTTGAGGAGCTCCACCTGCTCGCGCTTCAGGCCGCCGGCCGCGAGAAAGGTGTCGAGGAACGGCGCCTCGAGGGAGCCGGCGGTGAAGATGATCTTCTTGCCCGCCAGGTCCTTCGGCCCCTTCATGGTGCCGCCGCGCGGCACCAGCAGGCCGATGTCATTCTTGCGCGCGAAGTTGGCTATGGCGCGCACCGAAAGGCCCTTGTCGCGCGCGATCATCATCGGGGCGAGGCTGGCGTGGCCGACGTCGAAGCGGCCGCTGCCCACGAGCTGCACCGTGGTGACCGAGCCGTTGCCGTCTTCGACGGCGGCCTCGATGCCGTTCTGCCGGAACCAGCCCTTTTCGGTGGCCAGGTGGATCGCCGCATGCGCGCCCCATGGCGTCCAGTCCAGGCGCACGGCGAGCCTCTCGGTCTGCGCCGCCGCGGGAGCGGCGAGCGCTGCGAGCAGCGATAGGTAAACGATGCGAAGCAATCCAGTCATGATGCCCTCCTCGGTTGGAATATCCCTTTGATGCGCGACCACAGCCACTTCCAGAACACGCCGCCGGCGTCCAGGCGAGCGGCGGGCGCGGCGCGTCCGCCGCTCGCGAGGTGCCGGTCGAGGTTGGCGCCGAACTCGGCCACCATGCGGCCGACGAATTCGCGCACCAGGCCGCCGCGCGAGAACTGCGCCAGCGGCCCCTGCAGGCTGTAGTCGATGCTGATGGCGATGCGGGTCGCGCCGCCGCCGGCGTCCGAGAGCCGGTAGGCGATGTCGCCGCGGGCACGCGAGGACGACAGCGAGTCCTGCCCGGCGCCGCGGATGACGCCGCGCTTCGCCGCCTCGTCGCGCTCGAGCGAGGCGCCGCCGGCGAACGCGGCGCGCATCGGGCCGAACTTCACCGTGATCTTTCCTTTCACCGCGTCGCCGCTCGCCTCGGTGATCTGCGCCCCCGGCAGGCAGGCCGCCACGGCCGGCATGTCGGCGAAAGCCTGCCACACCACGTCGACCGGGTGCTTCACGACGACTTCGTCGTCGATACGCGTGCCGGCGGAGACAGGCGTGGCGCCTTGCTTCTTTTCTGCTTTGTTCGTTTCTTCCACAGGAGTGAAACGGGGAACGGCAGCGGGCTTGCGTTCCTCCACGACGGGAGCCTCGTTCGAAGCGCGGCGCGCCTGCACCACGGAAGAAATGGCGCGCACGATGCCGACGTAGCCGGTGCAGCGGCACAGGTTGCCGGACATCTCCTCGCGAATGCGGCGCTCGTCGGCCCCCGGCAGGCGCAGCACCAGGTCGCGCGCCGCGATC
>DATKAX010000156.1:0-4047 GCA_035514595.1 Burkholderiales bacterium
ACGTCCTTCGCGGTAAGCATGTCGATGCAGGGGATCGGGATTACGCCGACACGCAGGCAGCCGACCATGGCGATCTGCCACTGCGGCAGACGCGGCAGCATCACGATGCAGCGCTCGCCCTTGGCGAGGCCGCTCGCGCGCAGCAGGCTGCCGAAGCGCTTCGAGCGCTCCGAGATGTCGCGGAAGGTGTAGCGCTCTTCGCGCCCCGCCTCGTCGCACCACAGGAGCGCGAGCTTCTCCGGGTCCTTCGCCCACGCGTCGACCACGTCGGCGGCGAAGTTGAAGGTCTCGGGCAGCTCCCAGCGGAAGCGCCGGCAGATCTCCTCGTAGCTCATGCGTCGCGAAACGCCGGCGGCGGCTGGAAAGGCCCGCCCAGGCGGGCGACGCGAGATGCGAGCGCGAGCAGGGCGGGCTCGCTCCAGCGCCGCCCGACGAGCTGCACGCCGATCGGCAGGCCTTCGGCCGCGGAGCGCGCGAGCGGCAGGACCACCGCCGGGCTGCCGGTGAGGTTGAACGGCGCTGTATACGCGGTGCCGGCGAGGAAGTAGGGGACCGTTCCGTCGTCGACCTGGATCGGCGTGCCGAAGGGCACGTGCGGCACCGCGGGTCCGACGCTGACCGGGCACAGGAGCGCGTCCCAGTCGTCGAAGAAGCGCTCGAGAGCGCCGATCAGCGTGTCGCGCCGGGTGAGGAACGCCATATAGTCGCCCACCGTGGCGCGCGCGCCCATCGCCGATCCGCGCGCCACCGGCACGTCCGCGCCGAGGCTCTCGATGAGCGCCGCGACACGCTCGGCGACGCGCTCCGGGGCGGTCGCGGCGCGCTCGGCGATCGCCACCGCGCCCCAGGTCTCCCAGGCCGCGTCGAAATCGAAGCCCGCCGGGTTTTGCTCCTCGACCCTGCAGCCGGCGCGCGCGAGCTCGCCGGCGAGTCTTGCGATCGCCTGCCGCGTGTCGCGGGTCACCGGGATGCCGCCGAAGCCGCTGCTCCAGGCGATGCGCGCGCTGCGCAGCGGCCGCTCGGGCGCCGGTCTCCACGCCACCGGCGGCACGTCCCATTCCGCGTCGTCGCTCCCCGCGATCACGCGCAGCACGAGCTCGAGGTCCTCGACCGAGCGCGCGAGCGGCCCGAGGACGTTCATGTGGCGCACCGCGCGCGGCAGTCCGGGCGGCTCGGGGATGTGGCCGGTGTTGGGCACCCTGCGCTCGGTCGGCTTGAGCGCGAACAGCCCGCAGAAGTGCGCGGGCGTGCGCACCGACCCGGCGAGGTCGCTGCCGACATCGAAGGCGGAGAGCCCGGCGGCGACCGCGGCGGCGCCGCCGCCGGTCGATCCGCCCGGGGTGCGGTCGAGATTCCACGGGTTGTTGCTGCGCCCGAAGATCGGGTTGTCCGCGCGGTAGTCGGCCGAGAGCGGCGGAACGTTGGTCTTTCCGAGCAGGATCGCGCCCGCGGCGCGCAGGCGCGCCACCGCGGTGGCGTCGCGCGCCGGCACGTAGTCCTTGAGCGGCAAATGGCCGCCGGTAGTGCGCAGGCCGGCGGTCTCGAGCGCGTCCTTGATCGTCATCGGCACGCCGTGCAGCGGGCCCCAGGGCTCGCCCGCCGCGAGCGCCGCGTCGGCCGCTCGCGCGCGCTTGCGTGCGCCTTCGGCGTCCAGCGTGCAGATCGCGTTCAAAGCAGGGTTGTGCTTTTCGATCCTCGCCAGGCTGAGCTCGACCAGCTCGGATGCCGAGACGCGATGCGCGCGGACGTCGGCTGCGAGCTGCGATGCGCTCGAAAACGGGTCGACGGCCAATCAGGCCTCGCCGCGCACGCGATAGAAGGCGTTGATCCCGGCCTGCTCGCGCAGCTCGGGCACGTCCCGGCCCTGGGCCGCGGCGGTGTAGGGGATGCCGATGGCGTCGGCGATGCGCACGAAGCCGTGGAAGCCGGCGACCACCGCCGCGGCATCGACGAACCCGGCTTCGCCGAGCGCCCGGCGCAGCTTCGCGCGCGCCGCCGCCGTGCGCGCCGCATCGCGCTCGACCACGGCCTCGGCGAACTCGACCAGCTCGGCTGCGTGCGGGATGTCGACGCCCTGGTCGAAGCCCTGTGTCACGCCGGCGAGCTCCACCTGCCGCCCTTCGATTTGCATGCTCTCACGGAGCATGTAGGAGTGCGCGGTGGTTCAGTACACGCACTGGTGCAGCGCCGAGACGCGCGCCGCCAGGATCTCCACCTGCGGCCGGCGGATGGCGCGGATCGAGGTATCGAACTTATAGACGTACTGCCCCGGCATGTAATGGCAGTTGGCGAGCGCCCAGTAGTCGCGCAGCGACTGCGGCACGAGCGACAGGCCGCGGTAGATGTAGCCCGCCTTCGGGCTCGGATACATCGGGCCGTCGGCATCCACCGCGTCCTCGGGCTCGACGAGCGGCAGCCAGGCCGCCTGCTTCTTCGCGCCCGGTGGTTGGTAGCGCGTCGGCTCGCCCGGGATCGGCGCCGGCAGCGCGGCCTCGGGCAGGCCGAGCGCGCGCATGCAGGTGTCCATCATCATCACCATCGCGACCAGGCCCACGATCTCGACGTACTCGCCTTCCGCAAGCCCGCGCGCGAGCACCGACTGCGACCACTTCTCGCTAAGGCGGCCCGGGTCGCCCGTCACGCGGTGGACCAGCTCGACTTCCGCCTCGCTCAGCACGCCGAGGCTTTCATGCGTGCCCGGCACCGCGTTGGGGGAAAGCGCCGCCTTGATGCGCGCGCAGTGCGCGCATTCGCGCGCGCGGCGCACTTCCGCGGCGACGGCGACGCGCCGCTCGCCGCTGAGCCAGGTTCCGGGAGCGGCGATCGCCGCCCAGGCGCGCTGGTGGGCTTCCACGAGATCGTTGCGCAAGTCTTTTTCCTCCTTTGCCGGTGCGAGATTACCAGGCCGCCTCGAGCAGCCGCATCACGTCCTCGGGCGCGCGGATCGGCTGCGGATTGGTGCGCACCCAATGGCTCTTCAGCGACGCCTCGGCGATGCGCGCGAGCTGCTCGCGCTTGACGCCGACGTCGCGCAGCGTCGCCGGCAGTCCCAGGCGGCGAATCAGCTGCGCGAGCGCCTCGGCGGCGGGGCCGTCGTGCCCCAGCGCCTCGGCGATCATCTTCTGCTTGGCATGCGTCGCGGGCTCGTTGTGGCGCATGACGTGTGGCAGCATGACGCAGCTCGTATAGCCGTGCGGCACGTCGGCCGCGGCGCCGAGCGCATGGCCGATGCCGTGGCTCGCGCCGTAGTTCACCCGGGCGATGGTCGAGGCGGCGAGCCACGAGGCCTGCTGGCAGGCGAGGCGCGCTTCCAGGTCCGCCGGCGCGCTCTTGGTGCGCGGCAGCGCCTGCGCGAAAAGCCGCAGCGCGTGCAGCGCGAGGCCGTCGCAGTACGGATGTGCCTCGATCGAGCACAGCGCCTCCACCGCGTGGTCGACCCCGCGCACGCCGGTGGAAAGCCACAGCCAAGCCGGCGTATGCAGCGTCACCTCGGGATCGAGGATCACCGAGCGCGCGCCGATGTCGGCGCCGGAAAACGAATGCTTGAGCCGGGTGCGCAGGTCGGTGCCGCCGCCGATGTTCGAGAACTCCGCGCCCGAGAGCGTGCTCGGCACGACGACCTGGCGCACCGGCGAGGGCCTCGCCTCCTTGATCTCGGTCGAGCGCAGCCGCTCCAGGCCCTCGGGCTCGGTCACGCCGTGGGCGAGGCAAAGCTGCAGGATCTTCACCGTGTCGATCGGCGTGCCGCCGCCGACCGTGAGAATCAGGTCCGGCGCCGCCGCGCGCACCCGGTCCGCGGCCTCGATCACGCTCGGCCAGGGCGTATGCGCGATGCAGCCGTCGAACAGCCCCACGTAGCGCTCGCCCAGCGCGTCCGCGATCGCGCGCACCACCGGCGTCTCGCGCGCCAGGCTCTTCGAGGCGACCATGAAGACGCGCTTCGCCCCGATGCGCGCCGCTTCCGCCGCCGCCGCCTCGGCCGCCGGCCGCCCGAAGATCACCCGCTCGAGCGGCAGATAGGTATAGCTTGCCACGCCGCTATATTAA
>DATKAX010000157.1:0-6261 GCA_035514595.1 Burkholderiales bacterium
GGTCTTGATCGGCCGCTTGTCGTTGGAGGCGCGCGCCGCCGCAACCTTGTCCATCAGGTGCGTGTCGACGAAAGGACCCTTCTTGATTGAGCGTGCCATGTCTAGCCCTTATTTCGTGCGCCGGTCGCGCACGATCATTACTTGCGTGCGCTTGTTGCGGCGAGTCTTGTAGCCCTTGGTCTGCACGCCCCACGGCGACACGGGCGGTCGCCCCGCTGAGGTACGGCCCTCGCCGCCGCCGTGCGGGTGGTCGATCGGGTTCATCGCCACGCCACGCACCGTCGGCCGGATGCCGCGCCAGCGCTTGCGTCCCGCCTTGCCGATCGACTCCAGGTTGTGCTCCTCATTGCCCACTTCGCCAATGGTCGCGCGGCAGTCCACGTGCACCTTGCGGATCTCCCCCGAGCGCAGCCGCAGTTGCGCGTAGGACCCTTCGCGCGCCAGCAGTTGTGCCGAAGCGCCTGCCGAGCGCGCCAGCTGCGCGCCCTTGCCAGGCAGCATTTCAATGCAATGCAGCGTGGTGCCGACCGGAATGCTGCGCAGGGGCAGCGCGTTGCCAGGCTTGATCGGCGCCTCCACCCCCGAGATCAACTGCGCGCCTGCCACCACGCCCTTCGGCGCGAGCACGTAGCGGCGCTCACCGTCCGCGTACAACAGCAACGCCAAGTGGGCGCTGCGGTTCGGGTCGTACTCGAGCCGCTCGACGCGCGCCGCGATGCCGTCCTTGTTGCGGCGAAAGTCGACCATGCGGTAATGCTGCTTGTGTCCGCCGCCCTGGTGGCGCATGGTGATGCGCCCGTGGCTGTTGCGCCCGCTGGTCCTCGATTTCTTGGTCAGCAGCGGCCAGTGCGGCTCTCCCTTGTGCAAGCCGGGCGTCACCACCTTGACCAGTGCGCGCCGCCCGGGCGACGTGGGTTTTACTTTGATCAGAGGCATCGCTTACTCCGCCGCCGAGAAATTGATTTCCTGGCCCGCCGCCAGGCGCACATACGCCTTCTTCCAGTTGCGCCGGCGCCCCATGAACCGGCCAAAGCGCTTCGCCTTGCCCTTGACGTTGGACACGGTGACGTCCTGCACCTTGGTCTTGAACAGCAGCTCGATCGCCGCCTTGACCTCGGGCTTGGTGGCGTTGTCCGCCACGCGGAACACGTACTGGCGGTTCTTGTCGGCCACCCGCGTGCTCTTTTCCGACACCACCGGCGCCAGCACCACGTTCATCAGCCGCTCGGCGGCATACTTCTTGGTCGCCGTCATTTGAACATCTCCTCCAGGCGAGCCAGCGCCTTGCGCGTCAGCAGCACGTGCGGGAAGCGCACCAGCGCGACCGGATTGGCCTGCCGCGCCGGCAGCACCGCCACGTTGGGCAGGTTGCGCGAGGACAACTCGAGATTCGCGTCCACCTCGTCGGTGATCAGCAGCACCGAGTCGAAGCCCATGGCCTTCACTTTTTGCGCCAGCAGCTTGGTCTTGGGCGCATCCAGCTTGAAATCCTCCACCACGCGGATACGGTCTTCGCGGGCCAGTTGCGACAGGATCGACGTCATGCCCGCGCGCATCATCTTGCGGTTGACCTTGTGCGAGAAGTTCTCCTCCGGGCTGGAGGCGAAGATCTTGCCGCCGCCGCGCCACAGCGGGCTCGAGGCCATCCCCGCGCGCGCGCGGCCGGTGCCCTTCTGACGCCAGGGCTTCCTGGTCGATTTCGCGATCTCGCTGCGCTCTTTTTGCTTGCGCGTGCCGCGCCGGGCGTTGGCCTGGTAGGCGACGACGATCTGGTGCACCAGCGATTCGTTGAAGTCGCGCCCGAAAATCGCGTCGGCGGCACTGGTGGTGCCGGCGGCGCCCTGGTCACTGATCAGCTTGAGTTCCATGCCGCTCTCCTCAAGCCTTGGCCGCGGGCCGCACGACGACGTCGCGGCCCTTCGAGCCCGGCACGGATCCCCGCACCAGCAGCAACTGCCGCTCGACATCGACGCGCACGACGACCAGATTGGGAATCGTGCGGGTGACATTGCCCAGGTGCCCCGCCATGCGCTTGCCGGGGAAGACGCGGCCCGGATCCTGGTTCTGTCCCGTCGAGCCCGGCTTGTTGTGCGAGAGCGAATTTCCGTGCGAAGCGCGATTGGAGGAAAAATGGTGGCGCTTGATGACGCCAGCGAAGCCCTTGCCGATGGTAACGCCCTGGACGTCGACTTTCTGGCCCACCTTGAACAGGTCGACGCCGATCTTGGCGCCCACTTTGAGGTTCGCGAGATCCTCCGGCTTGGCGCGGAACTCCTTCAGCAGGTGCCCCGCTTCCACGGCGGCCTTGGCGAGATGCCCCGCCAGGGGCTTACGCACCCGGCTGGCGCGGCGCTTGCCGAAGGCGACCTGCACCGCACCGTAGCCGTCCTTCTCCGGTGTCTTGATCTGCGTGACGCGGTTGTCGGCGACGTCGAGCACCGTCACCGGCAGCGTGGTGCCCTCGTCGGTAAAGATGCGCGTCATGCCGACCTTGCGGCCGACCAGTCCTATCGTCATGTCACCCTCTTGTGTTGACCCGGCGCGCGCCTCGCGCGATCCCCGGGCGCCGGCTGCAATTGGCCGGCACTTCACCTCGTACTGCGTGCTGCCAGCGGCGCGTTGCGCCGCCTGTGTGTTACTGAACCTTGATCTCCACGTCCACGCCTGCCGGCAAGTCGAGCTTCATCAGCGCATCCACCGTCTTGTCGGTGGGGTCGATGATGTCCATCAGGCGCAGGTGCGTGCGGATCTCCAGCTGTTCGCGCGAAGACTTGTCGACGTGCGGCGAGCGCAGCAGGTCGAAACGCTGCCGGCGCGTCGGCAGCGGCACCGGGCCGCGCACCACGGCGCCCGTGCGCTTGGCCGTATCGACGATCTCGAGCGCCGACTGGTCGATCAGCCGGTAATCGTACGCCTTGAGGCGGATGCGGATGCGTTGGCTTTCCATCGCTTACTCGAGCACTTTGGCGACGACGCCGGCGCCGACGGTCTTGCCGCCCTCGCGAATGGCAAAGCGCAGGCCCTGCTCCATGGCCACCGGCGTGATCAGCGTCACCACCATCTTCACGTTGTCCCCCGGCATCACCATCTCGGTGCCCTTGGGCAGCTCCACCGCCCCGGTGACATCCGTGGTGCGAAAGTAAAACTGCGGCCGGTAGTTGTTGAAGAAGGGGGTATGGCGCCCGCCCTCCTCCTTGGAAAGCACGTACACCTCGCATTCGAACTTCTTGTGCGGCGTGATCGAGCCGGGCTTGGCCAGCACCTGCCCGCGCTCGACTTCCTCGCGCTTGGTGCCCCGCAACAAAATCCCGACGTTGTCCCCGGCCTGGCCCTCGTCGAGCAGCTTCCTGAACATCTCCACGCCCGTGCACACCGTCTTTTGCGTGGGCCGGATGCCCACGATCTCGATCTCCTCGCCCACCTTGATCATGCCGCGCTCCACCCGCCCGGTCACCACCGTGCCACGGCCCGAGATGGAAAAAACGTCCTCCACCGGCATCAGGAACGGCTTGTCGATCTCGCGCTTGGGCGTCGGAATGTAGGCATCGAGCGCTTCGGCCAGCTTCATGATCGACTTCACCCCCAGATCCGTGTCCTCCCCCTCCAGCGCCTTGAGCGCCGAGCCGATCACGATCGGGGTCTTGTCGCCCGGAAAATCGTACTTCGACAAGAGCTCCCTCACCTCCACCTCCACCAGCTCCAGGAGCTCCTTGTCGTCCACCATGTCGGCCTTGTTCAGGTACACCACGATGTAGGGCACCCCGACCTGGCGCGCCAGAAGAATATGCTCGCGCGTCTGCGGCATCGGACCGTCGGCCGCCGACACCACCAGGATCGCCCCGTCCATCTGCGCCGCGCCCGTGATCATGTTCTTGATGTAGTCCGCGTGCCCCGGACAGTCCACGTGCGCATAGTGGCGCTTCTCGGTCTGGTACTCCACGTGCGCCGTGTTGATCGTGATGCCGCGCGCCTTCTCCTCCGGCGCCGCATCGATCTGGTCGTAGTTCTTCGCCTCACCCCCGTACTTCTTCGCCAGGATGTGCGTCATCGCCGCCGTCAGCGTCGTCTTGCCGTGGTCCACGTGCCCGATCGTGCCCACGTTCACGTGCGGTTTGGTGCGCTCGAATTTGCTCTTAGCCATTTCGCCTGTTTCGCCCTCGCTTGCCTGTCACCTGGTGCCCATGATGCGGATTGAACGCATGACCTCTCCCTTACCAAGGGAGTGCTCTGCCACTGAGCTACATGGGCTTGAATCTGGAGCGGGTGAAGGGAATCGAACCCTCGTCATAAGCTTGGAAGGCTTCTGCTCTACCATTGAGCTACACCCGCCTCGCGCTTCGCAAAGTCTCTCTTCACCCACGTGCTCGCCGCTGCCCGCTTGCCGCTTGCCGGTGGAGGGGGTTGGATTCGAACCAACGTAGGCGCAAGGCCAACAGATTTACAGTCTGCCCCCTTTAGCCGCTCGGGCACCCCTCCGGCGAAACCCGAAATTATGTGAGTTATCCACCGGTCGGTCAACAGATGCGATGCGCCGCTCAGCTTCCGTAGCGCACTTGCGCGCCGAGGGCGCGCAAGGTCGCGAGGGCGCTGTAGCAGGCGAGCCAGGACGTCTTCGGGTTGTCCGGCGAAGGCACATTCTCCAGCACCACGGTAAAGCGCCCGGTCCTGCCGGCGACCCGGATGGTGTGCGTATTGAGCGTAAGTGCCGGGTCCGCAACGACTTTGAGGCGCGTGCGGTCCATGCCGATGCCGGCGAGCGCGAGCACCGCCGCGATGTTCACGTTCTGCGGGAAGTGGGGCACGCCTTCGCGGGCGGGACCCTCGAACAGGGTGAGAGGGCCCTTCAAGGCTTCGAGCGCGAAGCCACGCGAAACGACATAGGCAATCCCCTTCCAGGCCGCAGGCGGCTTCGCCACCTGGATCGAAACCTCGTCGACGCCGCCTTCGCAGGCGGCCCTGAGAGCATCCAGGCCGCCGATCCCGCCCGAGGGGACGTACAGGCGCGCCCCCGAGCGTTGCGCCGCCTGCTCCGCGGCTGCGCGCAGCGCGTCCTCGGCCAGCGCCCCCGCCGAGAGCACCACGACGCCGACACCCGCCTCCAGCATCGGCACCAGGTGCTCGTGCACCGCTTCGTGCGAAGCCGCCTCGAGCACCACGTCGGGCCGCGCGGCGAGCAGCGCCTCGCGGCCGACCACGAAGGGCAGGCCGAACTCGCGCCCCAGCGCGGCGCCGCCCGAGGCGCTCGAGCGCCCCGCCAGGGCGACGATCTCGATCCCGGGCAGCGCGGCGCGCCGTGAATTTTGCAACACCAGGCGGGCGATGGTGCCTGCGCCAAGCAATGCGACGCGCATCGGTGGTTCTCCAGTATTATTTGCCTCGAACAGGAGGCAGGCAGTGCGTATCGCGATTCTAGAAGACGATCCCGACCAGGCGGCGCTGCTCAGGCGCTGGATCAGCGAAGACGGGCACGACGTGCACGCCTACCACAGCGGACGCGAGGCCATGAAACAGGCGAACCGCGAAAGCTTCGATCTGTTCATGCTCGACTGGCAGGTGCCCGACGTCTCGGGGGCCGAGGTGCTCGCCTGGCTGCGCAGCAACGTCTCGCGCAGCGTGCCGGTGCTGTTCGTCACGGTGCGCGACTCGGAGCAGGACATCGTCTTCGCGCTGGAGCACGGCGCGGACGACTACATGGTGAAGCCGGTGCGCCGCCAGGAGCTGCTCGCCCGGGTGCACGCGCTGCTGCGCCGCGCCTACCCCATCGAAGAGAAGAAGCTGCTGTCCTTCCCGCCGTACGACATCGACATCCAGCGCGGCGAGGTGCGCCGCGACGGGGCGAAAATCGAGCTCACCCCCAAGGAGTTCGAGCTCACGGTGGCGCTGTTTCGCAACATCGGTCGCCTGCTCTCGCGCGGGCATCTGCAGGAGTCCGTCTGGGGGCGCACCGGAGACATCGCCACGCGCACCGTCGATACGCATGTCAGCCAGGTCAGGAAAAAGCTCGACCTGCGCCCGGAGTCTGGCTACCGCGTGGTGCCGATCTACAACTACGGCTACCGCCTCGAAAAGGTCTGATCAGTCCAGGGCGCGCGCGCGCGCCTCGGCGTACTGGCGCGCCTCGCGCGCGAGCGGCCCGGCCTCGAGCGCCTTGCGATAGGCGTCGGCGGCTTCCGGTCCGCGGCCGAGCGCCTCCAGCGATATGCCAAGGCCGACCCAGGTCGTGGCCGGGTGCGGGTCGCCGCGCAGGGCGTCCTGGTACGC
>DATKAX010000158.1:0-8055 GCA_035514595.1 Burkholderiales bacterium
GCAAAGGCGCCGGTGAGCGGCGGCACCCGCCCCGGGATCACCGCCAGCCCCTCGCTGCGCCGCGCCGGCGAAGGCAGCGCCGCGAACAGCTTCTGCGAGTACGGGTGCTGCGGCGCGCGCAGGAAGGGCTCGCGCGGCGCCTGCTCCACGAGCTCGCCCGCGTACATGACCGCGACGCGGTCCGCCATGCGCGCGACCACGCCGAGGTCGTGCGTGATGAGCAGCAGCGCCATGCCGCGCTCGGCCTGCAGCTTCGCCAGCAGCGCCAGGATCTGCGCCTGGATCGTGACGTCGAGCGCCGTCGTGGGCTCGTCCGCGATCAGCACTTCGGGATCGACCGCGAGCGCCGCCGCGATCATGGCGCGCTGCTTCAGGCCGCCGGAGAGCTGGAACGGGTACTCGTCGTAGCGCCGCTCGGGATCGGGGATGCCGACCGCGCGCAGCAGGCCGAGGGTCTTTTCATGAGTTTCTTCCTTTGAGGAAGCGGCGTGCCGCTCGATCACCTCCGCGATCTGCCGTCCTATCGTCAGCACCGGGTTGAGCGCCGTGGCCGGCTCCTGGAAGATCATCGCGATGCGCGCGCCGCGCACGCCGCGCATCGCCGCCTCGGGCAGCGCGAACAGATCGACCCCGCCGAGCGCGCAGCGCCCCGCGACGATGCGCCCCGCCTCGGGCAGCAGCCGCATGATCGAGAGCGCGGTCATCGACTTGCCGCAGCCCGACTCGCCGACCAGGGCGAAGCACTCGCCCTTGCGCAGCTCGAAGCTGATGCCGTCGACCGCCCTGAGCGGCCCGGCGGCGGTGTCGAGCACCGTGCGCAGATTTTCGACCTGCAGCACGGCGCTCATCGATTCGCCCCCCTTGTCAGGGGGGCGGCCGGAGCAGCGCCCGGATTCACGAGGGCACTCCCCCGACCCGCACCCGCGGATCGAAGCCGTCGCGCACCGCGTCGGCGAAGAGATTCGCCGCGAGCACCAGCACGAACATGAACAGAAAGGCCGCGGCGAGCGACCACCAGACGATCGGCTCGCGCCCCATCTCCAGGCGCGCGGCGTTGATCATGGTGCCGAAGCTGGTGGTCGACGGGTCGACCCCGACCCCGACGTAGGACAGCACCGCCTCGGCGAGCACCAGCCCCGAGAAGTCCATCACCAGGGCGATGATCACGATGTGCGCTACGTTCGGCAGGATGTGCCGCGACAGGATGCGGGCGTCCGACACCCCGAAGGCGTGCGCCGCCTGGATGTACTCCAGCGCCGAGAGCTTGAGCGACTCCCCGCGCAGCAGCCGCGCGAGGCCGGTCCAGCTCGTGAGCCCGAGGATCGCGCACAGCACGAGAAGCCGGGCGTCGGCGCGCTGCGCCGCGGTTGCGAACCAGTCGGCGTTGCGGTCGATCACCACCTGCATCATCAGCACCGCCGCGGCGATGAGCAGCACCCCGGGAATGGAGTTGAGCGTCGTGTACAAGTACTGGATGGCGTCGTCGACCCAGCCCCTGAAGTAGCCCGCCATGACGCCGAGCGCGATGCCCAGCGGCAGCAGCACCAGCGTCGTGAGGGTGCCGAGAGCGAGGCTCACGCGTATCGATTTCAGCGCCTGGTAGAGCACGTCCTGCCCGACCTTGTCGGTGCCGAAGACGTGGTAGCCCTGCGCGAGGAACGCGACCGGGAATGCGAGCGCCAGGACGAGGAGCGCCGTCGCCCCGGCCGCGCGCCACGGCACCTCGGGGCGCCGCCGCTGCAGCCGCCGCACCGCGAGGCCGATCAGCACCGCGGCGAGCCCCGCGCACAGAAGGCCCAGGCCGATGCGCGCGGCGATGTCGCGCGGCCGCTCGGCTTCCTCCTCGAGGTGGGCGCCGCCGTGAGCGAGGCGCGGAAAGTCGCGCGCCGGCTTGCCCTCGACGATGATCTGCTCTCTCGCGTAGAGCCGCGTGGCAAGCGGCGCGGAATAGCTGCGCTCGCGCCGCTCGCGCAGATGCGCGAGGGCGAGGTCGAGCATCGAAAGCACCTCGGGCGAGTAGACCGCCGCCGCCCCGGGCGCGCCCTCCAGGCGCACGCGGAAATGCAGCGAGTCGGCAAGCCCGACGAGCGCATAGCATCCCAGCACCACGGTGCACACGACGGCGGCCCGCGCGCGGAACACTCGCCGCCAAGGCGCCGCGAGGTGCGGCCGCCTGCTGCAATACCACGCGTAAAAGGCGAGCGCGCCGGCGAGCAGCCACAGCAACGCGTCGGTGATGAGCAGGAAAGGCTGGAACGGCATCTACTGCAGCTTGATCCGCGGATCAACCAGCGTGTAGGAGAGATCGGTGAGCAGCAGTCCGGCGATGTAGAGCACCGAGCCGATGAACACCATCGAGCGCACCACGGCAAAGTCCTGCGCCTGGATCGCATCGATGGTATAGCTGCCGAGGCCCGGGATGCCGAAGAACGATTCCATGAGGAGGCTGCCCAGGAAAAGCAGCGGAATGAGCACCACGACCCCGGTGAGGATCGGGATCATGGCGTTCTTGAGCACGTGCCGGAACAGCACCGCCGACTCGGCGAGCCCCTTGGCGCGCGCGGTGCGCACGTAGTCGCGCGTCATCTCCTCGAGGAACAGCGTGCGGTACCAGCGGCTGCCCGAGCCGACGCCGCCGATCACGCCGATCAGCACCGGCAGGATCAGGAACCGCGCCGCGTCGAAGCCGCCGGCGTAGCCCGAGATCGGCACCAGGTGCCAGAGCTTCGAAGCCACGTACTGCCCGCCGATGATGTAGAACAGCATCGAGACCGACATCATCGCCACGCACAGCACCACGCCCCAGAAGTCGAGAGCGCTCGCGCGGAAGAAGGCCATGAACATGGCGAAGGTGATGTTCACCGCCAGCCCCACCAGCAGCACCGGCAGCGCGAGCGCGAGGCTCGGGCCCATGCGCGCACGGATCTCGGCTGCGATGTCGCGGTTGTCCTCCGCGGCGCCGAAATCGAACGCGAACAGACGCACCGACTTGTCGTAGAAGACGGTCTGCGTCAGCTTTCGCGCCCCCGGAGCGCCGGAATTGAAAAGCAGGGGCTTGTCATAGCCCCGCTCGGCCTTCCACTTCTCGATCGCCTCGGGCGTGACGCGCTTCGCGCCGAGCTGCATGCGCGCCATGTCGTCGGGGGTGTTGACGACGAAGAACAGCAGGAAGGTGATGAGGTTGACCCCGATCAGGATCGGGATCGCGTACAGCGCGCGGCGCACGATGTAGGCGAGCATGGGGTCAGAGCCCGATTTCGCGAACTTTGAAATCGGGCTCTGACCCCGAATTGCTTTTCGCCGCCATCCGCTCTCGCCTCCGGTAGCTGATGACGGCAGGCACGGCCGACGCCGCGACCAGCAGCACGATCAGGCCCACCGGCCAGAGCACCGGCCGGTTCCACGCGGCGCGCGCCGCCTCGCGCGCGGCGACGTCCAGGCGCAGGTACTGGTAGATGTTGCCCGCCATGTCGTTCGGCTTGACGTTCGAGAGCCAGCCGTGGCGCAGGGTGTAGTCCGTGGGATGGAAGCCGAAGATCCAGGGCGCGTCGCGGCGCGCGATATCGACCATGCGGTCGATCAGCGCCTGGCGCGCGGGCGAGCTCGGCATGGCCTTCATGCGCTCGAACAGCGCGTCGAAATCGGAATCGACGTAGTTGGCGCTGTTCGACCCCGCGCCGTCGGCGCGCGCCTGCGGACCATGCAGCAGGAACAGGAAATTCTCCGGGTCCGGGTAGTCGGCGAGCCAGCCCAGCCCGTATACCTGCTGGGTGCCGTTGCGGATCTTCTCCTGGAAGCGGTTCCAGTCGGTCTCGCGCGCTTCGAGCTGGATGCCGAGCTTTGCGAACTGACGGCGCCACCAGTCAAGCCGCGCCTTGTCCCCCGGCCCGCGTGACACGGTATCGAAGTAGAGCACCAGCGGCGCGCCGGTTCGCGCGTCGCGGCCGTCCGGATAGCCCGCCTCGGCGAGCAACCGGCGCGCCTGCGCGAGCGGGCGGCGCTGCTCGCGTCCGTCGCGCCACTCGTGCGTCACGGGGTTCACGCCCGCGGCCCCTTCGCGCCGGCCGAAGATGCCGGGCGGAATCGGGCTGTGCGCCACGACGCCGCGGCCGTTCTGGAAGATGGACAGGTACTCCTCCATGTCGACCGCGATCGAAACCGCCTGCCGGAGCTTCCTGGGCCGATCGGAGAAACCGCCCACGACGGGATCCTTCATGTTGAAGCCGAAGTAGTAAGTCGCGGTCGCGACGGAGGTGGCGAGCTGGATGCCCTTCTCGGCCATCTCGCGCGACGGCTCGGCGGCGCCGTCCACCGCCACGCGCACCGCCTGATCGAAGTTGTCCGAGCTGATGCTCGCGGTGTCGTAGTAGCCCTGGAGGAACTTGTTCCAGTAGGGCACGCTTTCCTTCTCCCGGCTGAAGACGAGACGGTCGATGAAGGGCAACGTCCTGCCGGCATCGCGCAGCAGGCCGGTCTCGGCGTCGCCGGGCTCGCCTTCCGCGGGATAGCGCCCGCCCCTGAAATTGGGGTTGCGCTCGAGCTCCATGCGCAGGTTGGGATCGTTCCGGACCAGCATGTAGGGGCCGGTGCCCACCGGCCACCAGTCGAGCGTGAAGTTCCTTTGCGCCATGCCGCCCTGGTGGAAGAATTTTTCGGCCTCCCAGGGGATCGGCGAGAAGAAGGGCATCGCCAGCCAGTACGCGAACTGCGGGTAGCTGCCGTGCAGCGTGACGCGGTAGGTGTAGCGGTCGAGCGTCTCCACGCCCTTGAGGGGGAACTCGCGCAGGTCGAGCCAGCCGCTGCGCTCCGCGTCGGCATCCCGCAGCGTCGCTGCATAGCCGGCCAGCCCGACTACGTACTCGGACATCAGCCCGAGGATCGGCGAATGCAACCGCGGATGCGCCAGCCGCTTGATCTGGTACACGTAGTCCTGCGCCACCAGCTCGCGCGTGCCGAGCGGGAGCTCGTAAGGACTTTGCAATCCCGCAATGCGCTCTCTGGAAAGTGATTGATTCCCGGCAACGAACCCCGGGTGCGGCTGGTAGCGGATTCCCGGACGGATGCGGATCTCGTAAACGGTGAACTTGCCGCCGTCCACGGCCCGCGGCTTGGGCACCTCGGTCGCGGTGAGAGGAATCAGCTCGTAGGGCCGCTTCAGATAGTGGTACTGCAGCGGCGGCTCCATCACCTGGCGCGTGAAGACGGATTCGTCGCTGGTATAGGACTGCACCGGGTCTAGGTGCTTGGGGCGCTGGATGAAAGCCGCGTACAGGATGTTCCGGCCGCGCTCGGCGGCCGGATAGGGGTCATTCCAACGCTCTCCGCAACCCGCAAGAAAAGCGAGAAGGATCAGGATGATGCGCACGCGCTGAGTATAATGCCGCGCATGGGACTCCTAGCCGGAAAGAAGATTCTCGTCACCGGGCTGCTCAGCAACCGCTCGATCGCCTACGGCATCGCCAAGGCGGCGCGGCGCGAAGGCGCCGAGCTCGCGTTCACCTATCAGAACGACCGCTTCAAGGAACGTGTCGAGGAGATGGCGCACGAGCTCGGCGCAGACATCGCCCTGCCGTGCGAGGTGACGAGCGACGCCGAGATCGATTCGCTTTTTTCACAGTTGAGATCCCGTTGGCAGGGTCTCGACGGGCTGGTCCACGCCATCGCCTTCGCGCCGCGCGAGGCTATCGCCGGAGACTTCCTGGAGGGCATCACGCGCGACGCGTTTCGGCAGGCGCTGGATATTTCGGCATACAGCTTTCCCGCGCTCGCCAAGGCGGCTTTGCCGTTGCTCCAGGGCAGGAAAGCATCCCTGCTGACCCTTACGTACCTCGGGGCGGCGCGCGTGGTGCCCAACTACAACACCATGGGGCTCGCCAAGGCGAGCCTCGAGGCCTCGGTCCGTTACCTTGCCGCGAGCCTCGGGCCGCAGGGGATCCGGGTGAACGGCATCTCCGCCGGGCCGATCAAGACGCTCGCCGCCGCCGGCATCAGCGGCTTCGGCAAGATCCTGAAGTTCGTCGAGGAGCACGCGCCGCTGCGGCGCAACGTCACCACCGAAGACGTCGGCAACGCCGCTTCGTTCCTGCTCTCGGATCTCGCCGCGGCGATCACGGGCGAGATCCTTTACGTCGACGCCGGGTTCAGCCACGTCGTGGCCGGAATCGGCGCTAGCGCTTCTCCAGAGTAGCGGCGTTGATCTCGATGTCCGCGCGGCTGCGCAGGCTCGCGACGTAGTCCTGGTACTGCGCCGCGCCCAGCACGTTGGCGATGCGCGCCGCGTTCTGCGTATCCTGCTGCGCCTTGGATTCGCTCTCGATGACCTTCGAGATGCGCACCAGGAGGTAGCCTGCGCCGGGGACCGGCATCCCCTCGTAGGCCGGCAGCTTCGAGACATCGGCCGAAACCACGCGGCGCAGCTGCTCGGAGGTGAATCCCTGCGCCTCCTGGCGCGACACGATGCGCGGCTGGCTCCAGTTGAGGCCCGCGTCCGCGCCCCTGCGCAGCTGCTCGAGCTTCTCGTTGCCCGCTTTCTGCGCCAGCGCGTAGGCCTCCTGCCGGCGCAGCCGCTCCGCGATCTGGTCCCTGACCTCCTCGTACTTGCGCTGCGCGGCGGGCTGGTGCTCCACGACGCGCGCGGCGACCAGGACGTTCGGCGCCACCTCGATGGCGTCGGTGTTGCGCTTGTGCTCGATGGCCTCCAGCGAGAACAGCGCCCCCAGCAGCTTGGGATTGTCCAGCGCCCCCAGCTCCTGGCTCGAGGACTTGCCGATCCAGCCGGTGCTCTGCACCTGCAGCTTGAAGCGCTCGGCGGCGGGCTTCAGGCTGTCGGGCTGCTCGTAGACCACGTTGCTGAAATTCTCGGCCGCCTCGGCGTACTTGCGCGCGCCTTTCTGGCGCGACAGGTCCTCGGCCAGCTCCTTCTTCACCTCTTCGTAGGGACGCGCCTTTCCCGGCTGGATGCCCGTGACGCGCAGCACGTGGAACCCGAATTCGCTCTCCACCACCCGGATCTCGTCCTGTCTTGCCTGGTAGGCCGCGTCCTCGAAGGGCTTCACCATCATGCCCGGGCCAAACCAGCCCAGGTCGCCGCCGTTCTGCGCCGAGCCCGGGTCCTGCGAATGGCGCTTCGCCAGCTCGGCAAAGCGCGCCGGCGCCTTCGCGAGCTCGGCAGCGAGCTTGTCCGCTTCCTGCTTGGACTTCACCAGGATATGGCTCGCGCGGCGCTGCTCCTCGACGCGGAACTGCGAGGCGCGCGCCTCGTAGGCGGCCTTGATCTCGGCCTCGCTCACCGGCTCGTCGCGCGCCAGGTGCTCGGCCGAGAGCACCAGGTACTGCGCCTTGACGCGCTCCGGCGTGCGGTAGTCGGCGAGGTTCGCCTCGTAGTGCGCCTTGATCTCGGCCTCGCCGATCTTCACCTGCGGCAGGAACTGCTGCAGCGCGAGGCGCGCTTCCGAGACCTCGCGCTTCTGCGCCTCGATCGCCGCGAGCCGCTGCACCGTGCTGCGCGGCGCGATCGCGGTGCTCGAGATCGCGCCGGCGAGCCGCGCCAGCGGCAGCTCCGTCTGCAGCTCGGCGACGTTGCCCTGGTCGGTGATGCCGCGCTGGGCGAGGTACTCGGAGTAGCGCGCCGGCGAGAACTCGCCGTTCTCCTGGAACTCGGGTGCGCGCGTGATCGCCTCGATCACCGCCTCGCGGCTCATGAACATGTTGGCGCGCGCCGCCTCGCTCGCCACCAGGCGCCGGGCGATCAGGGACTCGAGCAGCATGCGGCGCGACTCGGGCGTATCGAGCATCGCCGGGTCGATCTGCCCGCCGAACATGCGCCGCAGCTGCTCCTGCTGGACGCTCTGCTGCTCGCTGAACTCGCGCCGCGAGATCTCCATGCCGTTTACCTCGGCGACAATGTCGCGCGCGCCGCGCATGCTGGTGTAGGACTCGAGGCCCCAGGTGGCGAAGGTGATCGCGATCAGCCCGAGGATGATCATGACCAGCTTCTTGTACTTGTGAACCAGATCGAACATAAGGCGTCGATTTTAGCACCGCCCCGCAGCGGAT
>DATKAX010000159.1:0-13171 GCA_035514595.1 Burkholderiales bacterium
ACGTCGATCTCGCGCGCAGTCTCCTCGCTGTACTCCCGGTGTCCCTGCGGCATGGGGCCGCCGAGGAAAGGCGCGCGTTCCTCCTCGTAGGCGACGAAGCCGAGGCTCTTCACCATGCCGTAGCGCATCACCATGCTGCGCGCGATGTCGGTGACCTTGGCGAGGTCGTCCGCGGCTCCGGTCGAGAGGTGGCCGAAGATCACGTCCTCGGCGGCGCGGCCGCCGAGCAGCACCGCCATCTTGTTCTCGAGCTCCTCGCGGGTCATCAGGAAGCGATCCTCGGTCGGGCGCTGGATGGTGTAGCCGAGCGCGCCGACGCCGCGCGGGATGATCGAGATCTTGTGCACCGGGTCGGTGCCCGGCAGCGCCATCGCGACCATCGCGTGGCCCATCTCGTGATGCGCCACCACGCGCCGCTCGTTGGGGTTGAGCAGCCGGTTCTTCTTCTCCAGCCCGGCGATCAGGCGCTCGATCGCCTGGTTGAAGTCCTCCAGCGTCACCGCGTCGGCGCCGCGGCGCGTCGCGAGCAGCGCCGCCTCGTTCACCAGGTTGGCGAGATCGGCGCCGGTGAACCCGGGGGTGAGCGCGGCGACCTGCTCGAGCTGGACGTCGAGCGCGAGCCGGATCTTCTTCGCGTGCACCTTGAGGATCTGCAGCCGCCCGGTCTTGTCGGGGCGGTCGACCAGCACCTGGCGGTCGAAGCGCCCGGCGCGCAACAGCGCGGGGTCGAGGATCTCGGGCCGGTTGGTGGCGGCGAGCAGCACCAGGCCGGTGCTCGAGTCGAAGCCGTCGAGCTCGACCAGGAGCTGGTTCAGCGTCTGCTCCTTCTCGTCGTGGCCGCCGAAGCCGCCGGCGCCGCGCGCCCGTCCCAGGGCGTCGAGCTCGTCGATGAAGATGATCGCCGGCGCCTTCTGCCGCGCCTGCTCGAAAAGATCGCGCACCCTGGCCGCGCCGACCCCGACGAACATCTCCACGAACTCGGACCCCGAGATGGAGAAGAACGGAACGCCCGCCTCGCCGGCCACCGCCCGCGCAAGCAGCGTCTTGCCGGTGCCCGGCGGCCCGACGAGGAGCACGCCCTTCGGGATGCGGGCGCCCAGACGGCCGTACTTCTCGGGGGTCTTGAGGAACTCGACCACTTCCTGCAGCTCGGCCTTGGCCTCGTCCACGCCGGCGACGTCGGCGAAGCTGACGCCGGTCTGGTTCTCGACGTAGATCTTGGCGCGGCTCTTGCCGATGCTCATGAAGCCGCCGCCCAGGCCCTGCTGGCCCACCATGCGGCGCATGAGCAGAAACCAGATGCCGAAGAACACCAGCGCGGGCAGCACCCACGACAGGATGTCCCGCAGGAACGTGCTCTCGTAGGCGCGGGTGTACTTCACCCCGTACTTCGAGAGCCGCTCGGCGAGATCGGGCTGCACCAGGTTCGCCACCGCGACCGTCTTGCCGTTCTCGGGCGCCTTGAGCTTGCCGGTGATACGCTGGTCGGTCACCACCACTTCGGCGATGCGGTCCTGCGCGAGCAGCTGCTCGAATTCGCTGTAGGGCACGACTTCCACGGTCTGCAACTGCTGCCACCACTGCTGCAGCAGGACCATCGCGAACAACGCGAACAGGAAGTAGCCGATGTTGAACCGGGTGCGCCGCTCCATGCCGGGGATTTTCCCTTGAATCCAATGTGGAAAGACCCCATGTGCGTCCTGACCGGAGCATTTGCAACCCCATACGGATCAATCACATGCGCTTTGACAAGTTCACCACCAAGCTGCAGGAAGCCCTCGCCGAGGCGCAAAGCCTGGCGCTCGGCCGCGACCAGCAGTACATCGAGCCCGCCCACCTGCTGCTCGCGCTCCTCGGCCAGGAAGACGGCGGCATCGCCGGCCTGATCAGCAAGGCGGGAGGCAATCCGCAGCTTCTCGGCAAGAGTCTCTCCCAGTCCATCGAGAAGCTGCCGAAGGTGGAAGGCACCCCCGGCGAGGTGCACGTCTCGCGCGAGCTGGCGCAGCTCCTCAACGTCGCCGACAAGGAAGCGCAGAAGCGCGGCGACCAGTACATCGCTTCCGAGCTGTTCCTGCTCGCCGCCGCCGCGGACAAGGGCGAGACCGGACGTCTCCTGAAGCAGGCCGGCGTCACGAAATCGGCGCTCGAGAAGGCGATCGAGGGGGTGCGGGGCGGAGAAAACGTCTCTTCGCAATCCGATGAAGGGCAGCGCCAGGCGCTCGCCAAGTACACGCTCGACCTCACCGAGCGCGCGCGCCAGGGAAAGCTCGACCCGGTGATCGGGCGCGACGACGAGATCCGGCGCTGCATCCAGATCCTGCAGCGGCGCACCAAGAACAATCCGGTCCTGATCGGCGAGCCGGGCGTGGGCAAGACCGCGATCGTCGAGGGTCTCGCGCAGCGCATCGTCAACGAAGAGGTGCCCGAGAGCCTGAAGGGCAAGCGCCTGCTGGTGCTCGACATGGCCTTGCTGCTGGCCGGCGCAAAGTACCGCGGCGAGTTCGAGGAGCGGCTGAAGTCGGTGCTGAAGGAGCTGGCGAAGGACGAGGGCAGCACCATCATCTTCATCGACGAGCTGCATACCATGGTCGGCGCCGGCAAGGCCGAGGGCGCGATCGACGCCGGCAACATGCTCAAGCCCGCGCTCGCGCGCGGCGAGCTGCACTGCATCGGCGCCACCACGCTCGACGAGTACCGCAAGCACGTCGAGAAGGACGCCGCGCTCGAGCGCCGCTTCCAGAAGGTGCTGGTCGAGGAGCCGAGCGTGGAGGCGACCATCGCCATCCTGCGCGGGCTGCAGGAGCGCTACGAGCTGCACCACGGCGTCGAGATCACCGACCCGGCGATCGTCGCCGCGGCCGAGCTCTCGCACCGCTACATCACCGACCGCTTCCTTCCCGACAAGGCGATCGATCTGATCGACGAGGCGGCGGCGCGCATCAAGGTGGAGATCGACTCCAAGCCCGAGCCGATGGACCGCCTCGAGCGCCGCCTGATCCAGCTCCGGATCGAGCGCGAGGCGGTGAAAAAGGAAAAGGACGAGGCTTCGCAGAAACGGCTGACGCTCATCGAAAGCGAGATCGCGCGCCTGGAAAAGGAGTACTCGGATCTCGAGGAGATCTGGAAGGCGGAAAAGGCGCAGCTGCAGGGCAGCCAGCACATCAAGGAGGAGATCGAGAAGCTGCGGCTGCAGATCGCCGATCTGCAGCGCAAGGGCCAGTACGACAAGCTCGCCGAGCTGCAGTACGGCAGGCTGCCGCAGCTCGAGGCGCAGCTGAAGAAGGCCGAGACGGGCGAGTCGCAGGCCGGCAAGGCGAAGCTGGTGCGCACCCAGGTGGGCGCCGACGAGATCGCCGAGGTGGTGTCGCGCATGACCGGCATCCCGGTGTCGAAGATGATGCAGGGCGAGCGCGAGAAGCTGATCCGCATGGAAGAGAAGCTGCACGAGCGCGTGGTCGGCCAGGACGAGGCGGTGCGCCTGGTGTCCGACGCGATCCGGCGCTCGCGCTCGGGGCTCGCCGATCCGAACCGGCCGTACGGGTCATTCCTGTTCCTGGGACCGACCGGCGTCGGCAAGACCGAGCTGTGCAAGGCGCTGGCGGGGTTCCTGTTCGACTCGGAGGAGCACCTCATCCGCATCGACATGTCCGAGTACATGGAGAAGCACTCGGTGTCGCGCCTGATCGGCGCCCCGCCGGGCTACGTCGGCTACGACGAGGGCGGCCAGCTCACCGAGCAGGTGCGCCGCAAGCCCTATTCGGCGATCCTGTTCGACGAGGTGGAGAAGGCGCATCCCGACGTGTTCAACGCGCTGCTGCAGGTGCTCGACGACGGCCGCCTCACCGACGGCCAGGGTCGCACTGTGGACTTCAAGAACACGGTGATCGTGATGACCTCGAACCTCGGCTCGCAGATGATCCAGAGCATGGCGGGCAGCGACTACGGGGTGATCAAGCTGGCGGTGATGGCCGAGGTCAAGACGCATTTCCGGCCGGAGTTCGTCAACCGGATCGACGAGGTGGTGGTGTTCCACGCCCTGGGCGAGGAGCAGATCCGGAGTATCGCGCGCATCCAGCTCGGCGTGCTCAAGGCGCGGCTCGCGCGCATGGACTTCGGCCTGGAGGTGTCGGAAGCGGCGCTCGCCGAGCTCGCCAAGCTCGGCTTCGACCCGGTCTACGGCGCGCGGCCGCTCAAGCGGGCGATCCAGTCGGAGATCGAGAACCCGCTGGCGAAGGCGATCCTGGAGGGACGCTTTGCGCCGAAGGACACGATCCGCGTCGACTGGCGCCGCGGCCGCATGGTGTTCGAAAGCGGGCAGGCCAAAGCCGCGGCCTGAGGCGGCTGCGCAGCCCTCAGCGGCGCGCGGGTGCCTGGGAGTCCCGGAAGGTCCCGCCGGCGGCGGCGCCGGCGCCGGAGCGCGCCACCGGGATGCCGCCGAACTCGGCGCGCGCGATGCGGCCGTCGCGATCGCGGTCGACGGCGATCCAGTTGGCCCGGCTGGCGAGCGGGCTTTCGAGCTCTTCCCGGCTGAGGTAGCCGTCGCCGTCCCGATCCAGGCGCTTGAACAGCTGATCGAGATCGGCGTCGCCCGGCTGCGCGGCCGCAGGCAGGCCGAAGCACACGAGCACGGAAACGAATGCGAGCCTGCAAAGGCTATCCATGTACCGCGAGCCTACGCGCAAGCGGCGTGCCCGGCTTGCTTCCTCAGCCGGCGGCGAATGAGCCGTTCAGGGGGTGAGCAGGGCGAGGCCGGCGGGAGCCGCGGCCCGGATGCGCCGCGTCGACTGGTGCAGCTCCTCCCAAAGGCCTTCGGTGTCCTTGCGGAAGATCGTGTCCAGTTCGGCGCCGACCACCGACCACAAGCCGCGGTCGATCTCGGCTCTGAGCTCGCCGGGCCGCCAGCCGACGTAGCCGACGAAGTAGCGCGCCTCGTTCGGCGTGGTCTCGATCACGTGGTCGATGGTATTGGCGCGGAAGGCGAGGTACAGGTTCTTCATCAGCAGCACCGAGCCCGAGCCCGGCGCATGGTCGGCGCGCACCAGGGCCACCAGGGCGCCGCGCGAGAACGGGCCGCCGTAGAACACCGGCTCCACCACTTTCTTCGAGGGCTCGTGCTCGGGAAACAGGCTACCCAGCGAGCGCCGTGTCGGGCGGTTCAGGATCACCCCGACATGGCCGCCGTTGGGCGCCGGCGCTGGCGCCGCGATCAGCACGGTCTGGCGATATTCCATGTCGCGGAACGCTGGATGCGCGATCAGCAGGATGGCTTCGTCCTGCGACTGGGCGAAGGCCGGCGCGGAGCCGAGCGCGAGCCAAAGGAGGAGGCTGCGAAGCAGGCATTTCATGCCAAAAGTATATCCTTTTTGTTTCGAGGCGCAGCCTCGCGCCGCGCGTCGCGTGACTTATTGACGTGCAGCAGTGCGCTTGCCGCGCACCCTCGCGAGCAGCTCGCTCCACATGCCGGAGACATCGCCGCGGAACAATATTGCCTCCTCCGGCGCGAGCACGAACCAGCCATCGCGCGCCATCTCGCCCTCGAGCTGGCGCGGCGCCCAGCCTGAGAAGCCCGCGTACAGGCGATAGCGTCGCCCCGGCGCCGCGAGCAGCGCCTCGACGTTGGCGGGGTGCATCGTCAGGTACACCTCCTGAAGCACATGGAATGCCGGCGCCTCGGGCGGTTTCTCGGAGTGAAACAGTGCCACGATCGCGCCCGGCATGACCGGGCCGCCGAAGAACACCGGCTCGGCGTGGCGCTCGGCGCCCGGCATCCCGGGCACGAGCTCCGCGAGCCGCAGCCGCGTCGGGCGGTTGAGGATCACGCCGACCGTGCTCGAGTCCCCCGCCTGGGTGACGAGCACCACGGTCTCGCGGAAGTTCGGGTCGGTGAGCGCCGGCTTCGCCACCAGCAGGATCGCGTTCGGCGGCTCGTGCTGCTGCGCATGCGCAGCAGCCGCTGCGAGCGCGGCGGCGAGAACGATCCAGCGCATCCGCCGCCTAGCGCAGGACCGCGACGACCGCGACCACGAAGGAGACGCCGGCCAGGCCGACGGCGATGCCGCAGAAGACGAGGGCGCGGCGCAGCCTCGCCTCGGCGAGCGTCGCGGCCTGCTCGAGCGCCGCCACGGTGCGCTGCAGCTGCTCGGCGAGCTCCTTGATGTGCCCCGCGTTCTGCGCCGCGGCTGCCTGCAGCTCGGCGATCTGCTGCGACAGCAGGCTGCCTTCGTTGCCCGGCGCTTCGACCTTCTTCTTGGTGAATACGGGCTTGGCCGCCGTCACGATGTCGCCGACATGCGGCAGCACCGCTTTCAGCGCCGGGATCAGCCAGGCGGGCGCCGGCATCAGCTGAAGGCCTGGATCCCGGTCTGGGCGCGGCCCAGGATCAGGGCGTGGATATCGTGCGTACCCTCGTAGGTGTTGACCACCTCGAGGTTGACGAGGTGCCGGATCACCCCGAACTCGTCCGAGATGCCGTTTCCGCCCAGCATGTCGCGCGCGGTACGGGCGGTCTCCAGCGCCTTGCCACAGGAGTTGCGCTTGAGGATCGAGGTGATCTCGGGCGATGCGCTGCCTTCGTCCTTCATGCGGCCCAGCCGCAGGCAGCCCTGCAGGCCGAGCGCGATCTCGGTCTGCATGTCGGCGAGCTTCTTCTGGATGAGCTGGTTCGCGGCGAGGGGTCGGCCGAACTGCTTGCGGTCGAGCACGTACTGGCGCGCGCGGTGCCAGCAGTCTTCCGCCGCGCCGAGCGCGCCCCAGGCGATGCCGTAGCGCGCCGAGTCGAGGCAGGTGAACGGCCCTTTCAGGCCACGCACCTCGGGAAAGGCGTTCTCCTCCGGGCAGAACACGTTGTCCATCACGATCTCCCCGGTGATCGAGGCGCGCAGGCCGACCTTGCCGTGGATCGCCGGCGCCGACAAGCCTTTCATGTCTTTTTCCAGGATGAATCCCCTGATCTCATCGGATTCCTTGGCCCACACCACGAACACATCCGCGATCGGCGAGTTCGAGATCCACGTCTTGGCGCCGGTGAGGCTGTAGCCGCCTTGTACTTTCTTGGCGCGCGAAGCCATCGAGCCGGGATCCGAGCCGTGGTTCGGCTCGGTCAGGCCGAAGCAGCCGATCCACTCGCCGGCGGCGAGCCGGGGAAGGAAGCGCTTGCGCTGCTCCTCGGTGCCGAACTCGAAGATCGGCAGCATCACGAGCGAGGACTGCACGCTCATCATCGAGCGATAGCCCGAATCGACGCGCTCGACCTCGCGCGCGATCAGGCCGTAGCAGACGTAGCTCAGCCCCGGGCCGCCGTACTCGGGCGCGATCGTGGGGCCGAGCAGCCCGAGCTCGCCCATCTCGCGGAAGATCTGCGGATCGGTCTTTTCGGAGCGGAAGGCCTCCAGCACGCGCGGCGCGAGCTTGCCCTGGCAATAGTCGTGCGCCGCATCGCGCACCATGCGCTCTTCCTGCGAGAGCTGGGTCTCCAGCAGCAGCGGGTCCTGCCAGACGAACTGCGCCTTGGCCTTGAGGGGGGCGTTCATGCCTGCACCCGTTCCAGGATGATCGCGAGGCCCTGGCCGACGCCGATGCAAAGCGACACCGCCGCATAGCGCCCCCCCGACTGCTGCAGCTCGCGCGCCACCGTGAGCGCGAGGCGCGCGCCCGAGGCGCCCAGCGGATGGCCGAGCGCGATCGCGCCGCCGTTGGGATTGACGCGCGGATCCTTGAAATCGACGTTCATGAGCTTGAGGCAGCCGAGCACCTGGCTCGCAAAAGCCTCGTTGATCTCGATGATGTCCATGTCGCTCAACTTCAAATTTGCTCTTTCCAGTGCCCTTGGGATGGCATACGCGGGCCCGACGCCCATGATGCGCGGCTCCACGCCGGCGCTCGCGGCGGCGAGGATCTTCGCGAGCGGCTTCTTGCCGCGCTTCTTTCCCCAAGCGGCGGAGCCGACCAGCAGCGCCGCCGCGCCGTCGTTCACACCGGAAGCGTTGCCCGCGGTCACCACGCCGCCCTCGAACAGCGGCTTCAGCTTCGAGAGCGCGTCGAGCGAGGCGTCGCGGCGCGGGTGCTCGTCCGCGCTGAAGGTCTCGCCCGGGGCATCCTTCTTCTTCGCCGGCAGCACGACGGGAAGGATCTCGCCGGCGAAGAAGCCTTCCTTCTCGGCGGTGGCGTATTTCTGCTGCGAGGCGAGGGCGAACTCGTCGGCCTGGGCGCGCGTGATGCCAAAGTCCCTGGCGACGTTGTCGCCGGTTTCGGGCATCGAATGGTTGCCGAACTGCTTGATGAACCTGGCGTTCGGAAAGCGCGTGCCGATGGTGGTGTCGTACATCTTCACGTCCCGGCTGTAGGGCGAATCCGCCTTGGCGATGACGTAGGGAGCGCGGCTCATGCTCTCCACGCCGCCGGCGATGTAGAGCTCGCCCTCGTCGCAGGTGACCGCGCGCGCCGCGTCCACCACGGCCTGCAGGCCGCTCGCGCACAGGCGGTTGACGGTGACGCCGGGGGTCGTCGGCGGCAGCCCGCCGAGCAGCGCGGCGAAGCGCGCCACGTTGCGATTGTCCTCGCCGGACTGGTTCACGCAGCCCAGCACCACGTCGCTCACCTCGGCCGGCTCGATCCGGTTGCGCGCCACGACCTCGCGGATCACCTCGCCGGCGAGATCGTCGGGGCGCACCGGGGCGAGCTTGCCGGCGTGGCGGCCGATCGGGGTGCGCAGTCCGTCATAGAGGTAGGCGTCGAGCATGAGTCACTCCGGAGTTAGCAGGGAAACGCCGAGCTGCGCCCGGCGCCTGAGCCAGGGGCTCGGCCGGTAGCGCGGCTCCTGGAACAAATCGTACATCGCTTCGAGCACCGCGAGGACGCGTTTCGGACCGAGCGCGTCGCCCATCGCGAGCGGGCCTTTCGGGTAGCCCAGGCCGAGCGTCACCGCGCGGTCGAGGTCCTCGGGAGAAGCGATGCGCAGCTGCGCGATGTCGCAGCCGACGTTCACGATGTGGGCGACGACGCGCTGGGCGACGAAGCCCGGCGAGTCGTTGATCACCGAGACCGGAACGCCGTCGGCGGCGAGCAGCGCGTGCGCTGCGTCGCGCACCTCGGGTCGCGTCACCGGGGTCGTCATCAGCGTGCGGCGCTTGGCGAAACCGAACAGCGGGTCAACCGCGACGGTGTGCGCCGGGTCGAGCCCAAGCTCGAGCGCCGTGGTAGTCGCGTCCTTGCCGAGCGGCGCGACGAAGCAGACGCAATCCGGGCCGGGCTTTGCTTCGCCCCGGACGATCTCTTTCAGTTCCGGAACCGCCCAGACCGGCCGAGGTTTTCCCCCCGGAACCGGTTTCTCGGCGACGGGCTGCGCACGGCCATCCTCTCCATAGACGTACCAGCCGCGCCCGGTCTTGCGGCCGAGCAGGCCGGCGGCGACCCGCGGCTCGGCGAGGAACGAGGGCCGGTACTTCGCTTCCTCGAAGTACTGGTGGTACATCGACTTCATCACTGCATGGGAAACGTCTAGCCCCACCAGGTCCATCAGGCCGAACGGACCGAGTCGAAAGCCGGCGGCGTCGACCAGGATGCGGTCGATGCTGGCGAAGTCGGCGACGCCTTCCTGCAGGATGCGCAGCGCCTCCGGCACGAAGGCGCGGCCGGCGTGGTTGACCACGAAGCCGGGCGTGTCCTTGCAGCGGATCGGCGCATGGCCGAAGCGCCGCGCCAGAGCGGCGAGCGCCTCGCCGACCCAGGGCTCGGTCAGCACCCCGTCCACCACCTCGACGATCTTCATCACCGGCACCGGATTGAAGAAGTGGTAGCCCGCGACACGCCCGGGGCGCTGGCACGCGGCGGCCATCGCGGTGACCGAGAGCGAGGAGGTGTTCGACGCGAGAATGCAGTTTTCGGAGGTGATCTTTTCAAGAGACTGAAACAGGGCGCGCTTCGCCTCCAGATCCTCGACGATCGCCTCCACCACCAGCTGGCAGGGAGAAAGCGCCTCGATCGAAGCGATCGTCTCGATGCGCGCGACGATCGCGCGCGCGTCGGATTCGCCCAGCCGGCCTTTCTCGGCGAGCCTCGAGAGGGACTGCGCGATGGCGTCTCGTGCCTTCTGCGCGGCGCCGGGCTGGGCGTCGTAGAGCAGGGTGCGCGCGCCGCACTGCGCAAGCACCTGCGCGATGCCGCGGCCCATGGTGCCTGCGCCGGCGACGCCGGCGACCAGATCGCTGCGGGAGACGTCGAGCATGGGAGGGAAAACCGCTATTCTAGCGGGGGGCGCGACTATAATCGTTCGCAGAACGATAAGGAGGAGGCGGGATGAGGTACAGCAAAATCCTTCTGGCCTACAACGGCTCGCAGGAAGGCAAGCGCGCGCTGCTCGAGTGCGCGGATCTTGCCAGCTTCCTCGGCGCCGAAACCCACCTGCTGGCGGTCGCCAGCATGCCGCCGAGCCTGTTCCTGACCGAGGGCTTCGTGCCCGAGGAGCTGCTCGAGGAGGAGAAAAAGCGCACCCAGGCGGTGCTCGACGAGGGCATCCGCACGCTGCGCGAGCGTGGCTTCAACGCCACCGGCCAGCTCGCCGTGGGCGAGCCGGTCGAGGAGATCTGCCGCCTTGCCAAAGCGCTGGGCGTGCACCTGATCGTGATCGGTCACAACCAGAACACCTCCTTCGCCGCGCGCTGGTGGAAGGGCTCGGTCGGGGCCTCGCTTCTCGACTACTCGCCCTGCAGCATCCTGATCGCGCTCTCCAGGGGCTGATCGGCAATCTTTCCGGCTTGCGAATAGCCCCGCTACGGCGGGCTCTTTGTTTCTAAAATCGGAGCCATGCAGTCATTCGGACACAAAGGAAGGCTCGAGGACGAGCGCATGCTTACCGGCCGGGGGCGCTACGTTTCGGACTGGCAGCTTCCCGGTCAGCTCTACGCCCGCTTCGTGCGCTCGGACCGCGCGCACGCCGAGATTCTGAGCATCGACGCCTCGGCGGCGCTCGCCATGCCGGGCGTGATCGCGGTATTCAGCGGTGAGGACGTAGCGGCCGCAGGGCTGAAACCGCTGCCGGCGGCTGCGCCGATGAAGGGCCGCGGCGGCGCCGAGCAGCTCGCCACGCCGCGCCCGGCGCTAGCGCAGCATCGGGTGCGCCATGTCGGTGAACCGGTCGCGCTGGTAGTGGCCGAGCGCGCCGAGCTTGCGCAGGACGCCACCGAGGCGGTGTCAATTGGCTACCGCGACCTTCCGGCCGTAGTCGACGCGCGTGCGGCGCTCGCCGAGGGGGCGCCGCGGCTCCACGAGAACGTTCCCGGCAATCTCGTGCTCGACTTCGCTGGCGGCGACGAAGCGGCGACCCGGGCGGCGTTCGAGCGCGCCGCGCGCGTCGTGCGGCTGGAGGCCTACCACACGCGGGTCGTAGGCAACCCGATGGAGCCGCGCGCCGGCCTCGGAGCCTACGACCCCGCGAGCGGCATCTACTATCTCTACGCCTGTACCCAGGGCGCCACCGGCATGCGCGGCCAGATGGCCGCTGTGCTCGGTGTGCCGCCCGAGAAGATCCGCGTCGTGGCCGAAGAGGTCGGCGGCGGCTTCGGTGTGCGCTTCAATATCTACCCGGAGTACTGCGCGCTGCTGCTCGCGGCGAAAAAGCTCGGCCGGCCGGTGAAATGGGTAGGTACGCGCTCGGAGGTGTTCGTCGGCGACGAGCAGGCACGCGACATCTTGCACGTCGGCGAGATGGCGCTCGACCGCGCGGGCCGCATCCTGGGCATGCGCTTCGAGTTCGTTTCGAACCTCGGTGCGTACCTTGCCTTTACCGGCAGCTTCGTGAACACCGTCAACCTGGTGAACGTGGCGAGCGGCGTATACGACGTGCAGGCGGTCCATGTGCAGGCCAAGCTTGTCCTCACCAACACCGTACCGACCGCCGCCTACCGCGGCGCAGGACGCCCGGTAAGCTCGTACGCGATCGAGCGGCTGGTGGACCAGGCGGCCCACGAGCTCGGCATGGATCCGGCCGAATTTCGCCGCCGCAACCTCGTGCCGAAGGAGAAGTTCCCGTACAGGATCGGCACCGGCTTCGAGTACGACTGCGGCGACTTCGAGGGCGTGCTCGACAAGGCACTTAGGGCTTCTGATTGGAACGGCTTCGAAAACCGCCGGCGTGAGTCTTCTCGTAACGGCAAATTGCGCGGGCGCGGCATCGCCACGTACATCGAGGCCAGCGGCTCCGGCGGGTTCGCACCGTATGACCAGGTACAGATCGGCTGGGACGAGGAAGCGCGCATCACGCTGCGCGCCACCTCGCATTCCCACGGGCAGGGCCACGAGACGACGTACGCGCAGATCATTTCCGGCGTGCTCGGCGTTCCGATGGAGACGATCCGCCTGCGCAGCGCCGATCCCGACATGAACATGGTCGGCAACCCGACCGGCGGCTCCCGCTCGCTGCTCGGGGTCGGCAGCGTGCTGCTGTGGGCGGCGCAGGAAGTGGTCAAGAGAGGCCTCGCGCTCGCCGCCGAGGAGCTCGAGGCCGCTGTGCCGGATATCGAGTTCGTCGAGGGAAGCTACCGCATCAAGGGCACGGATCGATCGGTCAGCCTCGTTTCCCTTGTGAAGAAGCATCCCCGGGCGCTCGACGTCGACATGAAGGATAAGAAGGTCGGCTCTACCTTTCCCAACGGCTGCCACATCGCCGAGGTGGAGATCGAGCCGGAGACCGGCGAGGCCGAGATCGTGCGCTACGTCGCCTGCGACGACGCCGGCAACATCATCAACCACCAGATCGTCGAAGGCCAGATGCAGGGCGGCATTACCCAGGGCGCGGGTCACGTGTTCGGCGAGCAGGCGGTGTACGACCCCGAGAGCGGCCAGTTGCTGAACGGCAGCTTCATGGACTACCCGATGCCGCGCGCGGTGCTGGTGAACAACCTCACGGTGCTCGACCACCCGGTACCGACCAAGACCAATCCGCTCGGCGCCAAGGGCGTCGGCGAGGCGGGGGTCACCGGCTCGATGCCCTGCCTGATGAACGCAGTGCTGGACGCGCTGCGCCAGGCCGGGGTGAAGCATTTCGACATGCCGGCGAGCCCGCAGCGCGTGTGGAGTGCCTTGCAAGCCGCGCGTGGACCTTCTTGAGAGGCTGTTCGAGCGCGCGCGCCGGCAGCCCAGGCGAATCGTGCTTCCCGAAACCGGCGACGAGCGCATC
>DATKAX010000160.1:0-4888 GCA_035514595.1 Burkholderiales bacterium
CTGGCTTGCGCGCGGGCGGGACGCAGCACATAACCGAAGTGACGGTTGAAGTACTGAACGTGCCGATCGCCGCCGATAATGAACTCGTTCTTCCTGAAGCCGAGCGCTTCCAGCATGACGCGATCGTAGAAGGCTTCCGACCTGTCGAGATCGGACACGGCAACGTAGATGTGGTCGATTCCTGTGACGTCTGTCATCGCCTAGCCGCGCCAGGGCCTACCCAGCACCGAGGCGGAAAGCCCGCCGTCGACCACCAGCTCGGTGCCGGTGACGTACTTCGCCTCGTCGGAGGCGAGGAACAGCACCGCCTGCGCGACGTCCCAGGCGTCGCCCATCCGCCCGAGCGGGATCAGCTCGTCGCGCTCCTTGAGCTTCTCGCGATAGCCCTCGCCGTACGAGGCTTTCAGCCGGTGCGTGATGCGCGGCGTCGCCATCAGGCCGGGGACCACGGCGTTCGCGCGGATGCCGTGCTGCGCGTACTGCATCGCGACCGAGCGCGTCAGCTCGTTCACCGCGCTCTTCGACACCGAATAGGGCAGGCAGGGATAGGTGAAGCGGATGCTGGTGAGCGAGGAGTTGTTGACGATGGCGCCCGAACGCTGCCTCACCATGACCGGCAGGACATGGCGGCAGGCGAGGTACATCGACTTCACGTTCACCGCCATCACCCGGTCCCAGGTGGCCTCGTCGATCTCCTCGGGACCGCCGAGCGCCTGGATGCCGACGTTGTTGAACAGCACGTCGATGCGGCCGAAGTGCGCCGCGCACGCCGCCACGGCCGTCACGACCTCGCGCTCGACCGACACGTCGGCGGCGTGGGCGAAGGCGTCCCCGCCCTCGCCCCGGATCGCCTCGACCGTGTCGGCCGCGCGGGCGGGATCGCTGTCGATCGCGAACACCTTCGCGCCCTCGCGCGCGAACAGCACCGAGGTGGCCTTGCCGTTGCTCCAGCCCTCGGCGATGCTGCCCGCGCCGGCGACGAGGGCGACCTTGCCCGCGAGCCGGCCGCTCACCCTATCGCTTGGACCAGACCGGCTTCGCCATCGCGGACCCCGGCGGGTACACCACTTTCGGCTCGCCGTTCTGCCATTGCACGATCAGCAGCGCCGCGCCGGCGCGCCGCCCGTTCGCCTCGAACTTGAGGCGTCCGCCGGGAAAGTACTGCGCCGGTCCGCTGGTGGTGTCCATTTCGCGGATCGCCTGCGCCACCTTCTTGCGGTCGGCCGCGCCGGCCTTCTCGAGCGCGTCCTTGAAGATCCACATGTCGCCGTAGGTCGAGATGCTGTCCTGGGTCATCCAGGGCTCGCCGGTGCGCTTCTTGAACTCGGCGATGATCTTCTCCTGGCCCTTGGCGCCCCAGTTGGCGACCACCGTCATGACGCCTTCCATCAGGTCCTTGCCCACCAGCTTGAGCATCTCGGGCGCGGCGATGTGCGCACCGTTCGACACCACCGGAAGCCGGCCGCGGCCCATGCCCATCTCGGAGAGCTTCTCGAGCACCAGCTTGTCGTCGGGCACGCTGGTCGGCAGCAGCAGCAGGACGTCGGGACGGGAGTTGCGCACCTTCTGCACCACCGAGGTCGCGTCGGAGAGCGGCGGCGTGAAGATCTCGTCGACCACCAGCTTCAGGCCGAGCTTGTCGAAGCCGCCTTCGCGCATCGGCTTCACGAAGCTGACCGGGGCCGCGGTGTTGTCCATGATGATGCCGACCGTCTTCAGCGGCTTGCCGGTGCTCAGCTTGGCGAGCTCGAGCAGCGCGGGCAGCGCGCCGCGCGACTGCGTGCCGCCGGTGGGCGAGGTCTGGAACACGTACTTGAAGCCGCGCTCGGTGATGACGTCCGAGTAGGAGAGCGTGAGCACCGGCAGCTCGGCGCGCTCGGTCACCTCGGTCACCGCGAGCGTGAAGCTCGAGAGCCACGAGCCGGTGGCGCCGACCACGTCGGTCTCCTGCGCGACCAGGCGCTGCGCGGCGTTCTTCGCCTTCTCCGCGTTGTCGCCGGCATCGACCACCAGCAGCCGCATGCGCGCGCCGCCCATCGACTTGATGCCGCCGGCGCGATTGATGTCCTCGATCGCCATGTCGGCGCCCTTCTTCATCAGCTCGCCCTGGCGCGCCCAGGGGCCGGACATGGGCGCGATCATCGCTACCCTCACCTCCTTCGCCTGCGACCAGGCCGGGCCGGCTGCCACCAGGCCCGCGAGCGCCGCGATCACTGCGGTGTGTTGAAGTTTCATGGAACCTCCTCCGTTGGAAAGAAAAGCCTCACATCCCAAGATACGCGTGTTTCACCTTCTCGTCTGCAAGCAGCGCGTCGTGCGTGCCTTCGAGCACCAGGCGCCCGGACTCGAGCACGTAGCCGTAGTCGCAGGCGCCCAGCGCCTCGGCGACGCGCTGCTCGACCAGCAGCACGGTCAGCCCCGACTGGCGGTGGATCTCCTCGATGCGGCCGAAGATCAGGTCCGCGAGCATCGGCGAGAGCCCCATCGAGGGCTCGTCGAGCAGCAGGAGCCGCGGCGACGAAGCCAGGCCGCGCCCGATCGCGAGCATCTGCTGCTCGCCGCCGGAGAGCGTCCCGGCGGGCTGGTCGTGCCGCTCCGCGAGCACCGGAAACAGCGCGTAGATCTGCTCCAGGTTGCGCGACCACTCGGCGCGCCCGCGGCTGGGCAGCGCGCCCATCTGCAGGTTCTCCAGCACGGAGAGCGTCTTGAACACCTGCCGGCCTTCGGGAACGTGCGCGATGCCGAGGTGCGCGCGGCTCGCCGGCGGCACGGCGAGCAGGTCCTCGCCGTCGAACAGGATGCGGCCCGCGGCGGGCGCCACGATTCCCGACACCGTCTTGAACAGCGTCGTCTTGCCGGCGCCGTTCGGGCCGACGATGGTGACGAATTTCCCCGTTTCCACGGCGAGCGAGACCTCGGTGAGCGCCTTCAGCCCGCCGTAGGCGACGTGCAGCCCCTCAATGCGCAGCACGGGCCACCCAGCGCTTTCCGAGATACGCCTCGATCACCTTCGGATCGCGGGTCACCTCCGCCGGCGTGCCGGAGGCGATCACCGCGCCGTGATCGAGCACCAGCAGCCGGTCGGCGAGCCGCACCATCGCCTTCATCGTGTGCTCGATGATCGCGATCGTGAGCCCGTTGCCGGCGAGCGCGCCGAGCGTGGCGAGCAGGCGGTCGATCTCCTGCGAGCCCAGCCCGGCGAGCGGCTCGTCGGCGAGCAGCAGCCTGGGCCGCGAAGCGATCGCGCGGGCGAGCTCCATGAGCCGCAGCTCGAGCGTCGTCAGCCCGCCGGCCACGGCATCGGCCTGCGCGCTCAGCCCGACGCGCTCGAGCGCCTCGCCCGCCGCCGCGAGCGCGCGCCGGTCGTCGGGCTCGGCGACGAACGCGCCGACCACCACGTTGTCGAGCACGCTCATGCGCGGGAACGGCCGCATCACCTGGAAGGTGCGGCCCACGCCGAGCGCGCAGATGCGGCTCGGCTTGAGGCGCGCGAGCGGCCGGCCCTGGAACAGGACTTCGCCCGCGTCGGGACGGATGAAGCCGTTCAGCAGGTTGAACAGCGTCGTCTTGCCGGCGCCGTTCGGGCCGATGATGCCGAACACCTCGCCCTGGCGCACCTGGAAGCCCACGTCCTGGACCGCGCGCAGCCCGCCGAACGCCTTGGAGAGGCCGGCGACGCTGAGCAGCACTTCGCCCGCGTTGCGCCGCGCCGCGGCCGCCGCCGGCGCGGCGAACGCGGCGAGCGGCGGCCGGGTGGCGCCGTCCTGCCTGCGGCGCGCGAGCCGGTCGCGCAGCTTCGGCACGATGCCTTCCGGGGCCACGAGAATCACCACCACGATCGCCGCGCCGAACACCACGCCGTTGATCCCCGGGACAATGTGGCCGAGCTCGGCGTGCAGGATCTCCGAGAGCGGGATCAGGATGATCGATCCCACCACCGGACCCCAGACCGTCGCCACGCCGCCGAACAGCGTCACGATCAGCGCCTGCGCCGAGGTGAGGATGCCGAACACGGTGAGCGGCGTGACCACCAGCAGCACCACCGCGTAGAAGCCGCCGGCCGCCGCCGCGATGGCCCCGGAGAGCATGATCGCCTTCATCTTCCAGCGCAGCGCGTCGATGCCCGAGGCTTCCGCGGCCCATTCGTTCTGCTTGATCGCGGTGAGCGACAGGCCGAAGCGCGAGCGCTCGATGCGCAGCGAGATCAGCAGCGCCGCGACCAGCAGCGCGAGCGCGATCACCACGTAGGCGCGGTGGTCGGAGAACTGCATGTAGGCCGCAGGCGACTCGCGCATCATCGGCAGCGGAACCTCCTGGTAGCCGAGCCATTCGAAGATGTAGAGCAGCGCGAGCGGATAGGCGAGCATCGCGAGCGCGAAGTAGACCCCGCGCAGGCGGAAGGTCGGATAGCCGATGATGACCCCCGCCGCCGCGCCGACCAGCATGCCCACCGGCACCCCGATCCACGGCGAGACGCCGAAGTGCACGAACAGCAGCGTCACCGTGTACGCCCCGAGGCCGAAGAACGACGCATGGCCGAACGACACCAGGCCCGAGTAGCCGCTGAACACGTTCCACGACACGCCCATGATCGCCCACACCAGGACGAGCGTCAGCATGAGCTGGTAGTACTGGTTCTGGATGATGAGGCCGAGCGCGAGATAGGCCGCGGCGAAGGCGGCGATCGTCGCGAGCGGCTTGCCTCGGAGCGCGTTCATGCGCGCTCCACGTTGCGCCCGAAGAGACCCTCGGGGCGCAGCATCATGATGAGCAGGAACACGACGAAGATCGCGGTGTTCTGCAGCTGCAGCGGCAGCACCAGGGTCGAGAGCTGCTGCACCAGGCCGATCGTCAGCCCGCCCCAGAACGCGCCGCCGATGCTGCCCAT
>DATKAX010000161.1:0-3516 GCA_035514595.1 Burkholderiales bacterium
CGCGCGCGAGCGCCAGCGTGATCGCCGCGCCCATGCCTTTCGCCGGTCCGGTGACGATCGCCACCTTTCCGCTCAGATTCAATTCCATGGGATCCCTTACATCGAGAATTCGGTCTTGCGCATCGCCCAGCCGGTCATGCGGCTCTCGAGCAGCGCGAACAGCGCATACAGCGCGATGCCCATGAACGCGAGGATGAACAGCCCCGCGAACACCAGCGGCACGTCGATGTTGGACGAGGCGATGATCATCACGTTGCCGATGCCGCGGTTGGCGGCGACCGTCTCGGAGATCACGGTGCCGACGAAGGCGAGCGTGATCGCGATCTTGAGCGAGGCGAACAGATAGGGCATCGAGCGCGGGATGCCCACGCCCCACAGGATGTCGCGCTTGGAGGCGCCGAGCGCGCGCAGCACGTCCTCGAGCTCCGGCTCGGTGGTGGCGAGCCCGGTGGCGACGTTCACCACCACCGGGAAGATGCAGATCACGAGCGAGGTGATCACCGCGGGCACGGTGCCGGAGCCAAACCACAGCACCAGGATCGGCACCACCGCCACCTTGGGGATCGAGTAGAAGCCCACCAGCAGCGGGTACATCGCCTCGTAGACCAGGCGCGAGGAGCCGATCGCGATGCCGATCAGCGTCCCGACGATGACGCCGCCGACGAAGCCGATGACCGTGGTCATCAGGGTCTGCGTGGTGTGCGGCAGCAGCGCCTCCCAGCGCGTGATCAGCACCTCGAAGATCTGGCTCGGCAGCGGCAGCACGAACTCCGGCACGTTGAAGAGGCGACACAGGGCTTCCCACACCAGGAACATGCCGATGATCACCGCCCAGGGCAGCGAGCGGCGCGCGAGCGACCGGCGCCTCATGCCGCGAGCGCCTCCTCGCGGGCGTCGCTGATCTCGCGGCGCAGCGCGTGGATCAGCTCGACGAACTCGCCGCTGAAGGTCATGTCAAGCGTGCGCGGGCGCGGAAACGGCACCTCGTGCGCCGCGATCACCCGCCCCGGGCGCGCGCTCATCACGAAGATGCGGTCGGCGAGGTAGGCTGCCTCGCGCAGGTCGTGGGTGACCAGGATCACCGTCGGGCGGCGCGACATCCACAGCTCCTGCAGCGTCGCCCAGAGGTCCTCGCGCGTGAAGGCATCGAGCGCGCCGAAGGGCTCGTCGAGCAGCAGCATCTCGGGCTCGTGGATCAGCGCGCGGCACAGCGACGCCCGCTGCTGCATGCCGCCCGAGAGCTGCCAGGGAAAGCGCTTCTCGAAGCCGGCGAGCCCGACGGTCTTGAACAGCGCGCGCGCCCGCTCCTCGTACTCGGCGCGCTTCTGCTTGAACTGCGATCGATAGGGCTGGACGATCTTCAGCGGCACCAGCACGTTGTCGATCGCGCTGAGCCAGGGCAGCATGGTCGGGTTCTGGAACGCCATGCCGGCCATCTTCACCGGCCCGGCGACCGGGCGCGCCGCGACCTCGACGCGGCCGCGGTTCGCCGCCAGCAGCCCCGATACCAGCTTGAGGATGGTCGACTTGCCGCAGCCCGAGGGGCCGACGATCGCGGCGAACTCGCCGCGGCCGACGCCGAGGCTCGCCCCCTCGAGCGCCAGCGTGCCTTCGTCCTCTCCGGCCCGATAGGTGAGATCCACCGCATCGAGCAGGACGAAGCGCCCGCTCATCGCAGCTCGCGCTCGCCCCGGGCCGGCAGGAATGCGCGCGAGAACACCTCGTCGGTGGACGGCGTGCGCGGCAGCTTCAGGCTCTCCACCAGCAGATCGATGCCCTTCTTCAGGCGCTGCTCGTCGACGTCGCCGATGCCGATCGACTTCATCTCCGAGGACATCACCTCGTACTCGATGGTCTGCAGCAGGCGCTCCTTCTCCACCTCGCGCTTGAGAAGCGGCTCGCGCTTCATCACCGCGTCCATCCCCATGTCCGGATTGGCGCGCACCTCGTGGAACGCCTTGTTGATCGCGCGCACCAGGCCCTTCACCGCCTCGGGTTTGTCGCGCGCGAGCTTCTTCGAGACCACGATGGAGTTCGAGTACAGCGGCAGGCCGTGGTCGGCGTAGCGGATGAAGTGCAGCTCCTTCGCCGGGTCCATGCCGATCGCCTTGGCAGAGAACCAGATGGTCTGGATGAAGCCGAACGCGGCGTCGATCTGGCCGCGGTTCAGCATCTGCTCGCGCAGGTTCGAGGCCATGTTCTCGATCTTCACCTTCGAGGTGTCGATGCCGGCGATCTTGGAGAACGCCGGCCACAGGCGCAGCGCGCCGTCGTTGGCCGGGCCGCCGATGGTCCTGCCCTCGAGGTCCCTGGGCTTGACGATGCCGCTCCCCTTCTTGGTCGCGATCACGTACGGCGGGTTGCTGTACATCATGTACACGCCGATCGGCGCCTCCACCGGGCGCTGCGCGGCGAGCTGAATCACCGTGGGCAGGTCGCCGAAGCCGGCGTCGTAGATGCCGGCGGCCACCTTGGTCGGCGCGCCTGGCGAGCCGTCGCCCTGGTCGAACGCGACCTCCAGCCCCTCGGCCTTGAAGTAGCCCTTGTCCTGCGCGACGAAGAACCAGGCCTGCGGCCCGTAGTACTTCCAGTTGAGGATGAACTTGATCCGCGTCTGCGCCGCGGCGGACGTGGCGAGCGCGAGCGCGAGCACGCCCAGGACAAAGCGGATGGAACGAAGCGACATGGCAGCCTCCCTCTGTGTTGTTCCGCGCTGGCACGCAAGATGCGTACCGCCCTCCTCCAAGGCGCCCGGAATTTCCAAACTCTATCATTTGCTCCAAACTAGTGCAGCTTATGGATGCAGCGCACCGTTCCGGAACGCTCGCCGAGGAGGTCTTCGCCCGCCTGCGCCGCGACCTGGTCGCCGGCTGCTTCCAGCCGGGAAGCCGGCTGCGCATGGACGAGATGTGCAGCCGCTACGGGGTCGGGATCAGCCCGCTGCGCGAGGCGCTCTCGCGCCTCGCCACCCACGGCCTGGTGACGCAGGCAAGCCAGCGCGGCTTTCGGGTGCGCGCGGCCACCGCGGCCGACCTGCGCGACATCGCCGCCACGCGCGCGATGCTCGAATGCCAGGCCATGAAGCAGTCGATCGCGCGCGGCGACGACGCGTGGGAGGCCGGCGTGGTGTCGGCGCACCACCTGCTCGCCAAGATCGATCCGCGGCGCATCGCCGAGGCGCCGCTGCGCGAGACGTGGGAGGCCCGCCACCGCGAGTTCCATTTCGCGATCCTCGCGGCCTGCGGCTCGCCCTGGCTGCTGCACCTCTGCGGGCTGCTTTACGATCAGTTCGATTTCTACCGCCGGCTCGCGCACTTCGCCGGCCGGCGCCAGCCCTACCTCGCCGGCCAGCATGCGCGGCTGGTCGCCGCGGTGACCGCCCGCCGCCCCGCGCAGGCCGCCGCCGTCCTGAAGACCCACATCGAGGAGACCGCCCAGGCGGTGGCGCGCGAGCTGAAGCTCGACCCCTAGTCAGGCCGGACTAGCGCGTCGTGTCGGGCCGACACACGGATTTTG
>DATKAX010000162.1:0-3430 GCA_035514595.1 Burkholderiales bacterium
CCGCCCGCGGCCAGGCCGCGCGTCAGGCGCGCGTACAGCTCAGGCGGGCAGTCGGCGCGCCGCTCCAGGCCGTGCTCGCGCGGCGCGTAATGGAACAGGCCCGGCGAGGAGCCGAGCTCGGCGATGCCGCCGATCAGGAGATAGCCCTCCGTGGGATGCAGATTGCCGCTCGAGGGGTTCGCGCGCAGCGCCCAGCGCGCGCCGCCGGCCTGCTTCCACGCCGAGAGCGCGAGCGAGTATTCGAGCAGGCGCGAAAGGCTCCGGATCGTCACCGGCATGCCCGGCACGGCGCCGGGCGCATGCAGGCTCTCGTAGGGGGGCGAGACCGGCTCCTCGTCCGCCCCGAGGAGCGGCAGGCGGGTGAGCGCCGCGCCGGCGTAGCGCCGGAACGGATCGGGCTGGTTCGCCCAGTCCAGGCCGCCCGGCCCGGCGGCGAAGCGGTTGAAGCGGTGCTTGGTGCGCTCGTGGTAGCGCATCACCTCCTCCAGGCGGGAGGGATTCGGGGAAGCATCCGGCATGACGCGAGGGTGGCGGCTAGGTCGACAGGCGCGTATTCTCGCCCAGATGGAACAATGGTCCGCGCGCGACGACAGGCCCTCTTACTTCAGGTCCGAAGAGCGCTCTTACACGTGGCTGGTGGTCGTGCTGGCCATCGCGTTGATCGCCGGGCTCGCCGCCGCCTATTACTGGTATGCGAGCAGGCACCTGTCGCCGCTGGGGCTTCCCGGCGAGACCGCCTCCGCGCCGGCGGCACCCGAGCCCGCGAGCCCGCCGGCGCCCGAGCCGAGCCCCGAGCCGGAGATCCGCCATCCGATCGCGGCGCCCAAGCCGGCGAAGCCGCTGCCCACGCTGGACAACAGCGACCCGATGACGCGCGAGTCGCTGGTGGGGCTGATCGGGCGCAAGGCGTTCGACGAGCTGGTGATTCCCAAGGAGCTCATCCGCCGCACCGTGGCGACGATCGACAACCTGCCGCGCGACACCGCGCCGCGGCGCATGGTTCCGCTCGACCCGGTCCCCGGGCGCTTCCGCATCGCGGGGAGCGGCGACAAGGCGAGCCTCGATGCCGGGAATTTCAAGCGCTACGCGGCCTACGTGCGGGTCATGCAGGTGGTGGACTCGCGCGCGCTCGTGGCGGCCTATGTCCGCGCCTATCCGCTCTTCCAGCGCGCCTACGAGGAGCTCGGCTTTCCCGGGAAGCACTTCAACGACCGGCTGATGGAGGCGATCGACGACCTGCTCGCCGCCCCCGAGGTCGATGCGCCGATCAAGCTCGTTCAGCCGCGCGTCCTGTACGAGTTCGCCGACCCGGATCTCGAGACCCGCTCGGCGGGGCAGAAGATCCTGATCCGCATGGGACCCGCCAACGCCTCGAAGGTGAAGGCGAAGCTGCGCGAGATCCGGCGCGAGCTGATCGCCGCGAGCGAGCGCCGGCAGTAGGCTCAGGCGGCTTCCAGCGCCGACGTCTGGCCCGCGAGGTAGTCCTCGTAGCCGCCGCGGAAGTCGACGAATTCGCCGCCGGGCTTGAGCTCGATCACGCGCGTGGCGAGCGAGGACACGAACTCGCGGTCGTGCGAGACGAAGATGAGCGTCCCGGGGTACTTGTCGAGCGCGTTGTTGAGCGACTCGATCGACTCCATGTCGAGGTGGTTGGTCGGCTCGTCTAGGAGCATCACGTTCGGCATGGAAAGCACCAGCCTGCCGATCAGCATGCGCTGCGCCTCGCCGCCCGAGATCACCTTCAGCGCCTTCTTCTGGTCGTCGCCCGAGAACAGCAGCTGCCCGAGGGTCGCGCGCACGATCTGCTCGTCGTCGTCGCGCTCCGCGCGGCGCCAGCGGCCCATCCACTCCGTCAGGGTTTCGTCGAAGGCGAGCTCCTCCGCTGCGTCCTGCGGCCAATATCCCGGTCGCGCCTTCTCCGCCCACTTCACGCCGCCGGCGCCGTCGGGCTTGAGCTGCCCCGCGAGGCAGCGCAGGAGCGTCGTCTTGCCCGCGCCGTTGGGCCCGATGATCGCCACCTTCTCGCCCGCCTCGATGGAGAGATCGAGCTTTCCGAAATACAGGCCCTTCGCCTCGACCGCGAGGCGGTGCAGCTTCTCCTTCGGGTCGACCAGGAAGCGGATGAACGGGTACTGGCGGCTCGAGGGCTTCACGTCCTCCACCTTGAGCTTCTCGATCTGCTTCATGCGCGAGGTCGCCTGGCGCGCCTTGGCCTTGTGGGCGCGAAAACGCCGCACGAAGTCCTCGAGGTCGGCGATGCGGTCCTTGGCGCGCGCGTTGGCGTTCTGCTGCTGCTGGCGCGCGAGGGTGGACGCCTCCATGTAGTCGTCGTAATTGCCCGCATAGACGCGGATGCCGCCGTAGTCGACGTCCGCCATGTGCGTGCACACGCTGGAAAGAAAGTGCCGGTCGTGCGAGATGATCACCATGGTGCTCGAGCGCCGGTTCAGCACGTCCTCGAGCCAGCGGATGCTGTGGATGTCGAGGTTGTTGGTCGGCTCGTCGAGCAGCAGGATGTCCGGGTCGCCGAACAGCGCCTGCGCGAGCAGCACGCGCAGCTTCCACCCCGGCGCCACCGCGCTCATCGGCCCGTCGTGCTGCGCGATGGGAACCCCGAGGCCCTGCAGCAGGTCCGCGGCGCGCGCTTCGGCGGTGTAGCCCTCGTACTCGGCGTACTTCGCCTCGAGCTCGGCGGCGCGCAGGAACTCCTTTTCCCCGGCCTCGGGATTGGCGTAGATCGCGTCGCGCTCGCGCATCGCGGCCCACATCTCGGCGTGGCCCATCAGCACCACGTCGAGCACGCGCTCGCTCTCGTAGGCGAACTGGTCCTGGCGCAGCCTTCCGACGCGCTCGGTTGCGTCGATCGCCACCGTCCCGGCGCTCGGCTCGAGCTCGCCGCCCAGGATCTTCATGAACGTCGACTTGCCGCAGCCGTTGGCGCCGATCAGGCCGTAGCGGTTTCCCCCGCCGAACTTCACGGAGACGTTCTCGAACAGGGGCTTGGCCCCGTACTGCATGGCGATGCCGGAGGCGACGATCACTTGGCGGATTCCAGAAACAAAAAAGCCGGCCGCGGCCAGCTTCGGGTTGGGTCTAACAGCGAGGCTGCATTGTAGCAGCCTCGCCTTGCTGCGCTCGACTACAGCGGCTTGATATTGGCCGCCGCCGGCCCCTTCTGGCCCTGCGTCACGTCGAAAGAGACCTTCTGTCCCTCTTTCAGCGACTTGAAGCCCGCGCCCTGGATCGAGCTGTGATGGGCGAACAGGTCCTTGCCGCCGTCATCCGGCGTGATGAACCCGAAGCCCTTGGCGTCGTTGAACCACTTTACGGTACCGGTAGCCATGTCATTCCATTTTGAAATTGCAACGCGCGGAGCTGTCCGAGCCCCGCTTCGGGCACGATGATCAAGGGAGGGAATCGACCACTACGG
>DATKAX010000163.1:0-22458 GCA_035514595.1 Burkholderiales bacterium
CGGCGCACGCGGTCTTGCAGGTCGACGAAGTAGACGGCGCCTTCGGCCGGCGCGCGCAGGTCGAAGATCCCGGAAGAAGTGAAGTAGAGCCGGCCGCGGCGGTCCACGGTGGCGTCGTTCGGCCAGGAGAGGGCGTTGCCGGCGCCATCAATCTCGAGGCGCTTGACGAGGTTGAAGCCCGAATCGAGCCGCAGCACCCGGTGTCCCAGGTGGCACAGGATCCAGAAGCCGCCGCGCCCGTCGGGCTTGATGGACGTCGGCCCGCAGCCGGGCTCCTCCCACACGGTGCTCGCGCGCCCTTCCGCGTAGCGGCGGATGCGGTGCAGCGGCATCTCCGCCCAGTAGAGCGCGTTGCCCACGGCCGCCGGGCCTTCCGGGTAGCTCGCCGGCTCGGCGAGCGCCGGCTCGGCCGCTGCGCTCGCACTGGGCGCCAGCCCGATGACGAGCGCGGCGAGAAGGAGCGCGAAGGGGCCTACAGGCCGCCGTTCTGCTGCGCCACCATGGCGTAGAGCATCGGCACCGACAGCATGGTGTTGAAGCGCGAGACGAGCATCGCCGTGCGCGCGGCCGCCGCCTTCTCCTCGGCGCCGACCTGCACCATGCCGAGCGCCTTCTTCTGGTTGGGCCAGATGATGAACCAGACGTTGAACCACATGATGATGCCGAGCCACATGCCCAGCCCGATGGCGTGGTAGCCCTTCTGCAGCGACAGGGCGGAGCCGATGTAGCCGTTCATCCAGGCCACGAGGACGCCGGTGATGATGGTCGCCATCGCTGCCCAGCGGAACCAGAACAGCGCCGCCGGGGCGATCACTTTTCCGATGGCCGGCTTCTGGTCGTCCGGGATCTTCGGCATCGAAGGCATCTGGACGAAATTGAAGTACCAGAGCAGCCCGATCCACATGACGCCGGAGAGCACGTGCAGCCAGCGCATGAAGAACGACCACCACGCGTGGTCGCCGGGCCGGATCCAGTCGCCCGTTCCGATACCGACGATGATGATGAAGATGACGAGCAGGACGACGCCGGCGGCGACCGTCCGTCCCAGTGACTGCAGGATCGCACCCATGGTCTTCCCCTCTTTGTATGATGGGTCTAAGGCCCGAAAAGTCTAGCACGGTGATTGACAACGGACGGGCAATGTTCCGACACTTGGGCGGAAGGGGGGGCATTGAGGGCTGCAGCGAAGCGTGCGCGAGGCCGCAAGAGCCGGCTGATCGTGGTGTCCAACCGGCTGCCGTTCGCGTTCCGGCGCGGCGCGGACGGGCACTGGCAGGCCGAGCCGGGCAGCGGCGGCCTGATCACGGCGCTGCTGCCGGTTCTGCGCCATCGCGGCGGGACCTGGATCGGCTGGACCGGGGCCATCGGCGGCGACCGCGAGCTCGCCGCCGCGCTTGACGCGGCGGGCACCGACGCCGGCTACCGGCTGGTCCCGGTCGGGCTGACCGAGGACGAGCTGCGCGATTTCTACCTCGGTTTCTCGAACGAGGTGATCTGGCCCCTGTTCCACGACTTGCCGTCGCTGTGCAACTTCGAGCCGGCCTACTGGCGCACCTATTGCGAGGTGAACCGCAAGTACGCCGCGGCGGTGCACGCGCAGTGCGCCCCGGGGGACTTCGTCTGGGTGCACGACTACCATTTGATGAACGTGGCGGCGGAGCTGCGGCGGCTGGGGAACGCCTCGCGCGTCGGGTTCTTCCTCCACATCCCGTTTCCGTCCCCCGATATCTTCATGAAGCTGCCCTGGCGCCAGCCGTTGCTCGAGGCGCTCCTGCGCTTCGATCTGCTCGGCTTTCAGACCGCGCGCGACCGCCGCAACTTCGGCGCCTGCGTGCAGGCGCTTCTACCCGACGCTCGTCTTGAGGTCCGCGCCGGCAGCTTCCCGATCAGCATCGACTACAACGCGTTCATGCGCCAGGCGACCTCGCCGGCAGTGGCCGCCAAGGCGCAGGAGCTGCACCGCCTGCTGCCGAACCGCGAGCTGATCCTCGGCATCGACCGGCTCGACTACACCAAGGGCATTCCGCTGCGCCTGCGCGCCTTTCACGAGCTGCTCGAGCGCCATCCGGAGATGCGCGGCCGGGTCTCGTTCCTGCAGGTCGTGGTGCCGAGCCGCGAGGACATCCCGCAGTACCACCGGCTGCGGACCGAGATCGAGCAGCTCGCGGGCAAGATCAACGGCGCGTTCGCCCGGCCCGGCGGCTGGGTGCCGGTATGGTACGAGTACCGCAGCCTGTCGCGGCTTGAGCTGCTCGCCTACTACCGCGCCGCCCACATCGCGCTGCTCACGCCGCTGAAGGACGGCATGAACCTGGTGGCGAAGGAGTACTGCGCGTGCAGCATCGAGGAGGATTGCGTGCTGATCCTGTCCGAGTTCGCCGGCGCCGCCGCGCAGCTCTCGCGCGGCGCGCTGCTCGTGAATCCCTACGACATCGAAGCCGTCGCCGAGGCGATGCGCGACGCCTACCGGATGCCCGCCTCCGAACGCCAGGCGCGCATGCGGGCGATGCGTCGCTCGATCCGGCGCCACGACGTGTTCTGGTGGGTCGACACCTACCTGCGCGCGGCGATCACGACCGACCTGCGCGCCTTCCCGCAGCCCGAGCGGTTTGCAACCGGCGCCGTCCTGGAGGACCAGCTCCCGCTCTAGGCGTTCTGCGGCGGCGGCAGCGCCGCGCACTCTTCGAAGATCCGCGCGGTGCAGGTGCGGCAGCGCGCCGGGTCGAGGCGCTTGAAGATCTCGGCGATCGCCTCCTGCTTGCCGCGGAACAGGTTCTCCTCTCCGATCTCCTCGAGCAGTCCGCTGTTCTTCAGCACGTCGTGCACCGGCTGGCGCAGGTTGGACAGGTACAGGCGGCCGCCGACCCAGCGGCGCTTGCGCGCCTCGCGCGCGAGCGCCTCGGCGCCCGCCACATCGATGAAGTTGATGTTGCGCCCCACGATCAGGAGGTGCTTCTGCTCCGGCGCCACCGCGCGCAGCGTATCGAGGCGCGATTCGACGTGGTCGACGGCGCCGAAGTAGATCGAGCCCTCGATGCTCAGGATGCGCAGCTGCGGGCATTCGCGCACGCCGTCTCCGGGCGCGTCCATGCGGCGCTCCGGGTGCGCCGGGTCCGGCGCCAGGGTGCGCATCTGGGGTCGCGAGGTGCGGTTCAGGTAGACGAGCAGGGACAGCATCACGCCCACGAGGATCGCGATCTCCAGGCTCATCAGCAGCGTCGCGGCGAACGTGAGGCCGAGCACCGTGGCCTCGGCGCGGCTGGTGCGCGCGATGACGCGGATGGAAGTCAGATCGACGAGGCTCCACGCCACCATGAACAGGATCGCCGCCATCGAGGCAAGCGGCAGGTAGGCGACGAGCGGCGCCACGCCGAGCAGGATCACGACGAGCACAGGGGCCGACAGGGCGGCGGCGAGCGGCGTGCGCGCCCCGGCCTCGTAGTTCAGCCCCGAGCGGTTGAACGAGGCCGAGGCCGGGTAGGCGGAGAAGAAGCTCGCGAACATGTTGGCGAGCCCCTGGCCGATGAATTCCTGGTTGGCGTCGATATGCTGCCCGGAGCGCAGCGCGATGGCGCGCGCGATCGACATGGCTTCGGTGAGCCCGAGCACGGTCACGCCAAGCGCGATGCCCATCAGGTTTCTCACCGTGTCGGCCGACAGATCCGGGCGGGAGAGCGGCGGGAGCGCGCTCGGCAGCGCGCCCAGCGTGCGGATGCCGGTGTGCTCGGCGCCCAGGGCCAGATTCAGCCCGAACGCCGTCAATGCGCCGACCACCAGCGCGACGATCATGTAGGGCGCTTTCTTCAGGAACCGGCGCGAGAGCGCGCCTGCCGCGAGCGTGGCCAAGCCCACCACGAGCACCCACGGATGCAGCTCCGGAAGGCGGAAGAAGAACTGCTGCAGCATGCCGAGGAACGAGCTCTGCGGCGAGATGTCGACGCCGAAGAAATTGCGCAGCTGGCTGGCGAAGATCAGCGTGGCCGCCCCGGCGGTGAAGCCGACTACCACGGTGTGCGACACGAAATTGACCAGCCGGCCCAGGCGCATCAGGCCCATCGCGAGCATCAGAACGCCCGCCATGAAGGACAGCGTGAGCACCAGGCCGATGTACTGCTGCGAGCCCGGCGCCGCGAGCGGCGCCACGGTCGCGAACACGAACAGCGACACCGCGTTGGTCGGGCCGGTCACCGCGTGGCGCGAGGAGCCGAACAGCGCGGCGATCACCGCCGGGATCATCGCGCAGTACAGGCCGTATTCCGGCGGCATTCCGGCGAGCGTGGCGAACGCCACGCCCTGCGGCACGACCACGATCGCGCCGATCAGGGCGGCGGTCGCATCCGCGCGCAGCACCTTGCGGTCGACGTCGGGCCACCACGCGAGGAACGGGAGGATGCGGCTCAGCGGGGGCAGGTTCAAGGCGCGGCACCGTTATCGGGATTACCGAATCTTAGCTAACATCGCGCTCGGTCCCATGCCGAAGCTTGCCGCCAACGTCTCGCTGCTGTTCCCGCAGCTCGGGTTTCTGGAGCGCTTCGCCGCGGCGGCGGCGGCCGGATTCCGCCACGTCGAGTACCAGTTCCCCTATGCGCATCGCCCCGAGGAGGTGGCGCGGGCGGCGCGCGGGGCGGGGCTCGAAGTCGAGCTGCACAACCTCCCCGCAGGCGACTTTGCGCGCGGCGATCGCGGCATCGCCTGCCTGCCCGAGCGCCGTGGCGAGTTTCGAGCGGGCGTGGAGCGCGCGATCGAGTACGCCGTCGCGGCCGGCTGCCCGCGGCTCAACTGTCTCGCCGGCATCGCGAGCCGCGAAGCCGTGCATTTCGATACGCTGGTGGAGAACGTGCGGTTCGCGGCGCGCCGGCTCGCGGCCGCCGGGCTGCAGCTGATGCTCGAACCTATCAGCACGCGCAGCGTTCCGGGCTTCTTTCTCACCGGCTCGCGGCAGGCGATCGAGGTGCTCGACGCTGCCGGCGAGCCCAACGCCTTCCTGCAGTACGACGTGTTCCACATGCAGATCATGGAAGGCGACCTCGCGAAAAGCATCGAGCGGCTGCTGGCGCGCATCGGGCACCTGCAGATCGCGGACGTGCCGGGGCGCAACGAGCCCGGCAGCGGCGAGATCAACTTCGGTTTCCTGCTGGCGCACATCGATGCCCTCGGATACGCCGGTTATGTAGGTTGCGAATACAATCCCAGGTCCGACACGCTCGAAGGATTGACGTGGGCGAAGCCTTATCTGAAGTAAGCCCGGCGGGGCAAAGGCAGGTCGCCGCCGCCCTGCGCGGCTTCCTCCCGGCGCGCGCAGTGCTCTACGAAGAGGAAGACACCCGGCCGTACGAATGCGACGGCCTGACCGCCTACCGGCGGCTGCCGATGGTCGTCGCGCTGCCCGAGACCGAGGAGCAGGTGCGCGAGGTGCTGAAAACCTGCGCGCGGCTTCGCGTTCCGGTGGTGCCGCGCGGGGCGGGCACCGGCCTTTCGGGTGGGGCGCTTCCGCCCGGCGACGGCGTGCTGCTGTCGATGGCCAAGTTCATGCGCATCCTGCGCCTCGATGCGCGCTCGCGTACCGCGGTGGTGCAACCCGGGGTACGCAACGCCGCGATTTCTGAGGCAGCCGCGCCGTTCGGCCTTTACTACGCGCCCGATCCGTCGAGCCAGATCGCATGCACCATCGGCGGCAACGTGGCCGAGAACTCCGGCGGCGTGCACTGCCTCAAGTACGGCCTGACCGTCCACAACGTGTTGCGGCTGCGCGGCTTCACGTTCGAGGGTGAGCCGCTCGAGCTCGGCGCCGAGGCGCCCGAGGCGCCGGGGCTGGACCTGCTCGCGCTCGCGATCGGCTCTGAGGGGATGCTGATGGTCGTCACCGAGGTGACAGTGAAGCTGCTGCCGATGCCGCAGTGCGCGCGCGTGGTCATGGCGTCCTTCGACGACGTCGAGAAGGCCGGCGACGCCGTGGCCGCGGTGATCGCCGCCGGCATCATTCCGGCAGGGCTCGAGATGATGGACCGCCCCGCCACGCGCGCGGTGGAGGAGTTCGTCGGCGCGGGCTACGACCTCGACGCAGCCGCGATCCTGCTGTGCGAGTCCGACGGCACGCCGGAGGAGGTCGAAGACGAGATCGAGCGCGTCAAGGCGGTGCTGGAGCGCGCCGGCGCGGTGCGCATGACCGTGTCGCGCGACGAAGCCGAGCGGCTGCGCTTCTGGTCGGGACGCAAGGCGGCCTTCCCCGCGGTCGGGCGCATCTCTCCCGACTACTACTGCATGGACGGCACCATCCCGCGCAAGCGCCTGGGCGAAGTGCTGCGCTTCATCGGCGAGCGCGAGCAGAAGTACGGCCTGCGCTGCCCCAACGTGTTCCACGCCGGCGACGGCAACCTGCATCCGCTGATCCTGTTCGACGCCAACCAGCCCGACGAGCTGCATCGCACCGAGCGGTTCGCCGCCGAAGTGCTGGAGAAGTGCGTCGAAGTGGGTGGCACGATCACCGGCGAGCACGGCGTCGGCGTCGAGAAGATCGACCAGATGTGCGTGCAGTTCCGCGCCGACGAGCTGGAGCTGTTCCACGCGGTGAAGCACGCGTTCGACCCGGCCGGCCTGCTCAACCCCGGCAAGGCCGTTCCTACGCTTGCGCGCTGCGCCGAGCTCGGCGGGATGCACGTGCACGGCGGACGGCTGGCGCATCCCGAGCTGCCGCGATTTTGACGCTCGAGCCGCTCCAGCAGCGCATCCGCGACGCCGCGGCGAGCGGCAAGGCGCTGCGGCTGCGCGGCGGCGGCAGCAAGGATTTCTACGGCAACGTGCCGCGCGGCGAGATCCTCGACACGCGCGGCTACGCGGGCGTGGTGAGCTACGAGCCGACAGAGCTGGTGATCACCGCGCGCTGCGGCACCCCTCTTTCCGAGGTGGAGCAGGTGCTGGAGAAAAGCGGGCAGTGCCTGCCTTTCGAGCCGCCGCATTTCGGCGCGGCGACTTTCGGCGGCTGCATCGCCGCCGGGTTGTCCGGCCCGCGCCGCGCTGCCGCTGGGGCGCTGCGCGACTACGTGCTCGGCGTGCTGCTGGTCGACGGGCGCGCTCGCGTGCTCAGCTTCGGTGGCCGGGTGATGAAGAACGTGGCGGGCTACGACGTGTCGCGGCTGCTCGCGGGCTCGCTCGGCGTCCTCGGCCTGATCGCCGAAGCCTCGCTCAAGGTGCTGCCGCGGCCGCGCTACGAGGCGACGTTGCGCCTGGAGATGTCCGAAGCGCAGGCGCTCGAGTCGGTTGCAGGCTGGGCCGGCCGGCCGTTGCCGGTATCCGCGACGGCATGGCACGCGAATGAGCTGCGCGTGCGGCTTTCCGGCGCCGAGCCCGCGGTGCAGGCCGCAGCGGGCAAGCTGGGCGGCGAGCGCCTGGCGCAGGCGCAGGCCGACGCATTCTGGGCAGGCGTGCGCGAGCAGGCCGATGCCTTCTTCGCCGGCCCGGAGCCGCTCTGGCGCGTGGCCCTGCCCGGCGGCGCGGCCCGCCTCGAGGCCCCGGGGCGGCAGATGATCGAGTGGGGCGGCGCGCTGCGCTGGCTCAAGACCGACGCCGCCTCGCAAGCCGTGCGCGACGCCGCCGCGCGCCTCGGCGGGCACGCGACGCTGTTTCGCGCCGCGCACAAGGCGCTACCGGTGTTCACGCCCCTCGATGCGGCGCGCATGCGCCTGCACCGGGAGCTGAAGGCTGCCTTCGACCCGGCCGGGATCTTCAATCCGGGCCGGCTTTATCCCGAGCTCTAGCGATGCAGACGCAGCTCGCCGATTTCATCCGCGACACGCCCGAAGGGCGCGAAGCCGACGCCATCCTGCGCAAGTGCGTGCACTGCGGCTTCTGCACCGCCACCTGCCCGACCTACCAGCTGCTCGGCGACGACCTGGACAGCCCGCGCGGACGAATCTACCTGATGAAGCGCGCGCTGGAAGGCGCGCCGGTGAGCGCGAAGACGCGGCTGCATCTGGATCGCTGCCTGACTTGCCGGGCCTGCGAAAGCACCTGCCCCTCGGGCGTGCGCTACGGACGGCTGGCGGACATCGGCCGCGCGCTGGTGGAGGCGCGCACGAAACGTCCGCCCTGGGACCGGATGAAGCGCGCGGCGCTGGCGTTCGGCCTGCCGCGTCGCCGCTTGTTCGGCGCGGCGCTCGCGCTCGGTCGCCTCGCGCGGCCGGTTCTTCCCGGCGCGCTCAAGCGAAAGATCCCGGAGCGCGCGGCGCCGCGCGGAGACTGGCCGGCGCCGCGCCACGCCCGCCGGATGATGGCGCTCGCGGGCTGCGTGCAAGGCGCGCTCGCGCCCTCGATCAATGCCGCCGCTGCGCGCGTGCTGGATCGGCTCGGCATCTCGCTCCTCGAGGCGCCCGGCGCCGGCTGCTGCGGCGCCGTGCGCTTCCACCTCAACTATCAGGAAGCGGGACGCGACGATATGCGCGCGCTGATCGACGCCTGGTGGCCGAAGGTGGAAAGCGGCGAAGTCGAGGCGATCGTGATGACCGCGAGCGGCTGCGGCGCGACGGTGAGAGAGTACGGCGAGCTCCTCGCGCAGGACGCGGCCTACCGCGACAAGGCCGAGCGCATCGCCTCGATGACCGTCGACCTTTGCGAGGTGATCGCGCCCGACATGCTGCCGCGCGGCGAGGGGCTCGGACGCATCGCCTTCCAGTCGCCCTGCACGCTGCAGCATGGACAGCAGCTCCGCGGCAAGGTCGAGGCGCTGCTGGCGCATGCCGGCTTCGAGCTCACGGCGGTCGACGATGCGCACCTGTGCTGCGGCTCGGCCGGCACGTACTCGCTGCTCCAGCCCGGGATGTCTCTCGAGTTGCGCGCACGCAAGCTCGCCGCGCTGAACCGCGGATTGCCGCAGCGCATCGCCACCGCCAACATCGGCTGCCTCGCGCATCTGCAGGGCGCCTCCGTCGTCCCGGTGCGCCATTGGATCGAGATCCTGGACCAGGTCCTGGAGCGTAAAATCCCCGCATGAGCGCCGAAGTCGTCCGCGTCGCCTGCCCGCACGACTGTCCGGACACCTGCGCCATGCTGGTGACCGTGGAAGACGGGGTGGCGACGCGCATCGCCGGCGATCCCGCGATGCCGTTCACGCAGGGAACGCTGTGCACCAAGGTCGCGCACTATCTCGAGCGCACCTATGCCCCCGATCGCCTGCGCTACCCGATGCGGCGCACCGGCAGGAAAGGCCGGGGCGAGTTCAGGCGCATCGGCTGGGACGAAGCGCTCGACGAGATCGCGGCGCGGCTCAAGCTCGCCGCCGCCGAGAACCCGGAAACCATTCTTCCGTGCAGCTACGCCGGCACCATGGGCATGGTGCAGTACAGCTCGATGGACCGGCGCTTCTTCCACAAGCTCGGTGCCTCCCGGCTCGATCGCACCCTGTGCTCGAGCGCGGGCAAGGCCGGGCTGAAGGCCACGCTCGGCGGATCGGTGGGCATGGACCCGGAGCGCTTCGACGAGGCGCGGCTGATCCTGCTCTGGGGGGCGAACCCGGTGGTCTCCAACCTGCACCTGTGGTCGCGCGTGCAGGCCGCGAAGCGCCGCGGCGCCCGGGTCATCGCGATCGACCCGTATCGCAGCCTTTCGGCCGAGAAATGCACGCAGCATGTCGCCCTGCTGCCGGGCACCGACGGCGCGCTCGCGCTCGGGTTGATGCATGTCCTGATTGCCGAAAACCTGGTCGATCGCGATTACATCGAGCGCTACACCCTGGGCTACGAAGCCCTCGAGAGGAGGGTTCTTCAAAGCTGTTCTCCGGAATGGGCGGCGCGAACCTGCGGCATCACGGTGCAGGAGGTGGTTCAGCTGGCGCGCGAGTACGGCACGACGAAACCGGCCGCGATCCGGCTCAACTACGGCATGCAGCGCCACGCCGGGGGCGGCATTGCGGCGCGCACCGTTGCCTGCCTGCCGGCGCTCGTCGGCGCCTGGCGCGAAGCCGCCGGCGGAATCGTGCTGACCACGGCCGGCTTCTACGGCTTCGAGCACGCCGCGCTCGAGCGGCCGGATCTGCTCGCCGGGCGCCGGCCGCGGATCGTCAACCACGCTGCGCTGGGCGATGCGCTAACCTCGGCCGAGCCGCCGGTGCGCGTCGCGATCGTCTACAACAACAATCCGGTCGCCGTGTGCCCGGACTCGGAGAAGGTCGTCGCGGGATTCTCGCGCGAGGACCTGTTCACGGTGGTGATGGACCACTTCCAGACCGACACCGCCGACTACGCCGACATCGTGCTGCCGGCCACGACGCAGCTCGAGCATTGGGACGTGCACAAGTCCTACGGGCATCTGTACGTGCTCGCCAACAACCCGGCGATCGCGCCGCTCGGCGAGTCGCTGCCCAACTCGGAGGTGTTCCGGCGGCTTGCCGCGCGCATGGGGTTCGAGGAGCCCTGCTTCCGCGATTCCGACGAGGATATCTGCCGCACCGCGCTCGCCTCGCGCAGCGGCCGCATGGCCGGAATCGACTGGGAGCAGGCAAAGCAGAAGGGCTGGCAGCGGCTCGCGGTGCCGCAGCGCTTCGCGCCGTTCGCCGAGGGCGGCTTTCCGACGCCCTCGGGCAGGTGCGAGTTCCACAGCGCCTGGCTGGAAAGCCAGGGCCTGGACCCGCTGCCTTTCTACAATCCGCCGGCCGAAGCGGCGTCGCCGCCGGCGGCCGGCAGGCGCTATCCGCTCGCGTTCCTGTCCCCGCCGGCGCGGCACTTCCTCAACTCCAGCTTCGCCAACCTGGCGCGCTTCCGCGAGTTCGAGCGCGAGCCGCACCTGGAGATGCATCCGGCCGACGCGGTTGCGCGCGGCATCCGCGACGGCGAGCGGGTGCGCGTGTTCAACGACCGCGGCGGTTACACCTTGCGCGCGCGCGTGAACGGCAAGCCGCGGCCGGGCGTGGTGGTGGCGCCTTCCGTGTGGTGGAAGAAGTACGCCCCCGACGGCGGCAACGCCAACAACGTCACCTCGCAGCGCACCTCGGATATCGGCGGCGGCGCCACGTTCTACGATTGCCGGGTGCAGGTCGAGCGTGTCGACGCATCTGTTTCTTAGCGAGCGCGGGTGATCGAGGAGTCCGTCCTCTACCGCATGGTGCTGGAAACGTCGGGCGAGCTCATCTGGTCGCTCGACCGCGAGGGCCGCTGGACCTCGCTCAACCCGGGCGCCGTGCGACGCATCTACGGCCGCGAGGCGGCCGAGCTCCTGGGGCGCCCTTTCACCGAGGTGGTGGCGCCCGAGCTGCGCGAGCGCGACTACGCCGTTTTCCGGCGCGTGCTCGAGGGGCGGGCGGTCTTCGACCACGAGACGCGCCATGTTCGCAGCGACGGTGCTCCGGTCGACCTTTCGTTCAACGCCGCCGCCCTGCACGATGCGCAGGGGCAGGTGATCGGCGCCGCCGGAACCGCGCGCGACGTGAGCGAGCGCAAGCGCGCCGCCGCGGCGCTGCACGAGAGCGTCGAGAAGCTGCGGCTTGCCGTGGAGGCGGCCGACCTGTACTACTGGGAGTGGGACGCCGGCGCCGAGCGCCTGCGCTGGGGCCGGGCGCCGGCCTTCGCGGCCGAGGATCCGGTGCTGCGCGCCGCGCTGGAGCGCAGCGAGCCCTTCGAGATCGAATACCGCGTTTCCGATGCCGACGGGCGCATGCTGTGGCTCGCGGCGCGCGGCGTGCCGATGCGCGAGAGCCCCGGCCGGGCGCAGCGGATGATCGGCGTGCTGCAGGACGTGACGGCGCGCAAGGCGCGCGAGGAGGCGGTGCGTTTTCTCGCCTACCACGACGCGCTCACCGGGCTGCCCAACCGGCGGCTGCTCGATGACCGCCTGGCGCAGGCGATCCACCTCGCGCAGCGCCACGACCGCAAGCTCGCCGTGATCCTGATCGACCTGGACGAGTTCAAGCAGGTGAACGACCTGCTGGGCCATCGCGCCGGCGACGATGTCCTGCGCGATGTGGCGCGGCGTCTCGCGGCCTGCGTGCGCAGGGCCGACACGCTCGCGCGCCACGGCGGCGACGAGTTCGTGATCCTGCTTCCGGACCTTCCGGCGGAATCCGACTGCGGCGTGGTTGCCGAAAAGGTGCTGCGCGCCCTCGCGCCCGAGTTCCGCGTCGAGGGCCGCTCGCTCGCGGTCGGCGCGAGCCTCGGAATCTCGGTGTTCCCTTCGGACGCGGGCGACGGCGACGCGCTGTTGCGCAATGCCGACGCCGCGATGTACCGTGCCAAGCAGCAGGGCCGCAACCGCTTCTGCTTCTACGGCCGATGACATCTTCGAGCAGGTCTCTCGCGCGCCTGGCGCGCTTTCTTGCGCCGTACCGGTGGCGCATCGCGGCGGCGGGGGCGGCGCTGCTGGTCGCCGCCGCCGCCGTGCTCGCGCTCGGCCAGGGCCTGAAGCACGTGATCGACGCCGGCTTCGGCAGCGGCGATCCTCGCCTGCTCGACCGGGCGCTTGCCGCCATGATCGCGCTCGCCGCGGTGCTCGCCGCCGCCACCTGGTTCCGCTTCTACTTGATGATGAGCCTCGGCGAGCGGGTGGTCACCGACCTGCGGCGCGCGGTGTTCGACCATGTGCTCGGTCTCGATGCGGCGTTCTTCGAGGGCACGCGCACCGGCGAGGTGGTCTCGCGCCTCACCAACGACGCCGTCCTGCTGCAGCAGGTCATCGGCTACGGGCTTTCGATGTTCGTCAGGAACGCGATCATGATGGCGGGCGCGGCGGCGATGCTGTTCGTGACGAGCTGGAAGCTCGCGGCCGCGGTCCTGCTCGGGGTACCGGCGACGCTGATCCCGATCCTGCTGCTCGGCGCGCGCGTGCGGCGGCTCTCGCGCGATGGCCAGGACCGGGTCGCGGACGTTTCCGCCTACGTCGACGAGGCGGTGCACGAGATCCGCACCGTGCAGGCCTACGCCCACGAGGCGTCGGACCGCAGGAACTTCGCGCGGCATGCCGAGTCCGCCTATCGCGTAGGCGTCGCCCGCATCCGGCAGAAGGCCTGGCTCATTTCCTCGGTGATGCTGATCGCGTTCAGCGCGGTCGGCATCATCCTGTGGGTGGGAGGGCACGACGTGCTCGCCGGGCGCCTCACGGCGGGGGAGCTCTCGGCCTTCGTGTTCTACGCCATGGTGGTGGCGGGCGGCGCAGGCACGCTGTCCGAAGTCTGGGGGGAGCTGCAGCGCGCCGCCGGCGCCACCGAGCGCCTGATGGATCTGCTCGAGACGCGGCCGCTCATCGTCGCCCCCGCCACCCCCGCGGCTGCGCCGCCGCGGCGCTCGTGCGCCGTGGAGCTCGAGCGCGTCACGTTCGCGTATCCCACCCGCCCCGGCGTGCAGGCGCTCGAGCGTTTCAGCCTGCGCGTTGCGCCGGGCGAGCGCGTGGCGCTGGTCGGGCCCTCGGGCGCGGGGAAATCCACCGTGCTCGGGCTGCTGCTGCGCTTCTACGACCCGCAGCAAGGCGCGGTGCGGATCGACGGCGTCGACGCGCGCGAGATGGACCCGCGCGCGCTGCGCCGGCTGATCGCGGTGGTGCCGCAGGAGCCCGTGATCTTCGCCGCCAGCGTGCTCGACAACGTGCGCTACGGGCGTCCGGACGCAACGCCCGAGGAAGCGCTCGCCGCCTGCGAGAAGGCCTGGGCGCTGGAATTCATCGAGCGCCTGCCGCAGGGAATCGACACGCCGCTCGGCGAGCGCGGCGCGACGCTCTCCGGCGGCCAGCGTCAGCGGCTCTCGATCGCCCGCGCGCTGCTCGCCGACCGTCCGATCCTGCTGCTCGACGAGGCGACGAGCTCGCTCGACGCGGCCGCCGAGCGCCTGGTGCAGCAGGCCCTGGAGGCGCTCGAGGCGGGCCGCACCACGCTCGCCATCGCGCATCGCCTCGCCACCGTGCAGCACGCGGACCGCATCGTGGTCATGGACCGCGGCGCGATTCTCGCGCAGGGCACGCACGAGGAGCTGTTGCGCCAGGGCGGCCTGTACGCCAGCCTTGCCCGGCTCCAGTTCCTGGGCAAAGCAGACGAGACCCTGGAGCGTGCGGCTTAGCCGGCTCGCCGCGGCCGCGCTCGCCTTCGCCTGCGGCGCAGCCGCAGCGGAGACCCTGATGGTGGGCTCGAAGCGCTTCACCGAGTCCTACATCCTCGGCGAGATCGTCGCGCAGACTGCGCGCGCGGCGGGTGCCCGGGTCGAGCACCGGCCGGGCATGGGCGGCACCGCGATCCTGTTCCAGGCACTGTCCGCCGGCGCGATCGACGTCTATCCGGAGTACACCGGCACCATCGCGCGCGAGATCCTGAAGTCCGAGACGGCCTTGGACCTGCGGGCGTTGAACGAGCGGCTCGCGGCGCTCGGGCTCGCCGCTTCGGTTCCGCTTGGCTTCAACAACACCTACGCCGTGGGCGTGCGCCGCACCGAAGCCGAGCGCCGCGGCCTGCGCCGGATCTCGGATCTCGCCCGGCATCGCGACCTGGTGCTCGGCTTCGGGCCCGAATTCCTCGGCCGGCGCGACGGATGGCCGGGGCTCGCGCGCGCCTACCGGCTGCCGAAGCTTGCGCCGCGCTCGCTCGACCACGGGCTCGCCTACGAGGCGCTCGCCGCGGGCGAGGTGGACGTCATCGACGTGTACTCGACCGACGGCAAGATCGAGCGCTTCGACATCGCGCTGCTCGAGGACAACCTCGGATTCTTCCCGGCCTACGACGCCGTGCTGCTGCACCGGGCCGACCTGCCCCGGCGCTTCCCGTCGGCGTTCGCGGCGCTCGCCGCGCTCGAAGGATCGATCGATGAAGCGCGCATGACGCGGCTCAACGCGCGCGCCGAGCTCGACGGCCGCAGCTTCGCCGCGGTCGCGGCCGAGTTCATCGGCGGGCGCAGCGGCGGGGCAGCGCAGCGCCGCTCGCTCTGGAAGGCGATGTTCGCGCCGGATTTCGCGCGCCTGCTCGGCGAGCATGTCGCGCTCGTGTTCGCTTCGCTCGCCGCGGCCGCCGCGGTCGGCGTGCCGCTGGGCATCGCAGCGGCGAAGCTGCGCGGCCTCGCCCAGCCGGTGCTCGCCGCGACCGGAATCGTGCAGACCATCCCGGCGCTCGCGCTGCTCGCCTTTCTCATCCCGCTCACCGGCTCGATCGGCGTGTGGCCGGCGCTGATCGCGCTGTTTCTGTATGCGCTGCTTCCGATCACGCGCAATACCCACGCCGGGCTCGTCCAGGTGCCGAGCGGCCTGGTGCACGCGGGCGTGGCGCTCGGCCTGCGGCGCGGCCAGGTCCTGTCGCGCATCGAGCTGCCGCTCGCCATGCGCACCATCCTCGCCGGCGTAAAGACCTCCGCGGTGATCAACGTCGGCACCGCCACCATCGCCGCGTTCATCGGCGCCGGCGGGTTCGGCGAGCGCATCGTGCAGGGACTGGCGCTCAACGATCACACCGTGCTGCTCGCGGGCGCGCTGCCGGCCGCGGCCCTGGCGCTCGCCGTGCACGCGCTGTTCGAGATCGTCGAGCGCTCGCTCGAGAGGCCGCGGTAGAATGCGGCACCGTTCCGGGGAGGAACTTTCATGAGAGTTGGCGTGCCTGCCGAAGTGCGGGCAGGCGAGACCCGCGTTGCCGCCACGCCCGAGACCGTCAAGAAGCTGGCTGCGCGCAACGAAGTGCGCGTCCAGTCGGGCGCCGGCGCCGCATCCAGCATCCGCGATCAGGACTACGAGGCCGCGGGAGCGAAGCTCGTGCCCGGCGCCGCCGAAGCCTACGACGCGGATATCGTGCTCAAGGTCCGCTGTCCGGACGCGGATGAAGTCAGCCTGCTGAAAAGCGACGCGGTGCTGATCGGCCTGCTCGATCCCTTCAATGCTCCCGCCCTCGAGGCGCTCGCGAAGCGCGGCGTGACTGGATTCGCGATGGAATGGCTGCCGCGCATCTCGCGCGCCCAGCCGATGGATGTGCTTTCCTCGCAGGCCAACATCGCCGGCTACAAGGCAGTGGTGCTCGCGGCGGCCGAGATCGGGCGCTTCTTCCCGATGCTGATGACCGCGGCCGGGACGGTGAAGGCGGCGCGCGTGCTGGTGCTGGGCGCGGGCGTCGCCGGCCTGCAGGCGATCGCCACGGCGAAGCGCCTGGGGGCGGTGATCGAGGCCTCCGATGTGCGCCCGGCGGTCAAGGAGCAGATCGAGTCGCTCGGCGCCAAGTTCGTCGACGTGCCCTGCCTGACCGACGAGGAGCGCAGCATCGCGCAGGGCGCGGGCGGCTACGCGCGTCCCATGCCGCAGGACTGGATGCGGCGGCAAGCCGAGGCGGTGCACCAGCGCGCCCTGCAGGCCGACGTGGTGATCACTACCGCGCTCATTCCCGGTCGGCCTGCACCGGTATTGATAAAAGAATCAACGGTAAAAAACATGAAGCCCGGGGCGGTGATCGTCGACCTCGCCGTGGAGCAGGGCGGCAACGTCGAGGGCATCGAGCGCGGCCGCATCGCCGTGAAGCACGGCGTCAAGCTGATCGGGCTGGAAAACCTCCCCGCCACGGTGCCCTTCGACGCCTCGGCGCTGTACGCGAGAAACCTGTTCAACTTCCTGGCGCTGATGCTCGATCCGAAGAGCGGCGAGTTCAAGCTCGACCGCGAGGACGAGATCGTCGCCGGGACGCTCGCCTGCATCGGCGGCGAAGCGATCAAGAAAGGCTGACCCATGGGCGCAAGCGTAGACCCCACCGTCATCAACCTCGTGGTGTTCGTGCTGGCGGTGTTCGTCGGCTACCACGTGATCTGGAACGTGACGCCGGCGCTGCATACGCCGCTGATGAGCGTCACCAACGCGATCTCGAGCGTGATCATCGTCGGCGCGATCCTCGCCGCGGCGCCGGCCGAGGCCGACTTCGGCTCGGTGCTGGGCGTGATCGCCGTCGCGCTCGCCTCGGTGAACGTGGCCGGGGGATTCCTCGTCACCCAGCGCATGCTGGAGATGTTCCGGAAGAAGAAGAGGAAATGAGCGCCAACCAGCTCACCCTCTGGTACCTGGTCGCGTCGATATGCTTCATCCTCGCGCTGAAAGGCCTCTCCAGTCCCGAGACCGCGCGCCGCGGCAACTGGTTCGGCATCGCCGGAATGGCGATCGCGGTGCTGACCACCATCGCGGTGGTGGCGCGCGGGCGCATCGACCTGATCCTGATCGCGATGCTTGCCGGCGGCATGCTGGGCGCGCTCGTCGCGCGCCGCGTGCAGATGACGCAGATGCCCGAGCTGGTCGCGGCGATGCACTCGCTGGTCGGCATGGCGGCGGTGCTGATCGCCATCGCCGCGGTCAACAATCCGGCGGCGTTCGGCATCGTGAGGAACATCGGGGACCCTATGCCGATCGGCAACAGGCTGGAGCTTTTCATCGGCACCTTCGTCGGCGCGATCACGTTTTCGGGCTCGGTGATCGCCTTCGGCAAGCTCGCCGGGCTCGGCAAGCACTTCCGCCTGTTCTCTTCCGCGCCGGTGGTGTTCCCCGGCCAGCACTGGCTGAACCTGGCGCTCGCTCTCGTGATGATCGGCTTCGGCGCCGCGTTCTTCCTGGCCGAGGACAGGGCCTGGACGCCGTTCTTCGCCATGACCGCGATCGCGTTCGTGCTCGGCGTGCTGATCATCATCCCGATCGGCGGCGCCGACATGCCGGTGGTGATCTCGATGCTGAACAGCTACTCGGGCTGGGCGGCGGCCGGCATCGGCTTCTCGCTCAACAACGCGATGCTGATCATCGCCGGCTCGCTGGTCGGCTCCTCGGGCGCGATCCTGTCCTACATCATGTGCCGGGCGATGAACCGCTCGTTCATCTCGGTGATCCTGGGCGGGTTTGGAGCGGCCGAAGGATCGGCCGCGCAAGGCGGCACCGACCAGACGGTGCGCTCGGGCTCGGCCGAGGACGCCGCGTTCATGATGGCGAACGCCGAATCGGTGATCATCGTTCCGGGCTACGGCCTGGCGGTGGCGCGCGCGCAGCACGCGGTGAAGGAAATGGCGGAGATGCTGGCCGAGAAGGGGGTGAACGTGCGCTTCGCGATCCACCCGGTCGCGGGGCGCATGCCGGGGCACATGAACGTGCTGCTCGCCGAGGCCGAGGTGCCCTACGATCAGGTGTTCGAGATGGACGACATCAACGGCGAGTTCGGCAACACCGACGTGGTGCTGGTGCTGGGCGCGAACGACGTCGTCAATCCGCTCGCCTACCAGAAGGGCAGCCCGATCTACGGCATGCCGGTGCTCGACGTGCACAAGGCGCGCACCGTGATGGTCAACAAGCGCTCCATGGCCTCGGGCTACGCCGGGCTGGACAACCCGCTTTTCTACATGGAGAAGACCATGATGGTGTTCGGCGATGCGAAGAAAGTGGTGGAAGACATGCTCAAGGCGCTGCGTTGATGGCGGCGCGCGGCCGCATCCTGGAGCGCATCCGCCGTCTTCAGGGCCGCGGCGGGGGCGGTCCCTCGGCAGCCGAGCGCCTCGACATGGAGTCGTACCTGCGCGCGCATCCGCGCGGCCCGCTCCCGGCGGCTTCTCCCGCGCAGTTCGAGGCGAGAGTGAAGGCGAACGCCGGCACCACCGAGCGCGTCCGCGACCTCGCCGAGGTGCCGGGCGCTGCCGCCCGCTACCTCGGCGCGCTCGGCCTGCCGCTTTCCGGCTGCTGCTGGCCCGAATTGTCGGCACTCGACTGGGGCGCGGCCGGGCTTGCGCTCGAGGCGCGCGCGGCGCGCGACGCGGACCCGGTCGGCGTGACCGGGGCGTTCTGCGCCGTGGCGGAGACCGGGACCCTGATGCTCGTATCGGGCGCCGCCACGCCGGCGAGCGTGAGCCTGGTGCCGGAAACCCACGTCGCGGTGCTGAGCGCCCGGCGCATCGTCGCGCACATGGAGGACGCCTGGGACCTGCTGCGCGCCGAGCGCCGCGAGCTGCCGCGCGCGGTCAACTTCGTCTCCGGCCCTTCGCGTACCGCCGACATCGAGCAGACGCTCATCCTCGGCGCGCACGGACCGTACCGCGTCCACGTCATCATCGTCGGGTAAAAGGGTGGCCGTGAACGAGCTCAGGAGAGCGGTGCGCTCGCTCCGCGACTTCCTCGCCCGGCGCCTGCCGCCGAGCACGCTCAAGATCGGCGTCTCGCCGCGGCTGTTCCATCCCAGGCCCGACGCCAAGGGCCTGCAGGCGAGGACGCTGCAATACCTCGAGCAGTCGGTCGCGCACTGGATCATGTCGCGCGACGTGATCGTGTTCATGGTGCCTACCGTCGACAAGGACGGCATCATCCACCGCAGCAACATCCGTGTCGCCGACTATGCGCGCGTGCTCGACGGCCTGGTGCTGCAGGGCGGCTCGGACATCGCGCCGCTCACCTACGGCGAGCAGCCGCTCGAGCGCGAGTGGGAAGGCGACCGCCTGCGCGACGTCTACGAGATCGAGCTGGTGCACGAGTTCGTCGAGGCCGGCAAGCCGGTGCTGGGCATCTGCCGCGGGGCGCAGCTCATCAACGTCGCCTTCGGCGGCACGCTGTACCAGGATATCCGCACGCAGCTGCCCGAGGCGCGCTGGCACGTCACCGAGGACTACGAGAAGCACGCGCACGAGGTCCGCTTCCCGCCCGGCTCGGCCCTGGCGCGCTTGTACCGCGGCGTGGCACAGCCGCGCGTGAACTCGATCCATCACCAGTCGATCAAGGATCTCGGCCGCGGCTTGCGGGTCGAAGCGTGGTCGGAGCCCGACGGCATCGTGGAGGCGATCCGCGGCACCGGCTCGAGCTACGTGATGGCGGTGCAATGGCATCCGGAATTCCATCCTCCGGGGGGACGCGAGCTGATCGACAGCGCGCCGCTGCTCGAGGAGTTTCTGGCGGCTGCGCGCGACGCATGACCGAGCTCGACTTCCTGCCCGGGTTCCCGCCTGCGTTCTCGCAGCCGGCGCTGTTCGGCGTCCTGCTGCTCGTCGGCCTCGCCGCGGGCGAGGCGGTGCGCCGCTATGCGGCGCTTCCCCGGATCATCGGCTATGCGCTCGCCGGGGTGCTGCTCGGGCCGCAGGCGACGAATCTGCTGTCGGCCGACGTGCTCATCGCCTCGCGCCTGCTGGTGGACCTGTCGATCGGCCTGATCGTGTTCGAGCTCGGCTTCCGGCTCGATTTCGGCTGGCTCAAGCGCAACCGCTGGCTGCTCGTCACCGCGATCGCGGAGAGCCTGTTCTGCTTCGGGGTGATCTACGGAGCGCTCGTGTACTTCGGCTTCCGGCCGCTGCTCGCCGCCGCGGCGGCGGCCATCGGCACGGCCACCTCCCCTGCGGTGGTGCTGATGGTGGCCAACGACCTGCGGGCCGAGGGCCAGGTCACCGAGCGCATGCTGCTGTTCACCGCGGTGAACAGCGTCTTCGCCTACCTCGCGCTGACGCTGCTGATGCCGTTCCTGCACTTCGACCTCGCCTCGCACTGGCAGACCGCGGTGCTGCATCCCTTGTACCTGCTGGCCGGATCGATGCTCGCCGGCCTCGCCGCCTGCCTGCTGATCCTGTGGCTCGCGCGCTGGATCGGCAAGCGCGAGGAAGCGCAGTTCGTGCTGCTGGTCGCGATCGTCGTGGCGACCGTGGGCGTCGCGCACAGCCTCAACCTCTCGGTGGTGCTGGCGCTGGTGACGCTCGGCATGCTGGCGCGAAACCTGGACTCGACGCACGTGCTGCTGCCGCTGCGCTTCGGGCACGGCGGGCAGCTCTTTTTCGTGATCCTGTTCGTGCTCACCGGAGCGAGCCTGCAGTTCGATGCGCTGCGCACCGCGGCCGCCGTAACCGCCGTGTTCATTGCGGCGCGCTTTCTCGGCAAGGCGATCGCCCTGCTCGCCTTCGGCCGGCTCTCGGGCATCCGCCCGGGCGGCGCCGGGCTGCTGTCGATCGCGCTGCTGCCGATGTCGGGGCTCTCCGTGATGATGGTGCAGGACACGGCGTTCTTCTATCCGGCGTTCGGCGCCGAGCTCGCCGCGGTGATGCTCTCGGCGATCGCGCTGCTCGAGCTGGCGGGCCCGCTCGCCACCCAGTTCGCGCTGCGCCGCGCCGGGGAGGCGCGACCCGATGGATGAGATGCATTTCCAGTCCTCGGCGGCGCTCAGCGTCGGCGTGGAGATCGAGCTTCAGCTGGTGCGGCCGCGGGATTTCGACTTGTCACGCGAGGCGGCGGACCTCCTCGCGCGTCTCGCCAAGCGCAGGCTGCCGGGCGCGGTCAAGCCCGAGATCACCGAGAGCATGATCGAGCTGAACAGCTCGGTCCATTCCGACTGCGCCGCGCTCGCCGGGGAGCTGGAGGCGATGCGCGCCGCGGTGGTCGAGGAAGCCGGCGTGCTCAATCTGCGGGTGTGCGGCGGCGGCTCGCATCCCTTCCACGTCTGGACCGAGCGGCGCATCTTCCCGAACGAGCGCTTCCGCAACATCGTCGAGCGCTACGGCTACCTCGCCAAGCAGTTCACCGTCTTCGGCCAGCACATCCACGTCGGCTGCCCGAGCGGCGACGACGCGGTGTATCTGACGCACATGATGACCCGTTACGTGCCGCACTTCATCGCGCTGTCGGCGGCCTCGCCGTACTACCAGGGCGAAGATACTTCCTTCCAGTCTTCGCGGCTTACCGCGGTAAGCGCCTTCCCGCTCGCCGGGCACATGCCCTTCGTGCGCGACTGGAGCGAGTTCCTGGCTTATTTCGAGACCATGAAGCGCCCGGGCATCGTCGCCAGCATGAAGGATTTCTACTGGGACATCCGGCCCAAGCCGGAGTACGGGACGATCGAGATCCGCGTCTGCGACACTCCCCTGACGGTGAGGCGGGCGGCGCTGCTGGCCGCCTACGCCCAGGCGCTCGCCGACCACTACCTCGCCGGCCGGCCCCGCCAGCCGGCGCGCGAAACCTATCTTTTCAACAGCTTCAATCGCTTCGAGGCCTGCCGCTACGGCTGCCGGGGGTCGATCGTCGAGCCCTACTCCGGGGTCAAGGCCAATATAGGCGACGACATCCTGGAGACCCTGGCCGCGATCGCGCCCAGCGGCGAGCGACTGGGGTGCGTCGAGCAGCTCGCCGAGCTCGAGACCGGGGTGCGCAACGGCGACTCGGACGCCGGCTGGCTGCGGGCACGCTTTGGCGAGCGCAAGTCGCTCGCCGACGTGGTGCGGGAGGCCTGCACGCGGTGGGAAAAGGGGGGCTGACACCGCCCCGGCCGGACATCGGCTTCCGCATCGCGGAATGCGGTTGCGGGGAGTAGTGTTATAGAATCGGTGCAGCTCGCCGAGCAGGCAGGAACAGGGGAGAAGGGCGGGCGGTATCCATATCCGGGCGCTCAGCCCTGCACTTTCGTCAGTCCACCGTAGGAGGAGAGAGACATGAGCAATCAGCAGGATAAACCCAAGGCTTCGCGCCGCAAGTTCCTGAAAGGCGCGGCCGTCGCCGCCACCGGCACCGCGGCGCTCGGCTTCCCCATGATCGGGCGCACCCAGTCGCCGG
>DATKAX010000164.1:0-2135 GCA_035514595.1 Burkholderiales bacterium
ACTGTGGTTGTTGGCGTCGCATGGTTTGACCGAAAGCAATGGAAGCTTCTGACTGAAGCTGTTGAAGACCGAAACGAGCTCGACGACACATACGAACAATGGCAACAGAATGCTGTTGAGGCTGTGCGGATGATCGAGCGCGAAGGACAGAAAGTCGAAAAAGTGCACGTCGAGGTCGAGACGCTCGTGTCCTGGTGTAAGGAGAACGGATTACCCGTGAACGGCAAGACCCGCGCAGAATACGTGACGGAAATAATGCGACGGCGGCATGGGCAAGCCAAGCCGTAGCGGCAGTATGGTGCGCCCTCGCTCAGAATGGTCTTGGTTTGTTTTCCCTAGTTGAGCGTGGCAGCGATTTGTCGGATCTCCTGCGGCGTGCGCTCGCCCGCGAGCGGCGTTCCCGGCATCAGATGTTTCCCCATGGCGAGCCCGCCGATCAGGACGGGCTCGTAGCCGATGTCGCGTATCAGCCGCGAGGCCACCTCGACCGCCTTGGCGTCGTCGCCCGCGATGGGCATGCCGACGCGTCCCGGCTCCTGGTGCGCCGTCCCCATCCGCGTATAGCCGACCGCATTGAAGGCGCGCACGATGCGCGCGCCGGGAAGCAGCTCCGCCGACGCGAGGCCGGCGCCTTTCTGCCGCGCCCAGTTCGCGATCTCCCCGTCGCGCGAGGGGAACGGGTTGCAGGTGTCGATCACCACCTTGCCCTTCAACAGGTCACCCAGATCCTTGCCCACGTCGGGCAGCGCGCGGTAAGGAACCGAGATCAACAGCACTTCGCCGAAGGCGGCGGCTTCCCGCGGCGTTCCGGCACGTGCATTGGGCCTGAGCCTGGCGGCGAGCGCTTTATCATGCTCGATGTTGCGCGATGAAAACATGACTTCGTGCCCGGCTTTCGCCCAGACGCCGCCCAGCGCGCCGCCGACCCTGCCCGAGCCGACGATGCCGATTTTCGTTTTCTCGGTACCCGCACTCGCCGCACGCAGTGCAAGCGGCACACCGTTGAGCGCCAGCGCCGCCGTGGCAACCCCGGCAGCCTCCAGAAATCGACGACGGTCTTGTTTCATGGCGTCATTCACCTTCGTGACAGAGCTCCACAAGATTACGGCAAAACGCCGGCTGACAGCCGGGTCCTTGCTACCATCACCGCATGACGAGCGCGCAGGCGGAGAAGGCGGAGCGCTTCCGGGCCCTGCACCGGGGGCCGGGGACGTTCGTGATCGCGAATGCGTGGGACGCGGGGTCGGCACGCGTTCTGGCGGGGCTGGGGTTCGCGGCGCTCGCGACTTCGAGCGGCGCGTCGGCGGGGGTGCTGGGGCGCCGTGACGGCAACGTGACGCGCGAGGAAGCGCTCGCGCATGCGCGCGCGATCGTCGAGGCGACGGAGCTGCCGGTGTCGGCGGACCTGGAGAACGGCTTCGGCGATGCGCCGGAGGCGGCGGCGGAGACGATCCGACTCGCGGCCGGCGTGGGGCTGGTGGGCGGGTCGATCGAGGACGCGACGGGAAACAAGGAGAGGCCGCTCTACGACTTCGGGCAGGCGGTGGAGCGTGTCGCGGCGGCGGCGCAGGCGGCGCGCGCCCTGCCATTCCCCTTTACGCTCACGGCGCGCGCGGAGAACTTTCTGCGCGGCAATCCGGATCTCGACGATACGATCCGGCGGCTGCAGGCTTACGAGAAGGCGGGGGCGGATGTGCTGTTCGCGCCGGGGCTGCCGGATCTGGAGGCGGTGCGCAGGGTGTGCGCGGCGCTGGAGAAGCCGTTCAACTTCATGGCCGGGATCCGGGGGAAGTCCTTCTCGGTGGCGGAGCTCGAGGCGGCCGGCGTGCGGCGCGTGAGCCTCGCCAGCTCGCTTTACCGTGCGGCGATGAGCGGGCTGCTCGCGGCGGCGAGCGAAGTGCGCGATAGCGGCACGTTCGGCTATCTCGAGCGCACCATGAGCACGCCGGAGCTGAACGGCTTCATGCGATGACGCCGCGGCTCGTCCTGATTCTCGTGCTCGCCGCGCTCGCGGCGCTGTTCCTGGTCCAGAACGTGGGCGTGATGGAGATTCGCTTCCTGTTCTGGTCGTTCTCGATGTCGCGCTCGCTGCTGCTGCTTCTGGTGCTGCTGATCGGGATCGGCATCGGCGCGCT
>DATKAX010000165.1:0-3837 GCA_035514595.1 Burkholderiales bacterium
TCGGCGAGTGAGGCCGGCGCCGGAGAGCGCGGCGCACATCACGGTGCGCGGCCTGAGCAAGACGTTCGGCGACGCGGCGGTGTATGAGCGCTTCGACGTCGACATCGCGCGCGGCGAGTTCGTCTCGGTGTTCGGGCCCAACGGCTGCGGCAAGTCGACGCTCATCAACCTGATCGCCGGGCTGATCGTTCCCGACGGCGGCGAGATCCTGTTCGGCGGCAAGACGCTGGCGACCACCAAGATCGGCTACGTGTTCCAGAACTACCGCGAGGCGCTGTTTCCCTGGCTCACCGCGTGGAACAACATCGAGTATCCGTTGAAGCTCATGAAGCTCGCGCCGCGCGAGAGGCGGGCGAGGGTCGAGCGGCTGGTCACGCGCCTCGGCATCAAGATCGACCTCGCGCGCTACCCCTACGAGCTCTCCGGCGGCCAGCAGCAGCTGGTGTCGATCCTGCGCGCGCTGGTGGTCGAGCCCGAGGTGCTGTTTCTGGACGAGCCGTTCTCGGCGCTCGACTACGAGATGACGCTCTTCATGCGCGAGCAGCTGCAGCGCCTGTTTCTCGAGACGCGCACCACGACCGTGCTGGTGTCGCACGACCTCGAGGAGGCGGTCTACCTCGCCGACCGGGTGCTGCTGCTCACGCGCCGCCCGGCGCGCATCGCCGACGACGTGCCGATGCCGCTCACGCGGCCGCGCTCCGACGAGACGCTCTCCGACGCCGACTACGTGCGGCTCAAGGGCCACTGCCTGGAAGTCTTCCAGCGCGAGGTGCGCAAGGCATGAAATCAAGGACAGACCACGTTCTCCTGCCGGTCTACGGCGTCATCGGCCTGATCGCGCTGTGGTATCTCGCGGTGTGGGTGCAGGTGGTCGACCCGGTGCTGCTGCCGCCGCCGGAGGACGCGGCCCGCGCGCTGTGGAAGGGCATGGCCGGCGGGCGGCTCGCCTACGACTTCTGGAGGACGCTCGAGCGCACCGCCTACGCCATCGCCATCGCCGCCGCGATCGCCATCCCGCTCGGCGTGTTCCTCGGCGCGAACGAGCGCCTGTACCGCGCCTGCGAGTTCGTGATCGACTTCTTCCGCTCCACCCCGGCCTCGGCGATGTTCCCGCTGTTCCTGGTCATCTTCGGCGTCGGCGACCAGACCAAGATCCTGGTCGCCGCGTTCGGCGCTGCGCTGGTGGTGCTGTTCAACGTCGCGTACGGCGTGATGAACGCGCGCAAGACACGCCTTCTCGCCGCCAAGGTGATGGGCGCCTCGCGGCTGCGCGTGCTCACCGACGTGATGCTGCTCGAATCGCTGCCGCAGACCTTCGTCGGCCTGAGGAACGCGGTGTCGCTCGCGCTGGTGATCGTAGTGGTGGCCGAGATGTTCATCGGCTCGATCGACGGCCTCGGGCACCTCGTCTACGAGTCGCAGCAGCTCTTCGCCATGCCCGAGATGTACGCCGCGATCTTCGCCGCCGGCGCGCTCGGCTACGGCCTCAACCTCCTGTTCCTGCTCATCGAGAAGCGCTTCGTGCATTGGTCGGGCAAATGACGCGCGCCGTACGCATCGTTTCCGGCGCCTACCGCGACTCGGTGGCGCTGATGCAGCTCTCGTCCGAGCTCGCCGCCCTTCCCGGCATCCGGCGCGCCTCGCTCGTCATGGCCACGCCGGCGAACCTGGAGCTCCTTGCCGAAGCGGGACTGCTCGAGCGGCCGCTCGAGGCCGCGCCCAACGATCTCGTCATCGCGCTCGAAGGCCGCGCGCTCGAGGCGGCGTTCGCACATGCCATGCGCGCGCTCGGGGAGCGCCGCGAGCGCACCGCGCCCGGGGTCACGGTTCTTCCCAAGTCCCTCGCCCAAGCGCACGACGTCGCGCAGCAGGCCAACCTCGCGCTCATCTCGGTGCCCGGAGAGTACGCCGCCGCCGAGGCGCGCAAGGCGCTGCGCCTGGGCCTGAACGCGATGCTCTTCTCGGACAACGTGCTGCTGGAGGACGAGGCGGCGCTCAAGCGCGAGGCCGCCGAGCGCGGCCTGCTTTTGCTCGGCCCGGATTGCGGCACCGCCATCATCGACGGCCTGCGCCTCGGGTTCGGCAACCACGTGCGCCGCGGCGCGATAGGCTGCATCGGCGCCTCGGGTACCGGGCTGCAGGAAGTCACCTCGCTCGTCGATCGCCTGGGCGAAGGCGTGAGCCAGGCGATCGGCGTCGGCGGCCGCGACCTCCACGAGACGGTAGGCGGGCTCGCCACCCTCGCTGCGCTCGAGCGCCTTGCCGCCGACCGCGACACGCGTGTGATCGTGCTCGTCTCCAAGCCCCCTGCGCCCGCAGTTGCCGAGCGTGTGCTCGCTGCAGCGAAAAAGGTGCGCAAACCCGTGGTGACCTGCTTCTTGAATTCCTCGAAAACCACTCTCGAAGATGCCGCACACGCCGCCGTGGCCTTATCCAGAAAGCGCAAGCCCGCCGCGCGCGCGTTCCGGCCCGGCAAGCTGCCGCGCATCGCCGGGTCGCGACGCTACGTTCGGGGCCTCTTCAGCGGCGGCACGTTCGCCTACGAAGCCGCGCTGCTGCTCGAAGCCGTTCTCGGCCCATTGAAAAGCGGTGGGCACTCCGTAGTCGACCTCGGCGACGATGTGTTCACGCGCGGGCGGCCGCACCCGATGATCGACCCGCGGCTGCGCATCGAGCGCATCGCCGCCGAGGCCGCCGACCGCGAGGTCGCGGTGCTGCTCCTCGACGTGGTGCTCGGCGACGGCGCGCATCCCGACCCGGCGGGCGCGCTCGCGCCGGCGCTGAAGGCGGCGGCGAAGCGCGGCGTGGCGCCGGTAGCGTCCGTCTGCGGCACCGAGGCCGACCCGCAGGTGCGCTCACGCCAGTTGAAACGTTTGAAGGAGGCCGGGGTTCTGGTCGCCGAGAGCAACGCCCAGGCCGCGCGGCTCGCCGCGGCAATCGCGCGTCGCGGGGCGAAATGAGCGCCTTCTTCGGCAAGCCGCTTGCGGTGCTGAACGTCGGCCTCGAGAGCTTCGCCGCTTCGATCGAGGCGGCTGGCGGCGCGGTGACGCGCGTCGACTGGGCGCCGCCGGCGGGCGGCGACGCCGAGGCAGCGCGCGCGCTTTCTTTCCTCGCCGCGCACCCGGCGGTCGACGCGGCGAACGCCAGGGCTTACGCCGCCTACGAGCGCGCCGAGCCGGTGCTCGAGGCGATCGGCGTCGCGGGCGAGGCGATCCCCGGGCTCGAGGGCCGCATGCTGCTGCACGCCGGGCCGCCGGTCGAGTTCGCGCGCATGTGCGGGCCGATGCGCGGCGCGGCGCTCGGCGCCATCCTGCTCGAGGGCTGGGCCGAGAGCCTCGAGGAGGCGCGCGCGGCTGCCGAGCGCGGTGCGGTGCGCTTCGCGCCCTGCCACCACCACGACGCGGTCGGGCCGATGGCCGGGATCATCAGCCCGTCGATGCCGGTGTACGTGGTGCGCAACGCCGCGGGTGCAAACCGCAGCTACAGCAACCTGAACGAAGGCTTCGGCAAGACGCTGCGCTTCGGCGCGAACAGCGCCGAGGTGATCGAGCGGCTGAAGTGGATGCGCGACGTGCTGGCGCCCGCGCTGCGCGCCGCGCTTTCAGTCATCGGCCCGCTCGAGCTCAAGCCGTTGATCGCGCGGGCGCTCCACATGGGCGACGAGGCGCACAACCGCAACGTCGCGGGGACGAGCCTGATGATCCGGCGCTTCGCGCCGGCGCTGGTGCGCGCCGGCGTGGATCCGCAGCACGCCGCCGCGGCGCTCGAGTTCATGCACGGCAACGACCACTTCTTCATCAACCTCGGCATGGCGGCGTGCAAGTGCATGATGGACGC
>DATKAX010000166.1:0-10075 GCA_035514595.1 Burkholderiales bacterium
TCGCCCAGTACATCGTCGCGCACGCCGGACCGACGCTCGGCAGCCTCGCGGAGGCGGTGCTGCCGCGCCTGCCGAAGCGCGCCGCCCGGGCCGCGCGCGCGCCGCGGCAGAAAAGGTTCCGGGACTACGTGCGTGAGAAGCGTCGTCGTTGATTCCGGGTTCCTGATCGGCCTGTTCGACGAGACCGACGCCCTGCACGAGCGCTGCCGCGCATTCCTCAAGGACTACCGCGGGCGCTTCCTCACCACCGAGGCGGTGCTCACCGAAGCCCTTGCGCTGCTCTCGGGCGCGCAGCAGCTGCGCTGCCTCGACTGGCTCGGAGACGCAACGCGCGCGGGGCTGCTGGAGGTGGACCGCGAGCCGCTCGACTTCCGCGCGATCGAGAAGCTGGCGCGCAAGTACGCCGATCAGCCGATGGACTTCGCCGACGCGTCGGTCGTGCTGCTCGCCGGCCGCACCGGCGTGCGCGAGATCCTGACCGCCGACCGGCGCGACTTCGCCGTCTACCGTCTCGCGGGAAAGACGCGCTTCATCGATGTGCTGGCGTCGGACTAGCGGCGGCGAACGAGCGAGCGCAGGTAATCGGGGCTGAGCGGCTGGCGCTCCGCGACCACGCCGAAGGGCGCGAGCGCGTCGTTGACGGCGTTCATGATGGCGCCGATCGCGCCCATCACGCCGCCTTCGGCCATGCCCTTGGTGCCCACCGGATTGGCGCGGCTCGGCGTGTGCATGGCGATGACCTCGAAGCTCGGCAGGTCGGTGGCGGTGGCGACCAGGTAGTCGGCGAGCGAGCCGGTGATGTTCTGCGCGTGCTCGTCGTAGCGCATGTGCTCGAGCAGCGCGCCGGAGAGCCCCATGGCTATCGCGCCGTGCTGCTGGCCTTCGACGACCAGCGGATTGAGCACCGTGCCGCAATCCTCCGCCACCAGGTAGCGCAGGATGCGAAGGGCGCCGGTCTCGACATCCACTTCCACCTCGCACGCGTGCGCTGCGTTGGAATAGGTCATCGGCGGCGGATCGTAGGTCTTGGAGAAGTCGAGGCCCGGCGCCATGCCGGCCGGAAGCGCGGTCGGGTCGAGATACGCGGTGCGCGCGAGCTGCGCGAGCGTGATGCCGGTGTCGACGCGCTCGCCCAGGATGTCGCGCTCGACCTTGCCGTCGGCGAGATGCAGCCCTTCCGCCGAGTCGAAGCCGAGCATCCGGGCAGCGATGGCGAGCACCTTCTCATTGGCGTCGCGTGCGCACAGGAAAAGCGCCGTGCCGCCCGCGGTGCCGCCGCGCGCGCCGCGGCTGCCCATGCCGTAAGGCGCGACATCGGTGTTGCCGAGCTGCAGGCGCACGCTCGAGGGGTCGACGCCGAGGCCGTCGGCAACGACTTGGGCGAACGCGGTTTCGTACCCCTGGCCGGTGGCGCCGAGGCCCACCGCGGCGTTGACCGCGCCGCTCGGCTCGATGCGCAGCCACGCCGCCTCGTGCCCGGAGCCCGGAATCCCGGCCGCCTTGTAGAAGCGCGAGCCGTAGGTGGTCGATTCCACCACCGAGCACAGCCCCAGGCCGAGATGGCGGCCTTCGCGCCGCGCCGCCGCCTGGCGAGCGCGCCAGCCCGCGTAGTCGATCGCTTTGACCGCGGCCTCAAGCGTCTCGCGCGGCGTGATGTCCGCGATCACTTCGCCGGTCGGCATGGTGTAGGGCATGTCGCCCGCCTCCACCATGTTGCGGCGGCGCACTTCGAGCGGGTCGAGCCCGAGCTCGCGCGCGATCGCGTCCATGGTGCCCTCCATGACCCAGCTGGTGATCGCCATCGGCGCGCGCATCGGCCCGTTGCCGCACTTGTTGGTGAGCGCGACTTTCACCTCGAACGCGTAGTCGCGCACCTTGTAGGGGCCGGTCAGGATCATCGCCACCACGCGGGCAAGGTAATTCGCCGGATAGAAGCAATAGGCGCCGAAGTCCTCGAGGATCTCGAGCTCCAGGCCGAGGAGCCGGCCTTCCTTCGTCACCGCGGCGCGCGTGCGGCAGCTGTCCTCGCGCGCATGGCTGGAGGCGAGCAGGTTCTCCATGCGGTCTTCGCGCCAGCGCACCGGGCGCTTGAGCTCGCGGCTCGCCGCGGCGACGACCAGCTCCTCGCGATACAGCGCGATCTTCTGCCCGAACCCGCCGCCGACATCGAGGGAGGAGATGGTGACCTGCGACTCGGAGAGCCGCAGGCGCGCGGCGAGCTGGGTGCGCAGCGGGTGCGGCACCTGCGAGCCGATGTGCAGCGTCAGATGCTCTCGCCCCTCGTCCCACACCGCGGCGCAGCCGCGCGTCTCGATCGGCAGATGCGTCTGCCGCTGCTGGTGAAACGCGCACGCCACGACCCGGTGCGCCTCGCGCCGGCGCGCGGCGATGTCGCCGGTTGAAAACTTCTGGACGGAAACCAGGTTCGAAGGCAGGGACTCGTCGACCAGCGGCGCATCGGCTGCGAGCGCCTGCGCGAGGTCCGCCACCGCCGCGAGCGGCTCGTAGTCCACCTCGACGAGCTCGGCCGCGTCTTCGGCCAGGTAGCGGCTCGCCGCGATCACGCAGGCCACCGGGTCGCCGTGAAAGCGCACCTTGTCCACCGGCAGCGTCGCCATCTCCACCGGGTGCAGTCCCTCGATCGGCGGCGCCATGCGAAGCGGCGTGGTCCACTGCGCGAGCTCCGCCCCGGTATAGACGGCCACCACGCCCGGAGATTTTCGTGCAGAGTCCGTTGCTATCGATCTGATCCTCGCGTGCGGATGCGGCGAGCGCACGAAATGCGCGTGCAGCGCGCCCGGGATCTCGATGTCGTCGACGTAGCGGCCGTGCCCGGTGAGCAGGCGCAAGTCCTCCTTGCGGGCGAGCGGCGCGCCGATGTGGCGGAACCTAGGCTTTGGCATCGGCCGCCTTGAGGATCGCCGCGACGATGTTCTGGTAGCCGGTGCAGCGGCAGAGGTTGCCGGAAAGCACCTCGCGCACTTCCTCCTCGCTCGGGCGCGGGTTCTCCTTCAGGTAGGCCTCGAAGGTCATCACGATGCCCGGCGTGCAGAAGCCGCACTGCAGGCCGTGCGCCTCGTGCAGCGCCTGCTGCAGCCGGCTCGGCCGGCCGCCGGCGGCGACCGCCTCGATCGTCGTGATGCTGCGGCCCTGCATCTGCACCGCGTAGACCAGGCAGGCGCGCGCCGGCCGGTCATCGACGAGCACCGTGCAGGCGCCGCAGACGCCGTGCTCGCAGCCGACATGCGTGCCGGTGAGCCGGCAGTCCTCGCGCAGCACGTCGGAGAGCAGCTTCCTCGGCTCCGCACGAACCGCATAGCAGGAGCCGTTCACAGTCAATTCGAACTCGCTCATTTTCCCATTGCCTTGAGAAGTGCCCTGCGGGCCAGCACTTCGACCAGCTCACGGCGATACACCGCGGGCACGCGGGGGTTCTCCGCCGGGTTGACGGCCTCGCGAGCGGCTCGGGCCACCGCGTCCGGATCGAGCGACTTGAATTCGGCGAGCACCACCGGCTTGTCCTCCGCGCCCCCGATCCCGAGCCTCAGGTTTTTAGCGTTACCCTTCTTATCCATGAGCAACGTGGTTGCCACGGCAACAATCGCGAAGTCGCCGCGACGGCGGCTGAACTGCTGGTAGGCATGGCGCTCGCCCGGCGCCGCCATCGGCACCCGGAGCGAGACGATGATCTCGTCGGGCTCGAGCACGGTGCTCATGAGCGAGACGAAGAACCCGGCGGCGGGGATCCGGCGCTCGCCGCGCGGGCCGGCGGCCGCGATCTCGGCGCCGAGCGTCGCCGCGACGAGGGGTAGCTGCGCCGCGGGATCCGCGTGCGCGAGCGAGCCGCCCAGCGTGCCGCGCGTGCGGATCGCGTAGTGGCCGATCGATTGCGCCGCTTCCGCGAGCAGCGGGCAGCGGCTGCGCACCAGCGGCGAGCTCGCCACTGCGTGGTGCGTCGCGAGCGCCCCGATCTCGATTGCGTCTTCCTTTTCATTCACGAAGTCCAGGCCCGGGAGCGAATTGAGATCGACCAGCTCGGCCGGTTGCGCGAGGCGCATGTTCATCAGCGGCCCGAGGCTCTGCCCGCCGGCGATGAGCTTGGCCTGCGGGCCGTGCTCGGCGAGCAGCGCGAGCGCTTCCCCGAGCGAGCGCGGGCGGTGGTAGCGGAACGGCGCGGGCTTCATTGCCAGAGCAGGCTCGCCCCCGAGGACGGGTCGAAGACCTGCACGCGATTCGTATTGACCGACAGCGCCACGTTGTCGCCTTCGCGGTGCCGCACGTCCCGGCCGACGCGGAAGAAAAGCTGCGTGCCTTCGCTCTCCAGGCCCAGGTACTGATCGGAGCCGACCGGCATCACCGAAAAGACGCGTCCCTGCAGCGTCTCGCCGGCCCGGGGCGCCCTGCGCTCGTCCACGTCCTCGGCGCGCAGCCCGAGCCTCACCGGGCGGCCTGCCTGCCCGCGCAGCGGCTGCGCGAGGGCCGGCGGCAGCGCGAGCCTGAGCGCGCCGCGCTCGAAGCGCATCCCGGCGCCATCCCCGGCCAGGGCGCCCTCCAGGTAGTTGATCGGCGGATTGCCGAGGAACGAGGCGACGAAGGTATTGCGCGGCCGGTCGTAGATCTCCTCCGGGGAGCCGATCTGCTGGATCACGCCCTCGCGCATCACCACGATGCGGTCGGCGAGGGTCAGCGCCTCGGCCTGGTCGTGGGTCACGTAGACGAAGGTGGTGCGCATCGTGTGGTGGAGCTGCTTGATCTCGGCGCGCATCGCGATGCGCAGCGCCGCGTCGAGGTTCGACAGCGGCTCGTCCATGAGGAACGCCGCCGGCTGGCGCACCAGCGCCCGGCCGAGCGCGACGCGCTGGCGCTGTCCGCCGGAGAGCTGATGCGGCCGGCGCTCGAGCAGCGGCTCGATCTCGAGGCGCCGCGCCGCGTCCTTGACGCGGCTCTCGATCTCGGCCCGCGGGTGGCCTCGCATGCGCAGCCCGAAGGCGATGTTCTCGTACACCGACTTGTGCGGATAGAGCGCGTAGCTCTGGAACACCATGGCGACGTCGCGCCGGTGCGCCGGGACCACGTTCATCAGCACGTCGTCGAAGTAAAGCGATCCGGCCGTCACGTCCTCGAGCCCGGCGATCAGGTTGAGGGTGGTCGACTTGCCGCAGCCCGAGGGCCCGAGCAGCACCAGGAACTCCTTGTCCGCGATGGCGAGCGAAAGGTCCTCGAGCGCGGCGAAGCCGTTGGGATAGCGCTTGCCGACCGAATTGAGCGTGATCCTTGCCATGGTTCCTCAGCCCTTGACTGCGCCCGCCGTCAGGCCGGACACGATGTAGCGCTCGAAGACCACGGCCAGCACCACGGGCGGAATCACCGCGATCACGCCGGCCGCGTTGATGAAGGAGAAGCTGATGGTGAAATCGGAGGTGAACGCGGCGACCACGATCGGCATGGTCTGCGAGGCGGGCGTCTGGGTGAACATCAGCGCGAGCAGGAATTCGTTCCAGCTGGTGAGAAAGGTGAACAGCACCACCGCGACGAGCGAGGGCGTGGCGAGCGGCACGTACACCCGCAGCAGCGTCTGCAGGCGCGAGCAGCCGTCGACGCGCGCCGCCTTGTCGAGCTCGTCGGGCAGCGACTCGAAGTAGCTCACCAGGATGAACACGGTGAACGGGATGGTAATGGCGAGATAGGTGATGATGAGCGAGCCCAGGTGGTCGAGCAGCCCCAGCTTGTGGATGAACAGGAAGAACGGCACCACCAGCGCGATGTCGGGGATCACCCGCGTGCTGAGCATGAAGTAGATGGAGCTCGAGCGCCCGATGAAGCGAATCTTCGCCATGGCGTAGGCGGCCGGGACGCCGACCAGGAGGTTGAGCACCACCACCGCCACCGCGACGATCAGGCTGTTCCACATCGCGGGCACCAGGTCGCGCGCGGTCGAGGGGATGAAGCCGCCGGTGGCCGGGTCGCCCTGCCGGCGGGTCTCGTAGGTGACCTGCTTCTCCTCGGCCTCGAAGATCGCCCGGAAGTTCTCCAGGGTAGGCTGGCGCGGGATCCATTGCGGCGGCCGCGAGGTGATCTCCGACTCCTGCTGCACCGAGGAGGAGACGAGCCACGCGACCGGCGCGAGCACGTAGACGAGGAACACCGCCGATGCGGCGAACAGAAGGATGTTCCTTCCGAGATTCCTCACAGCTTGCGCCCCAGCATGCGGATCAGCCAGAAGGCGAGCAGGAAGGTCACCAGCGCCATGATGTAGGCGAGCGCCGAGCCGGTGCCGAAGGAGAGCTTGCGGAAGGTCTCGACGTAGACCTGCCAGGCGAGCACGTGCGAGGCCTCGGCCGGCCCGCCCTCGGTGAGGATGAAGAACAGATCGAAGTGGCGGATCGCCATCATCGTCTCGTAGATCATCACCAGCATGAACGCCGGCCGCAGCCCGGGCAGCGTAATGTGCACGAAGCGCCGCCAGAGATTCGCGCCGTCGACGCGCGCCGCGGAGTAGAGATCGGCCGGGATGGATTTCAGGCCGACGAGCAGCAGGATCGCGGCGAGCGGCACCTCCTTCCAGACGAAGGCGTTGGCGATCAGCGCGAGCGTCTTGTCGGGGTCGCCGAGCCAGAACATGTACTTGTCGATGAAATCGAGCTGCAGGAGCAGCCCGTTCAGCGCGCCGTACCCCGAGTCGTAGATCCACTTCCACATCAGTCCGTTCGCCACGTACGGAATGGCCCACGGCACCAGCAGCATCGCCGACAGGAAGCGCCGCCCGGGGAACTCCTCGTTGAGCAGGATCGCGATCAGGAGCGCGATCACCAGGATCGCCGTGACCGACATGAGCGTGAACCACGTCGTGCGCCACACCGAGGACCAGAACAGCGGGTCCTGGAACACGGTAGCGTAGTTCTCGAACCAGACGAAGGGCACGCGGTGCGGCCGGGTGAGCTTCAGATCGAACAGGCTCACCCAGAACGAGTAGAGCACCGGGAACACCGCCACGGCGAGCAGCACGACCAGCATCGGCGCGAGCAGCCACATCGCGGCTGCCTGGTCGTAGCGGCTCACCGGAGCGGCGCGAAACGCGCCCGGCAGGGCGCCGATCCGCGCGCTCATCGCCGGCGGCGGGTCAGGACTGCTTGCGCAGCTTGTTCCAGGTGTCGGCGGAGCGCTTCAGCGCGGCGTCCACCGAGCTCTTGCCGAGGACGGCCGCCTGCCAGGCGGTGCCGTTCACCTCGTCCCACTCGCCGAACCACGGGCTGACGACGTCTTTTTTCCTCGCGAGCGACTGCTGCTTTTCGTACATGCCGATGTCGGAGTACGTCTGGTAGGCCGCGACGATGTCCGGATCCTTGAACAGCGGCTTGACCGCGAAGCCGGCGCCGACGTCGAGGAACATGAGCTTCTGGAACGCGTACTTGCCGTCCGCCTTGCCGCCGAACCACTCGATGAACTTGACCGCGTCGGCGGCCTTCGCCTTGTTCTTCGCCGCCGTCGAGCTGAGCCCGTAGAAGCGGTTCCAGCCCACCGTCGCGTGCGAGCCGTTCGGCCCGGCGGGCATCAGCGCCTGGCGCGCGCGGCCGGCGATCTGCGACTGCTTCGGATCGTTCAGCGTGCGCACGCGGTAGCGGCCGAGCATGGCGAAGGCGTGGTTGCCCGAGGTGAAGGCCTTCAGGCCGTTCAGCTCGCCGATCTCGACGCAGGCGGGCGAGACGATCTTGTGCTTGCCCACCGCGTCGACGACCCAGGAGAGCGCCGCGTGCGCGCCGCGCTTGCGGTCTTGCATCACCGCGGCGCCGCCGTCGTCGACGAAGCGCCCGCCGTGCGAGAACACCATCGCCGAGAGGAACTCGATCAGCCAGGTCTCCCGCGCCATCGACAGCATCAGGGGATATTCGGCGAGCCCGGCCTGCTTGATGCGCAGCGACTGCTGCACCACCTCGTCCCAGGTCGCGGGCGGGGCGCTGATCCCGGCCTTCTGCAGCTTCTCCTGGTCGTAGAAGAACCCCATGTAATCGGTGTAGTAGGTGAGGCCGTACTGCCTGCCCTTGTACGTCATCGACTGCGTGCTGAAGTCGTCGACGTCCGAGTTGTACTTGGTGAGCTGCGGATAGCCGTCGATCGGCGCGAGCCAGCCGGCGTCGGCCCACTCCGGCAGCCAGCTGTCGGAGACCCACAGCACGTCGAGCGGCGCGCGCCCGACGAACTTGGTGACCAGGGTGTCGCGGTACTGCGCCCACGGCGCGTTGGCGTAGGCGACCTTGATGCCGGTCTTCGCCTCGAAGGCGCTGACGTGGCTCTTGACCTGGTCGACGCCCGCCGACCAGGCGAAGAAGTTGACCGGATCGGCCGCGAGCGCGCGGCCGAGCGCGCCGAAGGTGCTGCTGCCCGCGAGCGCGGCCGCCGCGGACGATTTGAGAAAGTCGCGTCTGTGGAATCGCTTCATGGCATCCCCCCCTCGGAAACAGCCACCATAGCAAAACCGGCCATTGGTCGTCAATCGACGACTTGCGCCGGGTCGAGCCGCCGGGCGGGCAGCACCGCCGCCACGCCCGCCAGGAACAGCTCGACGTGCATCGCGATCACCGCCTCGACCGGCGTCGGGTTGGTGTTGGCGTAGACGTGGCGGCGGATCGCGAGGTGCGAGACGGCGCCGTGCAGCAGCCAGCCGAGCTCGTGGCGCAGCTCGCGCCTCGCCGGCGGCCGCACGCCGCGCTCGGCGCAGGCCTCCTCGACGATGACCTCCAGCATGCGGGTGATCACCTCGGCGATGTAGGTGGGTGCCATGTCGATCTCGGCGAGCGAGGCGTATAGGAAAAGCCGCAGCCAGCGGCGCGTAAGCACCGCCCCGTAGTACTCGCGATAGAACTCGTTCAGCCGCTCGGCGACCGGGCGGCTGCGGTCTTCCAGCCGGGCGAGCCAGGTGGCCTGGAACGGGCCGGCGATGTCGCGGCGGTACACCTCCTGGATGAGCGCGCCCTTGCTCGGGAAGCAGCGGTAGAGCAGCCGCTGCGAGATGCCGCAGGCATCCGCGAGCGCGCGCGTCTGAGCGGTGAGGCCGTACTCGGCGAAGAACTCGCCCGCCATCGCCAGGATGCGCTCGCGCCGCTCGCGCAGCGGGATGCGGCCGTTCGCCTTGCCGCCGCGCTTTCGCTTGCTGTCGCGGCGTCGGTCGGCGAGCGCCTCGGACTTCGCCTTCATCAGCTTCGGGCTTCGCATCGCGCCTCCGGGCGCCATGCTAGCATGTCGTCGCCTGACGACTTCGGAGCGGCCGATGATCCACGAGATGCGCACCTACCAGCTTCACCCCGGCAGAGCGCCCGAGTTCCTGAAGCACTACGAAAAGAACGGCCTCGCCATCATCACCCGCTACGCAAAGCTCGCCGGCTGCTGGACCAAGGAATCCGGGACGCTCAACTCGGTGGTATTCCTCTGGGGCTACGAGGACTTCGGCCGGCGCAGCGCCCAGCGCGGCAAGCTGGCGCAGGACAACGACTGGCAAGCCTTCGTCCCCACGCTCCTGCCCTATCTCGTCCACCAGGAGAGCGTGTTTCTCGTGCCGGCGCCCTTTTCGCCGCTCTGAGACGGCGTCCTAGGACCGCTCGCGCCGGTAGGGCGGCAGCGTGGTGAGGCGCGGATCGTCGACGTAGCCGCCGACGGTGAAGTGATAGAGCGACTGGAACTCGAGGTCGCGCAGGCCGAACACCTGGTGCACCGGGTCGTCGAAGAAACAGCCGATGCCGGTCGCGCGCACGCCGGCCGCTTCCGCCTCGAGGTACAGCACCTGGCCGACCGCCCCGGCCTCCCAGAACAGCCGCCGGTAGAACGACGGCCCGTGCTCGACCAGCCTCGCCTGGTACTCGGCGAGCATGCCGAGCGAGAACGCGCCGTCGCCCGCGATGTCCTGGCGGCAGCTCACCTGCGTCGCCACCACCCGGGCGTCGCCGCGCTCGAGCAGGTAGAGGGGCAGGCTCTCGGGACAGCCCGGCGGCTTCTCCCACGCGAAGTGCTGGTGCATGGCTGCCTTGAGCTTCTCCTGCTTCGCCGCATCGCGCGCCATGGCGTACAGGCCCGGCTCGACGCC
>DATKAX010000167.1:0-3673 GCA_035514595.1 Burkholderiales bacterium
AGGCTGGCGAAGCCAGGCGCGTACGGCGCAAGCCCGCCCGCCACCAGGAACATGCCCACCGGCAGCGCGCCGGTGAAGCCGAGCAGCGCCGGGTCGGTGAAGTCCTCGCGCACCGCCGCGGGGTACCTGATTAACTTGAAAAAATAGAGTGGAAGAAGCAGCGCCAGCGCCACCACGCCGAGCAGCACCCACAGCTCGGTGAAATAAGCCGGCGCCGGGAGGATCCCGGGAAGCACCGGCGCCGCGGCGCGCGCGCTCAGGCCGAGCCCGGCGAGGCCCATCACCGCGCCATACAGGCCGATCGGCAGCTCGCGCAGGTTCAAGCCTTGCCCCGCCCTCGCGACGTCGGCCGCTTCGCCAGATCCTTCACCCGCTCCCTGTCCGGCTCGAAGCCCAGGCCCGGCGCCTCGGGCAGCTCGAGCCAGCCGTCCACCGGCGCCGCGAGCGGCCCGTAGATCGCCTCGCACACTGTCACCGCCGGATAGTGGTATTCGACCAGCCCGCCGTTCGCCAGCCCGGCATGCAGGTGCATGTTGTGGTGCGCCCAGGCGCCGCCGTTCGCCATCGGCAGGTTGAAGGCCGAAGCCATGCCCGCGATGCGCAGGCACTGCGTGAAGCCGCCGCCGATCACCACGTTGGGCTGCACGATGTCGATCGCGCGCGAGACCATCAGGTCGCGGAAGCGCCAGGCGAGCCCTTCGTTCTGCCCGGCGGCGAGGGGAATGGTTGTCTGCTTTTTCAATTCAAGTAACGAAGAGACGTCGTTTTCCTTGACCGGCTCCTCGAAGAAACTCAAGTCGAATTCCTCGAGCGAGCGCGCGAGGCGCGCGGCGTGGAAGGTGTCGAGGCTGCAGTTCGCGTCGACGTGCAGGTCGGCCTCCATGCCGATCGCCTCGCGCACCGCGCGCACGCGGCGCGCGTCCTCGGCGATCAGCGCATCCAGCGGCCGCGGCTCGTCGCGCCGCTGCAGGCCATGGTGCCCGACCACCATCTTGAGGCGCCGGTGGCCGCGCGCATGCCACCACTTCGCCGCCGCGGCGAGCTCGTCGCGGCTGTAGGCGCCGAAGCCGAAGGTGGTATAGACCGGGACCTTGCTGCGCGCCCCGCCGAGCAGGCGCCACACCGGCTGGCCGAGCTGCTTTCCCTTGAGGTCCCAGAGCGCGACGTCGAGAGCGGCGATGGCGTGCGCGGCGTAGCCGGTCTGCCCGCGCGGGCTGAGAAGCCAGTAGAGCTTCTCCCAGATTCGTTCGTGGGCAAGGGGATTTTCCCCGGTGAGGTTTGGCTTTATAACTTCATTTATCGCGGCGGCGACCACCTCCTCCTCGGTGATCGCAGTGAAGCCGTGGCCGACCAGACCGGTGTCGGTCTCGACCTCGGCGAGGCACACGGAGAGCGAGAGCTTCTTCTCGATGCCCGCCGCGTCCAGCGTTACCGGGACCTCGAGCGGCGTCGCGGCAACCCGGGCGATACGCATTATTCGATCTTGATGCCGGCGTCCCTCACCACCGCGGCCCAGCGCCGGGTCTCCTCGGCGATCTGCTTTGCCAGCTCCTGCGGCCCGCTCGGGGTGGGGGTTGCGCCCTGCTTCGCGAAGTTCTCTTCCACCTCCTTCGTGGTCACCGCCTTGCGAACCGCCTGCGACAGCCTGGCGATCACCGCCTGCGGCGTGCCGGCGGGCGCCACCAGGAAGACGTTGGGCGCGGCGCTGAACCCCGGCAGCGTCTCGGCCATTGCCGGCCAGTCGGGCGCGCTCGGCAGCCGCTCGGGGCTGGTCACCGCAAGCGTGCGTATCCTGCCGGCGCGGGTCGGGCCCATGGCGGCGAGCGCGCTGATGACGCCGATCGGCACCTGCCCGTTCAGGATGTCCGGCATCATCGCGCTCGCGCCCTTGTAGGGCACGTGGATCGCGTCGACGCCCGCCTGGCGCTTGAACAGCTCGAAGGCGAGGTGCTGCAGGGTGCCGATGCCGGGCGAGGCGTAGGGATGCTTGCCGGGGTTGGCCTTCAGCTCGACGATCAGCTCCTGCGTGGTGCGCGCCGGGAAGGCGGGATTCACCACGAAGGCCATCGGCAGCATGCATACGCCGCCCACTGCCGCGAAATGCTTCACCGGGTCGAGCCGCACCCTCGGGTTTACCGCGGGCAGCGCGAGCGTGCCGCTCTCGGCCATCATCAGCACGTGGCCGTCGGGGTTCGCGGCGAGCAGCGCCTCGGCCGCCACCCCGCCCGAGGCGCCCGGGCGGTTCTCGATCACGAACTGCTGGCCGAGGGCCTCCGAGAGCCGCGGCGCGACCACGCGGGCGATCGTGTCCATGCCCCCGCCGGGCGCGTAGCCCACCAGGATGCGCACCGGGCGTGACGGGTAGTCTTGCGCCGTGACCAGGAAGGGAACAAGGAAAAGCAGGGCGGCGGCAAGCTTTCTCATGAAGTGGTCCCCAGGTAGTAGTTCTTCACCAGGTCGTTCTGCTCCAGCTCGGCGACGCTCCTGCCCTCGAATACGATCTCGCCGTGCACGATGATGTAGCCGCGGTCGGCGATGCGGATCGCCTGGTGGAAGTTCTGCTCGGCCATCAGCACGGTGAGGCCGTAGCGCTCCTTCAGCTCCTTGATCTGGGTGATGGTGTGCGACACGAGGATCGGCGCGAGGCCGACCGAGGGCTCGTCGACCAGCAGCAGCCGCGGCGAGGACATCAGCGCGCGGCCGATGGCGAGCATCTGCTGCTGCCCGCCCGACATGGAGCCCGCGAGCTGGTGGCGGCGCTCCTTCAGCGCCGGGAAGATCTCGTGGGCGAAGGCGAGGTTCTTCGGGATGTCGGCGCGCGCGGCCGGCCGGAACGCGCCGAGCAGCAGGTTCTCCTCCACCGTGAGCTTCGGGAACAGGCGCCGGCCCTCGGGCACCATGGCGACGCCCAGGTTCACGATCTGCTCGGTCGTCAGGCGCGTGAGGTCGTGCTCGGCGCCGTCCAGCGAGAGCACGATGGAGCCCTGCGTGGGCCGCACCATGCCCATCACGCATTTCATCAGCGTGCTCTTGCCGTTGCCGTTGGTGCCCAGGAGCGCCACGGTCTCGGCGTCCTGGATGTCGAGCGACACGCCGTGCAGGGCGCGCACCGCGCCGTAGCCGGCCTCGACGCCGCGCACGCTGAGGCTAAGCGCCAAGGTAGGCCCTCTGCACGTCGGCGTTGGCCACCGTCTGCTCGGGGGTGCCCTCGCAGATGATGTGCCCGGCATCGAGGCACACCACGCGCTGCGAGAAGCGCATCACCGCCTGCATGATGTGCTCGATCATGATGATGGTGATGCCCGTGCCGTTCAGCTTGAACAGGATCTCCAGCACCTCGTCGACCTCAGTGCCCGAGAGCCCCGCCATCGCCTCATCCGAGATGAGCAGGCGCGGGTGCGCGGCCATGGCGCGCGCCAGCTCGAGCTTGCGCATGTCCACCTGCGTCAGGCCCGCCGAGTCCTGGTGCGCGCGCGCCGCGAGCCCCATGTCCTCGAGCACGCGCATCGCCTCGTCCTCGGCGCGCCGGCGTCCGCTGCGCGTGCCCGCCGCGTACTCCAGCGGCACGCGCAGGTTGTCGAGCACGCTCATGCTGCGGAACGGCTTGGGGATCTGGAAGCTGCGTGCGATGCCCAGGCGCGCGCGCTTGAACGGCGGCAGGCGCGTGATGTCC
>DATKAX010000168.1:0-6905 GCA_035514595.1 Burkholderiales bacterium
GAGCTCGCCGCGACCGCGCGCCCGGATGTAGGGAGACGCCGATTCCGGATCGGCGCCGATCCCGGAGACGAGCACCAGCCGGCCGACGCCGGCTGCAGCCGCCTCCTGCGCGAGCGTCCTCGCGCCTTGCTCATGCACCGACTCGAAACTCACGCCGGCCTTCTCGACGTAGGCGGAGACGACGTTGACGACGGCGTCGACCCCGGCCACGGCGGCGGCGACCGAGGCTCGGTCGCGCACATCGGCGCGAAGCACCGTGACCCGGTCCGACTCGACCGCCCGCAGGACGCCCTGCGCCCGATCGGGAGACCGGACCGCGATGCGCAGCGTCGCGCCTTCGGCAGCAAGCCGCCGCACGAGCCGCCGTCCGAGAAAGCCCGTGCCGCCGAACACGCTGACCGTGATCATGGCATTGCCTTCTCAATACTCGGCCTCATTCGATGACCCGGTCCGCGCGCAGGAGCAGCGATTGCGGGAAACTCATGCCGAGCGCCTTGGCCGTCTTCATGTTGAGCACCAGCTCGAACTTGGAAGGACGCTCAAATGGGAGATCGGCGGCGCTGGCGCCGCGGAAAATGCTATCCATGAACACCGCGGCGCGGCGCCAGAGCACGTTGACGTCGACCCCGTAGGACATGAGCCCGCCGGCCTCGGCTTGCGCCGGGATGTTCCATATCGTCGGGAGCCGGTAGCGAAGCGCGATCTCCGCCAGGGCCGCGCGGTTGACGAACATGAAGGGGCTCGGGACCACCAGCACCGCTTCCGCGCCGCCCGCGCGGATCCTCTCGAACGCCGGCTCGAAGTCCTTGGGCGTCGAAACGTCTATCGGTTCGAGGCGCACTCTCAGTGCCGCCGCGGCGGTCAGGGCATGTGCGATGTGCTGTCCCCGCGAAGGGCTCCCGGTATGGTTGAGCGCCGCGATTCGCGCCACCCGGGGAATCGCTTCCTTCAGCACTTCCAGCTGCTTCCCGATCAGCTCGCTGAACGCGGCCGTCGGTCCCGTAACGTTCTCTCCGGAGTGCGCGAGGCTCCTGGCGAGGCCGATCTCCACGGGGTCGGGGATCCCGATCGCAACTATCGGGATCGTGCGGGTCGCGTTTTTCAGCGCAAAGGCCGACTCGGGCGTTCCCACCATCAGCGCATCCGGCTTGAGGCTCACCAACTCGGACGCGAGCGCCGGCAGGCGCTGCAGATCCCCCATCGCCCAGCGGTCGACCCGGACATAGTTCTCGCCCTCCTGCCAGCCGAGCGCCGCCATTGCCTCGCGGAACTCCCCGAAGACGCGCTGCACGGCGGCGTTGTCCGAGTAAACGCCCAGCAACCCGATCCGATAGACTCTCCGGGCAGGTTGCGCCCGGACAACGAGCGGCATGGCAAGCAATGCAGCCGCGGCAATTACCAATTGCCTGCGGTGAACCCGGCTCATGAACCTCCTCGAGGGCCAGCCCCGCGAGAAGTCTACGCTTGAACGACGGTTACGGCTCCGCGTGATGTCGTAGACCGTGCCGAGGCCCGCGGCTTGCCGGAAGCGAAACCCACGCGATCCAGCCGCTGGCTGCTGCGAAGACTGCGCAGATCAGCATCAGCACGCGGAAGGTCTCGACGTAGGCCCGTGCAACCGCGTCTGCGATGGCGGCGGCGGCGGACCTTGGCGTGCCGGCAGGCGCTTCGAGCTCGGCCAGCCGGGAGGCGTTGCCGACGAGCTGCCCGGCGAGCGCTGGCGGCACTTTCGCTTCCCGCAGGCGGCTCGCGAGCGTCTCCGAAAACTGCCACACCGCAACGGCGGTCAAGGCCGCGACCGCAAGCACGCCGCCCAGGCGCGCGGCGGTGTTGTTCACGCCGGATGCGGTGCCGGCCTGCCGCCCGCCGACCGAGCTCATCACGACCGTGGTCAGCGGCGCCACGCTCAGCGTCATGCCCGCGCCGATGATCGCGATCCCCGGCAGGAAGCCCGCGACGAACGAAGCCTCGGTTCCCGGAATCGCGAGGGCGGCGAAGCCCAGGGCGGCGACGGCAGGCCCGATGGTGAGAATCAGGCGCGGATCGAATTTGCGAATCAGGTCGCCGGCGAACGTCGAGCCCAGCCCCATGATCAAGGTGAAGGGCAGAAAGGCGAAGCCGGCTTGCGTGGCGGAATAGCCCTGCACCTGGATGAGATTGAACGGCAGGAAATACAGCGCGCCGCTCAGCGCGAGATAGAGCAGCAGCGTCATCAGGTTCGCGCCGGCGAAGGGGCGCAGGCGGAAAAGTTGCGGTGGCAGCATCGGCGACGCGAAGCGCCGCTCGCGCCACAGGAAGGCCGCGCCGAAGGCGACGGCAACGCCAAGAAGCGCCAGTCGCTGCGAGGGCGCATCGGAACGCACCAGCGCGTAGACCAGAGGGCCGAGCGAAGCGATCAACAGCATCGCGCCGGCATAGTCGAGCCGTTGGTCGCGCCTCGCCGGGCTTGCCGGGACACGCCACCACGCGACAGCCAGCGTCAGCGCGGCAAACGGCGCGATGAGGAGAAACACCGCCGGCCAGCCCCATCGATCCACCAGCCAGCCGCCGAGCACCGGTCCCAGCGCCGTGGTGAGCGCCGATGCGCCGGCCCAGGCACCGATCGCCCGGCCGCGTTCCTTCTCGTCGAAGTGGCTGCCGATGAGCGCGAGGCTGGTGGGCACCAGCAAGGCGCCGCCCAGGCCCTGCACCAGCCGGGCGACGGTCAGCAGCGCGAGCGATGGGGCAAGCGCGCTGCCGAGCGCCCCGAGCCCGAAGATTCCCGTGCCGAGCATGAAGATGCGTCGCAGGCCATACCGGTCGCCGAGCGAGCCGCCGATCAGCATGAACGCCACCAGCATCAACAGATAGGCGTTGGCCACCCACTGCACGCCCGCCGATGTCGTCTTCAGATCCGACTGGATCGCCGGCAGCGCGAGGTTGACGACGGAGCCCTCGATGAACGCCAGGCTCGATCCGAGGATCGCCGTCGCCAGCACCCACGGCTTGTCGCGCGAGGGACACGGCAGGCGGCGCTCCTGCGCCTCGATCTGCGCCTGGTCACAGGGCGGGCGGGCCGCGAGCACCATGGCACTGGATCATATCGTGTGGCGGTGCGGGTACGGCGCTTGCCTTTGCGCCGCAGATGCAGGGCGATTCCGCTGCCGCAGCGTTGTTGCTGGCCGCGGTCCATCTCGCGGCCGGAAAGCTGCACGGCGGCGAGCGCAGCCGCTGGCTCTCCGCCGCCGGCGGGGTCTCGGCCGCCTACGTCTTCCTTCATCTGGTTCCCGAGCTGGCGCAGCGACAGGCGCTGATCGCGCACGGCGCGCTGCACCTGTACCTCGCCGCGTTCGCCGGGTTCGCGCTGTTCTATGCGCTCGAGAGCGCGGTCAAGCAGTCGAGGGGCGGCCGGGGCGAGGCCCGGGCCGCGCCGCAGGCCGCGTTCTGGCTCCACCTTGCTTCCTTCGCCCTGTACAACGCCCTGATCGGCTATCTGCTCGCCGGGCGCGCCGCCGCCGGCCGCGGCGAGCTCGCCGCGTTCGCCGGCGTGATGGCCATGCACCTTCTCGCGGTCGACTACGGCATGCGCGAGCACCACAAGCAGGGCTACACGGGCACCGGGCGCTGGGTCCTCGCCGCCGCGGTGCCGGCGGGCTGGGCGCTTTCGCTTTTCCAGCGAGGCGCGGAGCCCGCCGCGAGCCTGCTGCTAGCCTTCCTCGCCGGCGCGCTCATCCTGAACGTGATGAAGGAGGAGCTGCCCGCGGAACGCGAGAGCCGCTACGGCGTTTTCCTCGTCGCCGCGGCGGCCTCGGGGGCGCTGCTCTTCCTGCTGGGCTAGGCGCGCGCGCCCTGGCGCCGCTTCAGCGCGCCAGGCGGTTCCTTCCCAGGCGCTCGTCCACCAGCGTGACGATCTCGTGCAGGGCGTCGGAGTGCAGCCCGAGCTGGCGCGCGATGCGCCGCACCAGGCTGTCGACGCGCTCGATATGCTGGGCGCCGCCGAAGAGCGCGCGCGCCGCGGACGAGGGCTTGGCGAGGCCCTCGGCGGCCTTGGCGTACTTCTCGAATGGCACCAGGTCGGCGGCCTCGGCGCCCAGCCGGCTGCAGAGCTTCGCCACCCAGTCGTAGACCTCGCGCGACTTGGCGACGTTGCCGTGCACCGCCTCCTTGATGGGGATCATCTCGTCGGGGCGGATGCAGCGGTAGTTGCCCGCGATCAGCATCGGCCACTTGGCGAGCGGCACGAAGATCGACTCGTGCACCTTGAGCTTCACCGGGATCTCGCCCGAGACGCGCTCGATGTCCGCCTCCAGGCGGCGCAGCAGCGCGGTGGGCTCCTCGTGCTCGAAGCGCGCCGCCTTGAAGTTGGTCGGCAGGCCGACCTGCAGCACGTTCTTCGGCTCCTCCGGCGGGCGAAACGCCTGCGGATCGGGGCTCGCGAGCGTGGTGAGCGCCGGCTCGAAACCTTCCCATACCGAGGCATCCGCGTAGCAGCCTTCGAGGGCCTCGGTCGAGAGCCCGGGAATGCGCCTCAGGTAGGGCAAGGGCGGCATGTTCATGATCGCGAGGCAGGGCCTGCGCGAGCGCGCGATGCGGCCCATCAGCTCCCGCACGCCGCTCGCGCCGTACTGCGCCTCCTGCATGCCGAGGACGACGAGGTCGAACGCGCCGGGGTCGACCGCGTCCGGCGTGGCGGCGGCGAGCTCTCCCGGAAGCGCCTTCGAGGCGATCTCGACCGGCGCGGCCTGGCCGCGCAGGGGGAAGCGCACCCGCGTGCCTTCGCGGTTGATGAGCGCCGCGGTGGGCGCGGTGCACACCAGCGTCACCGCGTGTCCCGCCATCAGCAGCTTGGTGGCGAAGAGCGACCCGTAGGAAGCACCGAGAACCAGGATTCGCATCGTCATGACCACATTGGATCACCAAAATGAGGTAAATTTCACTTCGGAAATTTCACATTGTTAATTTCACCCTGCTATAGTCCTTCCGGACCCCATGACCCAGCACACCCGCAACAGCCACTTCCTCGGCACCAAGCTGCGCGCGCTGCGCAAGCGCAACGGCCTCACGCTGGAGGAGCTCTCGGCGCGCTGCATCCAGCTCGACCCGCAGCGCGCGCCCTCGGTGTCCTACCTGAGCATGATCGAGAGCGGCAAGCGCGTGCCCTCGGAAGACCTGCTCGGCCTGCTCTCGTCGCTGTTCCAGCGCGAGCCGCGCTGGTTCCTCGACGGCAACCCGGAGATGGAGCCGCCTGCCGCCCGGGCGCGCGCCGGCGGCGCGGCGGGCGTGCCGCTCGAGCCGAGTTTCCTCTTCTCCAAGGAGCTGCTGCAGGCGGCGATCCCCGAGCTGCTCGCCCAGACCGGCACCACCGGGCGGCAGTTCGCGCATCTCCTGATCCGCTCGCACCAGGAGATGTCGCGCAACGACTTTCCCGACCTCGAGCGCTCGGCGGAGAGCATCGGCGAGCGCCGCTTCCCGCTCGGCGTCGAGGACCTGATGCGCCTGTGCCGGCACCACGGCCTGCAGCTGCGCTGGTTCGACCGCAAGCCGGTGCTCGCGCGCGACAAGGACCGCGAGCTGCGCAGCATGGTGCGCTCGTTCTTCGAGTCGCCGCGCACCGTGTACCTCAACCGCGAGCTGCAATCCGACCCGGCGCGCCTCAAGTTCGACCTCGCCTCGCACCTCGGGCACAAGGTGCTGCACGCGGGCGACGGGCTCAAGTCCGCGCACGCCACCGGCGGCGAGATGGGCGGCAGCCCCGAAGGCGGCGCCGGAATCGCGGCTGTCATGAGCGCCCAGGACGTGCTGCACGCCTGGCGCGACTTCGAGTGCAGTTTCTTCGCCGGCGCGCTGCTCTGCCCCAAGGCGCCCTTCCGGCGCTTCCTCACGCGCGAGTCCTACCGCGTCGAAGCCGGCGAGAAAATCGAGCTCACGCCCGCGGTGGTGATGCGCCGCATGACCAAGGTCTCGCCCTACCCCTACTGGCACTTCTTCGACGCCTACCCGCCCGGCTACCTGCGCGCGGTGTACCGCGGCAACGGCATCCCGCTACCGTGGGGCAACATGGCGCAGGTCACCGACCCCTGCCCCAACTGGGCCGTGTTCCGCATGCTCGGCGAGAATCGCGGTCCGCATCGCGGCTCGCAGATCTCGGTGCTGCGCGACGGCGAGCAGTCGCTCCTCTACTGCTGCCACTCGCGGCGCACCAACGACATGGCCGGCAACCCCCACGTCCTCTCCGTCGGCATCGACCTCGTTCCCGCCCTGCGCTCGCACAGCGCCGACGCCGACGCCATCGTCGCCTCGATCACCGACGCCTGCCTGCACCACCACGGCGAGGCGAAGATCCCCGAGGCCGCCGCCGACACCATCCGCGCCGCCGCCAACGTGCTGAACATCGCCTGGATCGACGATGCCCTCTCCAGCCCCGCTCGCATCATCTGCCCGCGCAGCACCCACTGCCCCCGCCCCGGCCACTGCGACGCCGCCACCGCCTCCCGCGCGCGCGAGATCACCGACGTGCGCAAGGAGATCGTGAGCCAGCTCAGGCGCGGACGCTAGCGGCCACACTCACTCGATCACCCGATCGGCCCGCAGCAGCATGGATTGCGGGATCGCTAGCCCGATCGCCTTCGCGGTCTTCAAGTTGATCACGAGCTCAAGCTTCGTCGGAAGCTCGATCGGGAGGTCGCCAGGCTTTGCGCCCCTGCGAATCCGGTCGACGTAGCTCGCGACCCTTCGGTAGCAGTCGGCGATCACCGGTCGGAGTGTGAGCTAAGCTCCTAATTTTTGGCTCCCCGACGAGGGCTCGAGCCGGCGATCCCTCAGGTTAAGCGTTCGCCAGAGTAGATCGGATTGCGGGCAACTAGAAGATTGTTCTGACGCCTTTTCTTCTTCGTTCCAAAAAACAATCCTCCAGCAGCGCCGTGATG
>DATKAX010000169.1:0-3720 GCA_035514595.1 Burkholderiales bacterium
CGCGGATCTTGTCGGCCTGGCGCAGCGTGAGCCCGATCTCGTCCAGGCCGTTCAGCAGGCAGTGCTTGCGGAAGGCGTCGACTTCGAAACGCATGGTGCGCGAACCATCGGCCGTGGAAACAGACTGCGTTGCCAGATCGACCACCAGCCGGAAGCCTGGAAACGCGGCGCAGTCGTAGAACAGCCGATCGACCTCGGCCTCGGAGAGCACCAGGGGAAGCAGGCCGTTCTTGAAGCAGTTGTTGTAGAAGATGTCGGCGAAGGAGGGCGCGACGACGCAGCGCAAGCCGCCGTCCATCAGCGCCCACGGCGCGTGCTCGCGGGAGGAGCCGCAGCCGAAGTTCTTGCGCGCGAGCAGGATGGTCGAGCCCTGGTAGCGCGGCTGGTTGAGCACGAACTCCGGGTCATGGCGCCAGGCGGCGAACAGCGCGTCGGCGAAGCCGGTGCGCTTGATCGACTTCAGGTACTCCTTGGGGATGATCTGGTCGGTATCGACGTTGGCGCGGTCGAGCGGCATGACCAGCCCGTTCAGCACGGTGAACTTTTCCATCTCAGCGCCACTCCCGCACGTCGACAAAATGGCCGGCGATCGCGGCTGCGGCCGCCATGGCCGGGCTGACGAGGTGGGTGCGCCCGCCTTCGCCCTGGCGCCCTTCGAAGTTGCGGTTCGAGGTCGAGGCGCAGCGCTCGCCGGAGGCGAGCCGGTCCGGATTCATGCCCAGGCACATCGAGCAGCCCGGCTCGCGCCACTCGAACCCGGCGTCGCGGAATACGCGGTCCAGGCCCTCGCGCTCGGCTTGCGCCTTCACCAGTCCGGAGCCGGGAACGACCAGCGCCTGGCGGATGTTGGACGCGATGCGCCGTCCCTTGACCACCGTGGCGGCAAGGCGCAGGTCCTCGATGCGCGAGTTGGTGCAGGAGCCGATGAACACCTTGTCGAGCGTGATATCGGTGATGCGGGTGCGCGGCTTGAGGCCCATGTAGACGAGCGCGCGCTCCATGCCTTCGCGCCGCCCCGCGTCCTTCTCCCGGTCCGGGTCGGGCACGGCGTCGTCGACGCACACCACCATCTCCGGCGAAGTGCCCCAGGTGACGTGCGGCCTGATATCGCGCGCGTCGAGCGTCACTTCGCGGTCGAACTTCGCGTCCGGGTCGCTCTTCAGCGTGCGCCAGTAGGCGAGCGCGCGCTCCCACTCGGCGCCGGTCGGGGCGAAGGGCCGGCCCTTCACGTAGTCGAGCGTGGTGTCGTCGGCCGCGACCATGCCGGCGCGCGCGCCGGCCTCGATCGCCATGTTGCAAACGGTCATGCGCCCTTCCATCGACAGTGCCCGCAGGGTGCTGCCCGCGAACTCGATGGCGTGGCCGGTGCCGCCCGCTGTGCCGATGCGCCCGATGATAGCGAGGATCACGTCCTTCGCCGTCACCCCGCGTGCTAGCGGCCCCTCCACGCTCACCCGCATGTTCTTCATCTTGCGCGTGATCAGGCACTGCGTGGCAAGCACGTGCTCGACCTCCGAGGTGCCGATGCCGTGCGCGAGGCAGGCGAAGGCGCCGTGGGTGCTGGTGTGCGAGTCGCCGCACACCACTGTCATTCCGGGAAGCGTCGCGCCCTGCTCCGGGCCGATCACGTGCACGATGCCCTGGCGCTTGTCGAGGAACGGGAAGTAGACCTTGGCGCCGAACTCGCGCATGTTCGCATCGAGGGTCTCGATCTGCAGCTTGGCGAACCGATCCCGAACGCCGGCCATGCCCTGCTCCCAATGGTCGGTCGGCGTATTGTGGTCGGCGGTCGCCACCACCGAGTCGACGCGCCAGGGCTTGCGCCCGGCGAGCTTCAGCCCTTCGTAGGCTTGCGGGCTGGTGACCTCATGCACCAGGTGGCGGTCGATGTAGAGCAGCGCCGTGCCGTCTTCCTCGACGTGCACGACGTGGCTTTCCCAAAGCTTGTCGTAGAGCGTGTTCCCCATGTTTCGGCCTGCCGAAACATGGAATTATGTCACAGGGAATCAGCGCTTTGCGCTCTGATAGAGCGGCATCACCCGGGCGGCGTAATCGCGCAGGTCGCTGATGCGGGTGTCGTGCGACGGGTGCGTCGAGAGGAACTGCGGCGGCTGGCCGCCACCCGCTTTCTGCATCTTCTCCCACAAGGTGATGGCGGCCCGCGGGTCGTAGCCGGCGCGCGCCGCGAGCTCGACGCCGATGCGATCGGCCTCGGTCTCGTGCGTGCGCGAGTTCGGCAGGTTGAGCGTCAGGTCGAGCACCAGCTTGGACAGATCGAGCGAGCCGCCCGAGACGCCGGCGACCGCGCCGATCACGGAAAGCCCCACTCCCTGGGCCATCGCTCGCGAAGCGCGCTCGCGGCCGTGCTCGCGCAGCGCGTGGGCGATCTCATGGCCCATCACCGCGGCGAGCTCGTCGTCGGTGGCATTCAGCTTCTCGATGAGACCGGTGTACACCGCCATCTTGCCGCCGGGCATCGCCCAGGCGTTGACGTCGCCGGACGAAATCACGTTGGTTTCCCACTTCCAGCCCGGGGCGTCCGGCCGGAAGGTCGCCGTCTGGGGAATCAGGCGCCTGGCGATGGCCTGCACCCGCGCCACCTGCGCCGGGTTGCGATTGAGGGCGCCCTTCGCCTTGGCCTCTGCCATCGTCTCGGCATAGGCCTTTTCGGCGCTCGCATTGATCTGTTCGGACGACACCAGCATCTGCTGCTGCCGGTCCACGCCGACCGTGCCGCCGTGCGTCGTTTCGACGGTCTGACATCCCGCCGCCACCGCGGCGGCGAGGCCCGTACCAAGGAGGAGTCTGCCGAACATGCGCTAATGACAACCTAAAACGCGGCCCGTTTCAAGGGGTACGCAAGAAAGACGCCGGCGAAGGCGGCAGCGGCGGCAAGCGAGAACGCCGCTCCGGGCCCACCGGCCTCCCACGCCCAGCCTGCGGCGACGATGCCGGCCGCCCCGCCGGCGCCGTAGCCGAGGCTCGACAGTAGGGCCTGCCCGCGCGCCTGCGCCGCCTCGGGGAAGACACGCTGCACCGCCGCAACCGAGGCGGCATGGAAAGCGCCGAAGGTGGCGCCGTGAAGCAGCTGCGCCGGCACCAGGATCCAGAGGTATGCCGCTCCCCAGCCGATCGCGAGGAAGCGCGCCACCGCGCAAAGCAGGCTCGCAGCGAGGATGGTGGACAGCGCGAAGCGCTGAAACAGGGCCGGCAGGCGCAGGAAGACCGCGATCTCCGCCACCACGCCGAGCGTCCAGAAGGCGCCGATCGCCGCGCCGCTGTAGCCCTCGCGCTCGAGGTGCAGCGTGAAGAAAGCGTACAGCACGCCGTGGGCGATCGCCATGCAGGCGCTCGCGCCCAGAAGCCGCAGCGCCGCCGGCGCGAGCCGGGGTTGGCGAGCGATCTCGTGCCGGCGCGCCGGGCCGCCGGGAGGCAGCGACAGCGCGGCCGCCAGCGCAGCGAGCGCGAACAGGCTCACTGCCGCCGGAAGCGGGCGTACCGAGGCGACGTCGAGCCAGGCGCCGCCGCCGAGCACCACCGCGATGAAGCTCACCGAGCCCCACAGCCGGATCGGCCCGTAGCGGCCCGCCTGGCCGGCGAGCGAGCCGAGCGTGATCGCCTCCACCAGCGGCAGCGCCGCCGCCGAGACCAGGCTCATCGCGCCGACCAGGATCGCGATCGCCGCGGGCGTCGCCGCCCAGGGCAGCGCGGCGAAGCCGG
>DATKAX010000170.1:0-3646 GCA_035514595.1 Burkholderiales bacterium
CGCCAAGGTCGAGGAGTTCGGCGACGACTTCTCCGCCGCGATGGGCGCCGAGGGCATCCGGGCGCTGCTGCGCGCGCTCGATCTCAACAAGGAGATCGACAACCTGAGGAAGGAGCTCGAGGCGACCTCCTCGGACGCCAAGATCAAGAAGTACGCCAAGCGGCTCAAGGTGCTGGAGGGCTTCAAGGCCTCCAACATCAAGCCCGACTGGATGATCATGGAGGTGCTGCCGGTGCTGCCGCCCGAGCTGCGCCCGCTGGTGCCGCTGGACGGCGGCCGGTTTGCGACGTCCGATTTGAACGATCTTTATCGGCGCGTCATCAACCGGAACAATAGATTAAAAAGACTGCTGGAATTGAAGGCACCTGAAATCATCGTGCGCAACGAGAAGCGCATGCTGCAGGAGGCGGTGGACTCGCTGCTCGACAACGGCCGCCGCGGCAAGGCGATGACCGGCGCGAACAAGCGCCCGCTCAAGTCGCTCGCCGACATGATCAAGGGCAAGGGCGGTCGCTTCCGCCAGAACCTGCTCGGCAAGCGCGTCGACTATTCCGGGCGCTCGGTGATCGTGGTCGGCCCGCAGCTCAAGCTGCACCAGTGCGGCCTGCCGAAGAAGATGGCGCTCGAGCTGTTCAAGCCTTTTATTTTCAATAAATTAGAACTTTTAGGTTTGGCGACAACGATTAAAGCGGCCAAGCGCCTGGTCGAGCAGGAAGTGCCCGAGGTCTGGGACATCCTGGAAGAGGTGATCCGCGAGCACCCGGTGATGCTGAACCGCGCGCCGACGCTTCACCGCCTCGGCATCCAGGCGTTCGAGCCGGTGCTGATCGAGGGCAAGGCGATCCAGCTGCACCCGCTGGTGTGTGCGGCGTTCAACGCCGACTTCGACGGCGATCAGATGGCGGTGCACGTGCCGCTGTCGCTGGAGGCGCAGATGGAGGCGAGGACGCTGATGCTCGCCTCGAACAACGTGCTCTCGCCGGCCAACGGCGAGCCGATCATCGTGCCCTCGCAGGACATCGTGCTCGGCCTGTACTACGCCACGCGCGAGCACGTGAACGCGAAGGGCGAGGGCATGAGCTTCGCCGACCTCGCGGAAGTGCACCGCGCCTACGACTCGCGCCAGGTGGGCATCCACGCGCGGGTATGGGTGCGCATCCGGGAGAAGGACGTCGCCGAGGACGGCGAGATCACCGAGCGCATCAAGCGCTACGAGACCACCGTCGGCCGCGCGCTGCTCTCCGAGATCCTGCCCGCCGGGCTGTCGTTCGAGCTGCTCAACAAGCCGCTCAAGAAGAAGGAGATCTCGAAGCTGATCAACGTCGGCTTCCGGCGCTGCGGGCTGCGCGAGACGGTGATCTTCGCCGACAAGCTGATGCAGGCGGGCTTCACCATCGCGACGCGCGCCGGAATCTCGTTCGGCGTGCACGACATGACCATCCCGCCGCAGAAGCAGGAGCTGATCAAGGCCTCCGAGACCGAGGTGAAGGAGATCGAGAACCAGTACACCTCGGGGCTGGTGACCGCCGGCGAGCGCTACAACAAGGTGGTCGACATCTGGTCGCGCTGCGGCGAGCAGGTGGGCAAGGTGATGATGGAGCAGCTCGGCTCCGAGGAGGTCGAGAACCGGCACGGCAAGAAGGTGAAGCAGGAGGCGTTCAACTCGATCTACATGATGGCCGACTCGGGCGCGCGCGGCTCGGCGGCGCAGATCCGCCAGCTCGCGGGCATGCGCGGCCTGATGGCCAAGCCCGATGGCTCGATCATCGAGACGCCGATCACCGCGAACTTCCGCGAAGGCCTGAACGTGCTGCAGTACTTCATCTCCACGCACGGCGCGCGCAAGGGCCTTGCCGACACGGCGCTCAAGACTGCCAACTCGGGCTACCTGACGCGGCGCCTGGTCGACGTGACGCAGGACCTGGTGGTCACCGAGGACGACTGCGAGACCCAGAACGGCGTGTCGATGAAGGCGCTGGTCGAGGGCGGCGAGGTGGTCGAGGCGCTGCGCGAGCGCATCCTCGGCCGCACGCTGGCGAGCGACCTGATCCACCCCGAGACCCAGGACGTGCTGTACGCGGCCGGGACGCTGGTCGACGAGGACGCGATCGAGAGCATCGACAACGTCGGCATCGACGAGGTCAAGGTGCGCACCGCGCTGTCGTGCGACACGCGCTTCGGCGTGTGCGCCAAGTGCTACGGCCGCGACCTCGGCCGGGGGTCGCTGGTCAACGTCGGCGAGGCGATCGGCGTGATCGCCGCGCAGTCGATCGGCGAGCCGGGCACGCAGCTCACGATGCGCACCTTCCACATCGGCGGCGCGGCGTCGCGGACCGCGGTGCAGAGCCACGTCGAGGCGAAGTCGGCCGGCACGGTGCGCTTCACCGCCACCATGCGCTACGTGTCGAACGCCAAGGGCGACAAGGTAGCGATCTCCCGCTCCGGCGAGATCACCATCGTCGACGACAACGGCCGCGAGCGCGAGCGCCACAAGGTGCCGTACGGCGCGCTGCTTTCGGTGGCCGACGGCGACGTGGTGCGCGCCGGCAAGACGCTCGCCAACTGGGACCCGCACCACCGGCCGATCATCACGGAGTACGCCGGCACGGTGAAGTTCGAGAACGTCGAGGAGAGCCAGACCGTTGCGAAGCAGATCGACGAGGTCACGGGCCTCTCCACCCTGGTGGTGATCGACTCCAAGCGCCGCACTGCCACCGGCAAGGGCCAGCGCCCCTCGGTCAAGCTGATCAACGAGGCGGGCGAGGAGGTGAAGATCGCCGCCACCGACCACGCCGTGAACATCAGCTTCCCGGTGGGCGCGGTGATCGCGGTGCGCGACGGCCAGCAGGTGGCGGTCGGCGAGGTGCTGGCGCGCATCCCGCAGGAGGTCTCGAAGACGCGCGACATCACCGGCGGCCTGCCGCGGGTCGCGGAGCTGTTCGAGGCGCGCTCGCCGAAGGACGCGGGCATGCTGGCGGAAGTCACCGGCACGGTCAGCTTCGGCAAGGACACCAAGGGCAAGCAGCGCCTGGTGATCACCGACCTCGACGGCGTGGAGCACGAGTACCTGATCGCCAAGGACAAGCACCTGCTGGTGCACGACGGCCAGGTGGTGAACAAGGGCGAGATGATCGTCGACGGCCCGGTGGACCCGCATGATCTCTTGCGCCTGCTCGGCATCGAGGAGCTCGCGCGCTACATCATCGACGAGGTGCAGGACGTCTACCGCCTGCAGGGCGTGAAGATCAACGACAAGCACATCGAGGTCATCGTGCGCCAGATGCTGCGCCGCATCGAGGTCGACAGCCCGGGCGACACGCCGTTCATCCAGGGCGAGCAGGTGGAGCGCGCCGAGCTGTTCGAGGAGAACGAGAAGGCGCAGAAGGCGGAAAAGCAGCCCGCCACCTACCGCAACATGCTGCTCGGCATCACCAAGGCGTCGCTGTCGACCGACTCGTTCATCTCCGCGGCCTCCTTCCAGGAGACCACGCGCGTGCTGACCGAGGCGGCGATCATGGGCAAGCGCGACGAGCTGCGCGGCTTGAAGGAGAACGTGATCGTCGGGCGCCTGATCCCGGCAGGCACCGGCCTCGCGTACCACCTGATCCGCAAGGCGCAGGCCGCCGAGCCGGTGCTGGCCGAGATC
>DATKAX010000171.1:0-3590 GCA_035514595.1 Burkholderiales bacterium
CAACGGCCACCGCCTCGAGCTGGCGGTGGACACCACGACTCCCGAGATGGCCAGGAGGCTCTCCAGCGTGAGCGAGACGATGCTGGGCGAATGGACGCAGACGAAAAAGGCGCCGCACCACGCCGACTGGGTGCACAAGAAAAGCGATTGATCACGACGACGAGGAGGAGAGGATGAAAAGGTTTCTTGCAGTACTGGCCCTGGCTCTGGTTGGCGGCGTGGCGAGCGCCCAGGACACGATTAGGATCGGCGTCATCACCGACCGCGTGGGGGTCTCCAAGCCGTACTCGGAGCCCGCGACCGAGGGCCTGATCTTCGGCGCCGAGGAGATCAACCGCAGGGGCGGCGTGCTCGGGCGCAAGATCGAGCTGCTGATCGAGGACGACCAGTCCCGGCCGGACATTTCCGCGGCGCTCGCGCGCAAGCTGATCGACCAGGGGGCGCTGTTCATCATCAGCATGTCGCTCACGCCTGCGACGCAGCAGCAGCAGACGGTGACCATGGAGGCGAAGACCCCGCAGATGACGCCCATGAACTCGGGCGACACGCTCACCACGCAGCTGCCCAACCCGTATTTCTGGCAGACCGGGCCGCTCGGCTCGATCCAGATCGCGACGCTGCTCGCGCATGCGCGCGCGAAGAGCCTCAAGCGCGTCGCCTTGATCACCGACAACTCGGATCTCGGGCAGCTCCTCGGCCGCTTCTTCAAGGCCGGGCTGGAGAAATCCGGCATCCAGGTGGTCGCGGAGGAAGTGGTCCCGCGCGGGGCGACCACCGCGACGCCGCAGATGCAAAAGATCCGCGCCGCCAATCCCGACGCCATGTTCATGGCGGGCGTCCTCACGGCCGAGAACGTGCTGATCTTCAAGGCCTACCGCGAGTTCGGGCTGAAGTTCCCGATCCATTCCTCCTACAACCTCTCGGTGCCGGTCTACATGAGCGTGGCGAAGGGCCTGATCGACGGCGTGACCTTCGTCGACGCCTACGACCCCGAGAAGCCCGAGGTGAAGGCCTTCGAGGCGGCCTACAAGAAGGCCACCGGGAAGGATCCCTTCAACCTGCACGGCTACGGCTACGACGGCATCATGATGGTGGCCGAGGCGATCCGCCGCGCCGGCTCGACCGACAAGGAGAAGATCCGCGCGGCGATGCAGTCGCTTTCCTATGCGGGCGTGATGGGCGCCAGGGGTATGAAGTACAGCTTCCCGGCGGGCAAGCGCGCCGGCTTCGACCCCAACGGCATGGTGGTGCGCGTCTACGAAGGGGACAAGCAAGGCCGCGTCGTCCACGTCGGCCAGAAGTAGTTGCAGGACTTTCTCGAGCTGTCCGTAAGCGCGGCCGCGTCCGGCTGCGTTTACGGCCTGGTGGCGCTTGCCTACCTGTTGATGATCCGTCCCACCGGGATCATCAACTTCGCCGTGGGCGAGTGGGCCATGGTGGCCGCTTTCGGCGGCTACCTGCTGCTCTCGAGATTCGAGTGGCCGTATCCCCTCGGCATGGCGGCGGTGCTCGGCTTCATGTTTCTCGTGGGCTGGGCAACCGAGCGCATCGCCGTGCGCCCGCTGGTGGAGCGGGGCGCGCCGCTGCTCGCGCCGATCCTCGCGCTGCTCGGCATGCTGGTGGTGTTCCGGGAGGTGATCTCGGTGAGCTTCCCGCCCGATCCGCACCCGGTGCCCTACCCGTTCGGGCTCGGCCGCCTGGAGCTCGGGCCGGTGGGCGGTTCCTACCAGAGCTTCTTCATCATCGCCGTGACGCTCCTGGTGTTCGTCGCGGTATGGTTGTTCTTCGAGCGCACCGTAGCCGGCAAGAGCTTCGAGGCGGTCGCTATCCACCGCCGCGCAGCGGCGCTCATGGGAATCAACCTGTCGCGCGTCACCGCGCTTTCCTTCGCCGGCGGCGCGGGCGCGGCCGGCCTGGCAGGGCTGCTGGTGTCGCCGAACATTTCGGCGCACTACCTGATGGGCGTCCCGCTCGCCATCCAGGGCTTCACGGCGCTCGTGATCGGCGGTGTCGGGCGGGTGGAAGGGGCGCTGCTCGGCGGGCTGCTGCTCGCGTTTGCCGAGCAGATGACCACGCGCTACGCCCCCATCCCTTCGGGTTACGCGCAAGGCGTGCCGCTGCTGCTCTTGATGATCTTTCTTCTGCTGCGTCCGACGGGGCTGTTGCGCTCGCGGGAGGCAAAAGCATGAGCGCGCTCAGATGGCTGGCGGCGTTCGCGGTCCTGGCGGCGTTGCCATTTTTTCTGGGCAGCTACTACAACGACGTCTACCGCAAGCTGCTGCTCTGGATCACGCTCGCGCTCGGCTACAACTTCCTGTTCGGCATCTGCGGGCAGGTGGCGTTTTCCCACTTCGCGTTCTACGGCGTCGGCGCGTACTCGATCGTCATTTTCCTGTTCCAGTTCGATCTGCCTTTCCCGATCGCGATCGTGCTCGGCGTGGCGCTGTGCGTCCTGGTCGCGGCCGCGGTGGCCATCCCGTCCACCCGGCTGGAGGGCTTCTACCTCGCCCTGGCGACGCTCGCACTGGCGCAGCTTTTCATCGTGGTGCTCAACGAGGGCGGGGCAGTCACCGGTGGCACCGGGGGGCTCGCCAATTACCGGCTGCCCGACGTGTTCGGCTTGCGCATCGCGGGCCCCTGGTACACGGTGGTGATCGTGGCGCTGCTGCTCGGCACCCTGGCGGTCCTGCTGCGCCTGGACCGCTCGTGGTTCGGACGCGCTTGCCGCGCGGTGCGCGACAATCCTCAGGCCGCGGCGGCCATGGGTGTAGACGTGGCGCGCACCAAGGTGATCGCCTTCGCGCTGACGAGCGCGCTCGCCGGGGTTGCGGGCATGGTGTACGCGTTCGTGGACAACACGGTCAATCCGCCGATCTTCGGCCTGGACAACGCGTTCCTGATCCTGTTCATGGTGATCGTCGGCGGCGCCGGACGCCACGCGGGCGCGGTGGTCGGCGCCATCCTGCTTTTCCTGCTGCCGTTCTTCCTTTCGCCGCTGATCGGTCATCACCATGTGCTGGTGTTCGGCGTTCTTGTGGTGGCGGCGATGCTGCTTCAGCCTCGCGGCCTGATCGGGATCTACGATGCGCTCAGACGGCGCCTTGCTTGATGTGAAGCGCCTGACCAAGCGCTTCGGCGGCCTGACCGCCGTGGCCGGGCTCGACTTCACGCTCGGCGGCGGCGAGATCCTCGGGCTGATCGGCCCGAACGGCGCGGGCAAGACCACCACCTTCAACGTCATCGCAGGCGCTTTCGGCGCCGACGAGGGCGAGATCCGCTTCGCGGGGGAGCCGATCCTCGGCCTCGCGCCTCACCGCATCGCGGGGCGCGGAATCATGCGCACCTTCCAGCACAACCGTGCGTTCGCGGGCATGCCGGTGATCGAGAACGTGCTGGTCGGCGCGCACCGGCGCTTTTCAACCAGCCTGTGGTCGCTGGTGGCCGGAGGCGGCCGGCGCGAGGAAGCCGCGCTTCGGCGTCGCGCGCAGGAGCTGGTCGAGTTCGTCGGTCTGGGCGAGCTCGCCGAGGCCGACGTCACCACGCTCTCCTTCGGCCAGGGCAGGCTGCTCGAGATCGCGCGCGCCCTGGCA
>DATKAX010000172.1:0-57891 GCA_035514595.1 Burkholderiales bacterium
GGCCGATCGAATCCGTACTTACGCCAGCTGAGTGATACCAAAGTCCTCGAACACGGCGCGGAGATTGTGCGGCGGTTGATGCCTCACCTTCTGAAGGGCGGCCCCGGTTACGTTGCGGAGGTCGTCAACCCAATGATGGAAGAGTTCACGCACTTTCAAGAGGAAGCGAGCCATCGTGCCCTGGACTGGCGAGACATACCGAAGCCCTAACCACCGCATCCACGCCGACGCGCGCAAGAGCGGCGCGCGCGGGTGATGCGGAACGTTGAGGCTGTAGAAAAAGTCCCGTGTCGAACATCGGCGCGTCACAACGCGATATGAGCAATTCTTCGATAAGATTGGACGTCGACGGTCAACCGAGCTGCGATCTCCTCGTAGCGTGCCTCCTCAGGCCCGACAGCGACAATATTCGAAGTGACCATCAAAAACCCAGGTGTTTCGGCGGTGGGTCGACATTGACCGTTTTCGGACTTTTTCTACAGCCTCGTTATGCGGCTTACTAACCGTTGCACGAACGTCTAATTTCATGGCCGTTGCCGAAAAGCTGTGCTGGGAGGTTTTGACGAGCTGTAAGGGGCAGTCCGTCTCGGCCAAGTGGCTAAAAGGTGATCACGCAACCGATCCACCGCTGGAGAGCGCTTTGCCGTTGTTTGTCTTGGAACGCGATTTGGTTTTGCGGCATACGAAGCAGCAGATCGAGGACAGCCTGTACTTCTTGGAAAAACGTGGCTATTTGCGCCGGCATGGGTTTCACGGATTAACGCGAGTGGTCTTTCAATTGTCCGATTCCGCCCTTTCGGTGCTTGAGGCAGGCTCGTTTTCCGCAGAGGAGCAACGCGCCTTTCGCGAAGCCCTCTTCGACGCGAAGCAGCCGGGGCTCTGGGGCTTTAAGTTCAACTTGGGTGAGGCGTGGAGACGGTTCAAGAAATTTCGCACGCGCTAGCGCCGCATAACAACCGGTTGCAGCGGACGGTGACACGGCGTGGCGGGCGCGCCGCAAGTGCGGCATTTCATTCTGCACATGCGGCGCGCTGGACACGTGGTCGCGCCGCCGCTGAACCGGAATGTTAGGTGTCTCAATAAGCGACCGGGCGTTTACGCGGGGGAGGGGCAATGCCGGAGATGTTCGCGAACGCGATCGGCTATGAGCAATTGATGGGACGGTGGAGCGTCCGGTTGGCCCCACTTTATGCCGATTTCGCAAGGGTGCGGGATTCCGGCAGGATCCTGGACGTCGGGTGCGGGACAGGCGCGTTGGCGAAAGTCGTCGCCGGCATGACGCGGCAGAGCGAGATAGTAGGAGTGGACCCCGCGCAATCGTTTGTCGACTACGCTCGCACGCAGGTTGAGGACCGGCGCGTCAAATTCGAAGTCGGCGACGCCATGCAATTGCCATTTCCCACGGCATCGTTCGACCAGACACTTTCGCTCCTCGTCATGATGTTTATCCCGGAGCCTGAGAAAGCGGCCACGGAAATGAGGCGGGTCACCAGACCGGGGGGAACGGTCTCTGCGTGTACGTGGGACCGCGACGGGCTGGAGTTGGCGTCAATCTTCTGGGAAGAGGCCATGAGGCTCGATCCCGGTGCTGAGGCGCGTTCCCAGAGACCTAAGCACTCCAACCGAGAGGGCCAGCTCACTGCGCTGTGGCAGTCTGCCAGCCTCGAAGAGGTCAAAGAAACGGTGCTCACGATGCAACTGCCGTTTGCTTCGTTCAACGATTTCTGGGATCCGCATCTGAGAGGCGTGGCGCCACAAGGCGCCTATGTGGCCAGTCTTTCGGAGGAGCGCCGCGAGGCACTGCGACAGGGCTTGCACAAGCGCCTCCTCGGTAATCGACCGGATGGCGCTTTTTCCCTGCGTGCGAAGGCCCTCGCGGTCCGCGGCACGGTCCCGCACTAAAGCTCCCATGGAGACACCTAACAACCGGCTGTTGCGCGACGCTTACGTATCGGCGCTGCTACGTCGCACCTTCTCCAGCGCGCCAAAGCCGGGACGTTAGACATCACGAAAAGGGGGCGCTCGTGGCACAGACTGCGGAAGGGGAAGCGCCAAGCCGACGCGTCTCGCTGACAAAGACGCAGCGCGAATCGGAAATTGGCGCAGAGCTCCTCTCACTGTGCCAGGCGGTGACGACTGATGGGTCGTTCTCGGACGAGGAGATTTCCTCCCTCCGTAAATGGCTGCAAGAACATAAAGGCGAGGATCTCCCCGCAATTTCTCACCTCATCCCGCTGATCGAAAACATAGTCGCCGATGGGCGCATCACCCCTGACGAGCGCCGAGAGCTTTTTATCGCGGTCGAGACTATTCTCCCTCCTGACGTTCGCGCCGTCGCAAAGACCGCTCGGCGTACTGCTGAACAACAGGAAAAGGATCGACTTCGACTTCAATGGCAACTCGAGAAGGAACGCCAGCGCGAAGAAGGAGAACGCGATTCGCCGATCGAGCGTTGGGACTTTATGGTTGCAGGGTCAAGATATGAAGGACGGCCCGCCCTGATAGATCGGTATGCTCATGTCGGTGCACCTGCATACCTTGTCCGCGACCCGAACAACAGGTACAGCAGGAACGCGACTGAGGTGCGTACCGCGAGTGGACACCAGATTGGTTTCGTACCGGAAGAAGACGCCACTGACATCGCACCACTTCTCGACGCAGGGCATCCCTTTCTCGCACACATCAAGAAAATACTCACGGGCGGTCGTTATCCAATACCAGTCGTTGTTGCCGAGGCCTATCGCAAAGACGCGAACGTCCAGACTCTGCCGCACCAACCAGCGCATGCACCGCGCGCCACCTACCAAGCGGGTCGCGCATTGGGGAGGACACTACGATCTCATTTCAAATTCGCGCTGATTGCAATAGTGGTGTTCGTGGTCCTGGCATATATTGCTTGGGGCGGCAAGACGTGATGTCTAACCCGGCGCCCAACTCGGCCACGCGCCATGAAGCCGGCGCGCGCCGGTTGGCTCCACGTTAGATGCCCACTAGGCCTATGCGCTGTCTGCCGGCCGTGAATCTCGACACCGACGTGCCATTCTGGATATCCAAGAGCTCCTTCTTCCAGCATTTCGATCAACAAGATTTCATGTGCAGGGACGTTGAGCACGTCATCGACGCGTACTTGGAGGAATGGTTCTATGCCGACGCCAATGGAAACCGCTTATTCTTCATTCCGCCTGTCTCGGTGAGGCACAAAGTGACCCAGTTCATAAGTGGCCGGCATCGCACCGCCGTTTTGCTGCGGCATATGGAGAGCGTGCCACTCGCTTTCGACTCACGCTTTACAACCTCTGGCGAAGAGGACTGGGTATGGTCCATTGCGTCTGGGCCAGTTCAAAACGGCGTCCACATCGAGCTCCCCGACTTGCCAGTCAGAGCAGCATTGCCATGATTCGCGTCTGGGCACCTAACAGCACGCCGCACACGGACGCGGGAACCTGATCCGATAAAGTGAACACCTCGACCTAACGCTTGGCAGCAAAGATGGTCGCAGTCTTCTACGACGAGATTTCAGCGGCCTTCGAGTTTGTAAGCGCGGCGCCGCCGATTGAGCACAGCGCGTACATTTCGCTCGATACCGGCCAGATTTTCTGGACGTCCGAGCTCGCTTCGATGGACCAGGAACTGCCGGATGACATCGGGACGTCGGACCGCTACTTGTCCGTGCCGCACAAGAATGAACTCGACCTGGGCAAGAATCTCTCCTTGCGATTTGCCGCCCGGGAGCTCGCTGACTCCTATGGACGGGTCCAGGCCATGTTTCGGAGCAAGGGTGCGTACCGAAGGTTCAAGGAACTGCTGGAGGACAAGGGTCTGCTTGATAGGTGGTACCAATTCGAGGCAAGGGAGAAGGAGGAAGCCCTGAGAGCGTGGTGCGCGGAGAACGGCATATGCATCATTGAGAGCGGCGAGCAGCGAGAGACGTGATCGGGCCGTGCTGCTCGTCCGAGTCCGGCTCGCCTCAAGCTCGATCGACGGCCTCGGTGTATTCACTGTAGAGCCGAGTGCGAGAGGAACCGTGGTCTGGCGTTTCACGCCCGGATTCGATCTCGACCTCTATCCGCAGCTGCTCGAAGCACAGCCGCCACTGCTGCGCGAAGTCCTGCTGCACTACGGCTGGATCGAGTTCGGCGCCGGGCGCTACAACGTCGATGTGGCCGCGCGCGACATCGCGGCCGGCGAGGACCTGACGCTCGACTACGCGCTCCTGGAAGGGCGCGTCCCGGAGCGCCGTGACTCACTTCGGCTTCGCCTGCGGGACGAGAAACTCTACCGCGCCCTCGATCGAGAGCTCGATGCGCCCCGGCGGCGCCGGGAAATCCTCCCCCGGGGCGGGCCAGATGCGGTCATCGATGTGCATCGGATAGCCGTTCCAGGCGAAGCTCAGGCGCCGGCCGCGCCGCGAGGGAAGCATCGCGATGCGCGGCTTTTCGTTCTGCCAGCTCGCCAGAATCTCGTGCAGCCTGTCGCGCTCGGCCTCGCTCACCATGACGATCTCCATCTGGCCGTCGCCGGGCCGGATGTCGGGAGCGAGATGCAGGTTCGGGCCGACGTAAGGCAGGATCATGGCCTCGAACATCAGGAACTCGCCCGAGACGTCCATGCCGTCGAGCGTCGCCTCGAGCGCAACCGGCGCGCAGGCCTCCAGGTCGTCCTTCAGAAGCTGCAGCGCATAGGCGACCTTGGCGTCGGCGCGCTCCAGGCTGCGGATGGTCCGGCTGGCGTCGGCGCGCGGCACCGCGCAGGCGAATAGCCCCATGCCGACGGCCTCGACGAACCCGCGCGTCCCCCAGGGTCCCGTCGCCTTCCCGATGTCGAGCTTCACGCTTCGCGGCTCCCGCCAGCCGCGAACGATGTCCTCCACCGGGAGCCCGGCGAGTCCCAGCGTTCGCGCGATGTTGTTGGCCGTTCCCGCCGGCAGCGGCGCCACCGGCGTGCCCCGGCCGAGCATGCGCTTCGCCACGCGAGCGACGGTGCCGTCGCCCCCGGCCACGGCGACGAGCTCCGCCGCCTCGTCCAGCACGCGGTCCCAGCCGTCGTCCTTCGACGACTGGTAGCGCACGCTGTGGCCGGCGTCGCGCAGCACGGCGAGGAGCCGCCCGATCTCGCCGCCTCCCGGGACGCCCGCGCCGGGGTTGTGGATCAGCGTGACGCGCATGGTATTTGCTCGCAGACTCTCATCATGCGCATCCTCGTGACGAACGACGACGGCGTCTATAGCCCGGGCATAGCCGCACTGGCGCAGGCCGCGGCGAGCTTCGGCGAGGTGCGCGTGGTCGCGCCCGACGTCGAGATGTCCTCGGCGGCGCACTCGATCACCGCCTCGCGCCCCCTCAACCAGAAGCGCACGGCGATCCCCGGGCTGGATGCGTACCGCGTGGACGGCACGCCGGCCGACTGCGCGGCGCTCGGCGCATCCTGGGCCTGCGCGGCATCGCGCTTAGCGTGCCGGCGCCCGAAACGGAGCAGCCGGACTTCGAGCGGCTCGAGCCCTGGGTCGGGACCGTGCTCGAGCTGCTGCTGGAGGTCCCCGAGCTCAGGCTCGTCAACGTCAACCTGCCCGAAGGTACGCCGCGCGGGATACTCTGGACCCGCCAGTCGGTAAGGCACTACGACGGCAGGGTGGTCCCCGGCAAGGATCCGATGGGGCGCACGCATTACTGGTTCACCGTGGTTCCGGTCGAGGCGACCGAGGAAGGCACCGACCACTGGGCGTTCGACCGCGGCTACGTGTCCATGACGCCGCTGCGCCTGGACCTGACCGACGAGGCGCAGCTCGCGAGGGCGCGCGAGCACCACTCGATGAAGAAGGTCCGCTTCGCTTGATCCCCGGCTACTGCGCGCGTTCCCGGCGGTGGCTGCCCGACACGATCCGGAACTCGTAGAGCCGGCACTCGAGCGCTCCGTTCCAGAGCGGCGTTCGGGCCGAGGGCTCGAGGCGGATGAGCTTCGGCAGGCGAAGATCGGCCGTGAAGAGGTAGCAGCGCCAGCCGGCGAAGTGCCTTTTCAGCGCGTCGCCGAGCTTCGGATAGAAGCGCTCGAGCGCCTCGACGCTCCCCATGCGCTCGCCGTAGGGCGGGTTCGCCACCATGACGCCCGCGGGGGCCGGCGCAGCGCGCTCGAGGACGTCGGTGCGCTCAAGCTTCACCCAGCGCTCCACCCCGGCAGCCGCGAGATTGCGGCGCGCCGCATCGAGCGCCTTCGGATCGTTGTCGCTGCCGTAGAGCCTGGGCTGGTGCTCCTTCTGACGGGATTCGCTTCGGACCCGCTTCCACAAGGCGGCATCGAAAGTCACGAGCTTCTCGAATCCGAAAACGCGCTTCGCGCCGGGCGCGCGTCCGCGCGCGATGGCGGCGGCCTCGGCGAGCAGGGTGCCGGCGCCGCACATCGGATCGAGCAACGGCTCTTCAGGACGCCAGCCGGTCAGCATGACGATGCCCGCGGCGAGGTTTTCCCGGAGCGGCGCCTCGAGCGCGCCGGAGCGCCAGCCGCGCTTGAAGAGCGGCTCGCCCGAGGTGTCGAGGTAGAGGCTGCCGCGTGCGGCCTCGAGGAAGGCGTGCACGCGCACGTCGGGCTGTGCGCGCTCCACGTCCGGGCGGCGCCCCAGCGCGTCGCGAAAGCGGTCGCAGAGCGCGTCCTTGATGCGCAAGGTGGCGAACTCCAGGCTCTTGAGCGGGCTTTTCTGTGCCGTGACGTTCACCCGCAGCGAGCGCTCCACGGTGAACAGCGCCGGCCAGTCGACCGCCTTCGCCGCCGCGTAGACCTCTGTCTCGTTGCGGTAGGCGAACTCGGCCACCTTCCACAGCACGCGCGAGGCGACTCGCGACCAGAGGTTGACCGCATAACAGGCCGGCCAGCCGCCCGCGAACGCCACGCCGCCGGGAGCGACGCTCGCCTTCTCGCCTCCCAGGGAATGGATCTCCTGGAGAAGCAGCTTTTCCAGCCCCCGCGGACAGCTGGCGAAGAACGACTCAGAAGGGCTTGAAGACAACCAGCAGCACCGTCGCGACGAGGATCAGCACCGGGAGCTCGTTGAACCAGCGGTACCAGACGTGGCTTTTCGTGTTGCGGCCGGCGGCGAACTCGCGCAGCAGGCGGCCGCACCACAGGTGATAGCCGGCGAGGACGGCGGCGAGCGCGATCTTGGCGTGCAGCCATCCCGAGGCGTCGCGGAACCAGCCGAGCCACAGCCACAGGCCGAAGGCGATGGTGAGAACGGCCCCGGGCGCCATGATGCCCCAGTAGAGCTTGCGCTCCATGACCTTGAAGCGCTCCAGGGACAGCGCATCGCTCGACTGCGCGTGGTAGACGAACAGCCGCGGCAGGTAGAACAGGCCCGCGAACCAGGTCACCATGAAAATGATGTGCAGCGACTTGACCCAGAGCATTACTTGAGGAGCCGCCGCCGCGTCAGGATGAGGGCCACGTAGAAGCCGACGATAGCATAGGCGGCGAGCACGGCGAGGTGCAGCGCAGCCGCGCCCGCGATCTCGCCCTGGAGCAGCGGCCGCACCACGGCGACGCCGTGGTAGAGCGGCAGCGCCTTGGCGATCGCCTGCACCGCCGCGGGCAGCTGCTCGATCGGGAAGAATATCCCGGAGAGCATCAGCATCGGCGTCAGCACGAGCGTCATGTAGTAGCTGAAGAAATCATAGCCGTTGGCGAGCGCGTTGATCGCCAGGCCGACCGCGGCGAACGCGAGGCCGACGAGCACCACCACCGGAAGCGCGGCAACCGCGGCCGCGGGGCTCGCGTAGCCGAATGCCGCGACGACGAGAAGCATGCAGGCGCCGGCAGCGAGCGCCTTGGTGGCCGCCCAGGCGCATTCGCCGGCAAGCACATCGTCGAGGGTCATCGGCGCGTTCACGATCGCCTCCCAGGTGCGCTGCACGTGCATGCGCGAGAACGCCGAGAACAGCGACTCGAAGGTGGCCGCGAACATGGTCGCCGAGCACACGAATCCCGAGGCGAGAAAGGCGAAGTACGAGGTGCCGCCGATCTCTCCCAGCACCGCGCCCAGGCCGTAGCCGAGGGCGAACAGCATGATGAGCGGATCGGCGAGGTTGCCGAGGATCGAGGGCACCGCGAGGCGCCGCCATACCAGCCAGTTGCGACGCCACACCGCGACCCAGCGCAGGCTCGGCTCGGGCGGCGCGAAAAGCGTCAAGCGGCTGCGCATCGCATCAATCCCTCAGGTCGCGGCCGGTGAGCTTGAGGAACACATCCTCCAGGTTCGCCGGCCGGTGCAGATAAACGAGGTCGTTGTTGCCGGCGAGGTCTTTCAGCACCGGCTCGACGTTCGCGGCATAGCAGAACACGGTGTCGCCGGCGCGCTCCACGCGCGCCGCAAGATGCCGCGCGCGCGCCATCCAGGCCTCGTAGCCGGGCCCGTGCACCTCGACCACCTGCGGCTCGATGTGCTGCGCGATCAGCTTGCGCGGCGTACCCTGCGTGATGATGCGCCCGCGATCCATGATCGCGAGCCGGTGGCACAGGCGCTCGGCCTCCTCCATGAAATGCGTGGTCAGCAGCAGCGTCGTTCCCTCCTGCGTCAGGCGCCGCAGCCGCTCCCAGATCAGGTGCCGCGCCTGCGGATCGAGGCCGGTGGTCGGCTCGTCCATGATCACGAGCTGCGGCTCGTTGACCAGCGCCCGGGCGAGCGTCAGGCGCCTTTTCATCCCGCCGGAGAGCGTGCCGATGCGCGCATCGCCGCGGCCGGCGAGCCCGGCAAACTCGAGCAGCGCCGGCACGCGCGGGCGCATGCGCTTCGCGTCGAGACCGAAGTAGCGCGCGTACACCAGCAGGTTCTCGGTCACGGTGAAGTCCGGATCGAGGTTATCGAACTGCGGCACCACGCCGACGCGCGCGCGCGCCTGGCGTGCGCGCGCCGGCACCGGCTCGCCGAGCAGCTCGATCGAGCCGGAGTCCGGATGCGTCAGCCCGAGGCAAAGCTTGAGCGTGGTGGTCTTGCCGGCGCCGTTCGGTCCGAGCAGGCCGAAGCACTCGCCGGGCTTCACCTCGAGGTCGACACCGCTCACGACCTCGAGCGCGCCGTAGGACTTGCGCAGCGCGCGCGCCGACAGGACGCTCATCGCCAGCAGGATTCGACGATCGTGCGCAGCAGCTGGAGCTTGCGGTGGAAGAAGTGGTCGGCACCGGGTGCGAGCACGACCGGCAGCTCCTGCGGCCGCGCCCAATCGAGCACCGCAGCGAGCGGAACGGTCTCGTCGTGCTCGCCGTGGATCACCAGCGTGCCGGGGGGAACCCGCGGCACCTCGAAGCTCGAGACCGCCACCCCCACGAGCACCAGGCGTTCCGGCCGCACGCGCGTCGCGAGCCGCGCCTGCATGGCGGCGCCGAAGGAGAAGCCCGCCAGCACGTACGGCTTCGGCTTCAGCCGGTCCAGCACGGCGGCCAGATCCTCGACTTCCCCCGCGCCCTCGTCGAAGCGGCCCTCGCTCGAGCCCACGCCACGAAAGTTCGGCCGCCAGGTCTCGTATCCCAGCGCGGCGAGCGTGCGCGCGAGGGTTTGCACCACCTTGTTGTCCAGCGTGCCGCCGAAAAGCGGGTGCGGGTGCGCGATCAGCGCGGCGCCCCGCGCAGCCGTTTCCGGCTCGTCCACCGCGCACTCGATCCGGCCCGCGGGCCCGGGCACGAACTCGCGACGCGTGCTCGCGCGCATTACATGCGCAGCCGCTCGACGACGCGCCCGTTCCTCAGGTGCTCCTCGATGATCTCGTCGATGTCCGAGCGGTCGACGTAGGTGTACCAGACCGCCTCGGGATAGACCACGACGCAGGGCCCTTCCTCGCAGCGGTCGAGGCAGCCCGCCTGGTTGATGCGCAGCTTGCCCGGGCCGGAGAGCCCCAGCGCCTTGACGCGGCTCTTCGCGTAATCGCGCATCTGGGAGGCGCCCTTGTCGTTGCAGCAGGTACGGCCGCCATCGCGCTGGTTGCAGCAAAAGAAGACGTGCCGGGAGTAATAGGACATGGCGCGAATTCTAACTGACCCTAACTGACCGGTTCGCGCCGCCGCGCCGCGAGCAGGATGAGGTAGGCCGCCGCGACGTATGCCCACGACGCGCTCACCACGCGCGTCAGGCCGTTGAAGTTGAGGAAGTGCCCCTGCTGCCAGACCTGGAGCGTCGCAGCGAGGTACGGGTTCGGCGGCGCCAGGTTGACGAGCACGGTGGCCGCCATGATCAGCACCGCGGCGGCCGCGAGGCGCGCGGTGCGGGGCAGCGCCATCGCGGCGAGCGCGAGCACGATGCCGGCCGCGAGCCCCCGCCAAGCGCCAGGCGTGAGCCAGGCAAGCACGTTCTCTGCGCGCATCAGCACTGCGAACGCCACGGTTTTCACCGCCACCGCGGCCGCGACCAGCGCCAGGAAGAACGCGCGCGCCGGCTGCGCGCGCGCGGCGAGCGCGGACACCAGCAGGCCGACCCCGACCAGGTTCGCCGCCGCGGTGATCGCTTCAATCGCGACGAAGAACTGGACGCTTCGCGCCCGGCCCTCGCCGGCGGCGAGGAGATCGCGCAGGTCGCCGGCGGCGAACAGCAGCGTCGCCGGGTTGAGCTGCATGAACAGCCACAGGGCGAGCAGCACGAGGCCCAGATCGACCTCGATCCCGGGCAGGAACGCGGTGGTCCGAAAGCGCCTGAGCGGGCCGCTGGCAATCAGCCGCGGTGCAGCCGCGAGCGCGATGACGGCCCCGACGGCGGCGCCCGCGACGTTGCACAGCACGTCGAGGTTCGAGGCGATGCGCGTAGGAAGAAAGGTCTGCAGCGCCTCGAGCGAGAGCGACAGCAGCAGCGCGCTCGCGGTCGCGATCGCGAGCGCGCCCGCGCCTGCCACCCGCGGCTGCAGCGCGACGACGCATAGGAAACCGTACGGGACGTAACCAAGCACGTCCGCGACGACATCGAAGCCGGTGACATATTGCGGCCAGGGCGCGGAGAGGTACGCGAGCGCGGACAGGCCGTGATCCCGCCAGCCCGCCAACGGATACAGCGATGCATAGGCCACGAGCGCGACGTAGACCGCGAACAGGATCCGCGCCAGCGGGGAGGCGTGCATTACCTGCGCCCGAGCAGTGACCCGAAGATCATCCCGAGGAACGAGAAACCCAGCCCGACGAGCTGCGGCGGGATCAGCGCCTCGGGGGCGACGGCCTCCAGGAGCAGCCAGCTCGCGAGGCCCAGCACCACAGCGGCCAGCGCGCCGGCCGTGGTCGAGCGCTTCCAGTAAAGGCCGAGCGCGAGCGGCGCGAAGGCCGAGACCAGCGTCACCTTGTAGGCGTTTTGCACCATCTGGTAGATGCTCGCGTCGCTCGCCAGCGCGAACGCCATGACGCCGACGCCGAACAGCACGAGCACCACGCGCATGGTGAGCAGGAACTGCCGATCGCCCATGCGCGGCATGAACGGCCGCAGCACGTTCTCCGTGAACAGCGTGGTCGGCGCGAGCAGCGCTCCCGACGCCGAGGACATGATGGCCGAGAGCAGCGCGCCGAAGAACATGACCTGGGCCAGGAGCGGCGTGTGCCCCAGGATCAGGTTCGGCAGGATCAGCTGGTTCTGGTTCTCGTCGCCGGCGAGTAGCGGCGCCACCATCTGCGGATCGATGAGCAGCGCCGAGTAGGCGAGATAGATCGGCACGAACGCCATGCAGAAGTACGCCGCGGCGCCGAGCAGCGCCCCGCGCACCGCGGTGTCGGCGTCCTTTGCGGAGGTGACGCGCTGGAACACGTCCTGCTGCGGGATCGAGCCGAGCGCCGCGGTGAGGAACGCCGCGATGAAGGCGAGCACGTCGCGCGCCTCGAGCCTGGGCCAGAACTCGAAGCGCCCGGCCTCGGCGGCGTGCGCCGCCACCCGTTCGAAGCCGCCCGCCGCGCCGCCCAGCAGGAAGGCGAGGTAGATCAGCCCGACGATGATGACGACGCTCTGGAAGAGATCCGTGAACGCGATCGACCACATGCCGCCGAGCAGCGTGTAGACGAGCACCACGCCGGCGCCGAGCACGATCCCCCAGTAGAGCGAGATCGCCCCGCCCGAGAGCGTGTGGAACACCACGCCCAGCGCGGTGAACTGCGCGGAGGTCCAGCCGAGGTAGGAGAGCGTGATGCAGATGCTGGTCGCCACCTCGACCGGCTTGTTGTAGCGCTGGCGGTAGAAGTCGCCGATGGTGAGCAGGTTCAGCCGGTAGAACGCGCGCGCGAAGGCGAGCGCCACGATCACCAGGCAGAACGAGAAGCCGAAGGGGTCGGCGACGATGCCGCGCATGCCCTCCTTGAGAAAGGTCGCCGAGACTCCGAGCACGGTCTCGGCGCCGAACCAGGTGGCGAACACCAGCGCCGTGCTCATGTAGAGCGGAAGGCTCCTGCCGGCGACCACGTAGTCGCGCGAGTTGTGCACGCGCCGCGCGGCCCACAGGCCGATCGCGACAGTGACCGCGAGGTAAAGGACGACGAAGCCGATCAGCATCGCCGCCGCATCATAGCCGCCGCCTCCAGACCTGCCAAACCTCCTTGCCCTGGAACACCGGCAGCGACTGCGCCGGCGGCACGGGCAGGCTCTCGGCGAGCTCGAACCCCGGATCGAGGAGCTGCTTCAACGCCTCCTCGGAAATCCCGAAGGGCGGCCCGCGCGGGTTGTCGTCGAGATAGTAGAACCCCGCCAGCTCGCCGCCCGGGCGCAGCAGCTCGCCCACGCGGCGCGCCCAGGCCGCCCACAGGCGCCGCGGCAGCGCGCAAAGGAAGGCGCGCTCGTAGACCACATCGAAGCACTGCGCCTCGAAGCTGAAGAAGTCCGCCTTCAGCACGCGATCGGAAAGCGCGCCCAGCTCGCGCCGTGCGGCCTCGAGCGCGGCATCCGAAAAATCGACCGCCAGCACGTCGTGGCCGTGCGCCGCGAACGCGCGCACCTCGTAGCCGGAGCCGCATCCGGGTATCAGTACCCTCTGCGGAGCCTGCTTGCTTTGCAGCCATACGGTCAGCTGCGGCGGCACGCCGGCGGCATCCCAGGGCGTCACGCCGCCGCGGTAGCGCGTATCCCAGAAATCCGGCCTGGAGCTATCCTGCGCCACGACCGGCTCAGAAAAGGCTGATCGCGGCGAGCACCAGGGCCGCGAGAGCGACGACGATCAGGGCGGCGAGGAGATCGTTGCGCCGCGCGTTCTCCTCGGTGAGCCGCTCCACCGAGCGGCGCAGCTCGCCGAGGCGGTCCTCGGCCAGCGCGCGGTGCACGAGCCGCGGCAGCTGCGGCAGCGTCGCGGCCCAGAACGGCGCCTCCTGGCGCAGCGTGCGCGCGAGGCCGCGCCAGCCGAGCTGCTCGCCCATCCAGCGCTCGAGGTAGGGCTTCGCGGTGCGCCACAGATCGAGCTCCGGGTCGAGCTCGCGGCCCAGGCCCTCGATGTTGAGTAGCGTCTTCTGCAGCAGCACGAGCTGTGGCTGGATCTCGACGTTAAAGCGCCGGGAGGTCTGGAACAGCCTCAGCAGCAGTCTGCCGAAATAGATCTCCTTGAGCGGGCGGGCGAAGATCGGCTCGCAGACGGCGCGGATCGCGGCCTCGAACTCGTCAATGCGCGTGGTCGGCGGCACCCAGCCGGCGTCGAGGTGCGCCTGAGCCACCCGCCGGTAGTCGCGGTTGAAGAAGGCGAGGAAGTTCTGCGCCAGGTAGTTCTTGTCGGTCTCGGTGAGCGTTCCCATGATGCCGAAGTCGAGCGCGACATAGCGACCGTCGTCGGCCACCAGGATGTTGCCCGGGTGCATGTCGGCGTGGAAGAAGCCGTCGCGGAACACCTGCGTGAAGAAGATCTCGACGCCGGAGCGCGCCAGCGCGGGAATGTCGATCCCCCTCTCCCTCAGGACGCGTACCTGGGAGATCGGCGTGCCGTGCATCCGCTCCATCACCATCACCCGCTGCGAGCACAGGTCCCAGTGCATCCGGGGTACGCACAACCGCGCGGAGCCCTCGAAGTTGCGGGCGAGCTGGCTCGCGTTCGCCGCCTCGCGCATCAGATCGAGCTCCTCCTCGAGATGGCGCGCGAACTCGGCGACCACCTCGCGCGGCTTCAGGCGCCGTCCTTCCGGGTACAGCCGTTCCACCAGCGCCGCGGCGGTCTCGAGCAGGGCGACATCCTTGGCGATCCAGGCCTCGACCTGCGGCCGCAGCACCTTGACCGCCACCTCGCGGCCGTCGTGCAGCATTGCGAGGTGCACCTGGGCGATGGAGGCGCTCGCCACCGGGGTTCGCTCGAAGCTCGCGAAAACCTCGTCCACGCGCCGCCCGAACGCGCGCTCGATCTCGGCGATCGCCTGCTCCGAGGCGAAGGGCGGGACCTGGTCCTGCAGCCTCGCGAGCTCGTCGGCAATGTCGAGCGCCAGCAAGTCGCGGCGCGTCGAAAGCACCTGCCCGAATTTCACGTAGATCGGTCCGAGGGCCTCGAGCGCCTCGCGCAGCCGCTGGCCGCGCGGCAAGTGCTTGCGCCGCGCGAGAAGCCGCAGCACCGGGTTCACGGCGAGCGGCGGGACGAACTCGTGCAGCCCGAAGCGCAGGCCGATCGCGAGGATGCGAGCGAGCCGCGCGAGGCTAGCCAAGGCGCTCGACCCGCTTGTCCAGGCGCTCGAGCGCGTCGCGCAGGCGGGCCACATCCGCGGCGAACGCCTCCAGCTCCGCGCGGCGCACGAGCAGCCGCGCCTCGTCGGCGGCATAGTCGGCAGCCGAGCCGGCGAGCCGCTGCGCGACGTCGGTCTGCCAGGCCGCAAAGCTGCGCGCGAGCTCGGCGAGGCGGTGGGCCGCGACATCGCCCACCAGGCGCGACAGGTCTTCCTCGAAATCCCAGCGCAGATGGCGCACGAGCAGCATCACTTCGTCCGCGAGCCGCGCGTCGCCTTCCACCCCCGCCGAGCGCAGCAGGTGCTCCTCGCCGCGCGCAAGTGCAACGAGCGCCTCCGGGCGCAGCGTGATCACCAGCGCAGGATCGGCGCCGCCCGCCTGCACCCGGCCCCCCGGCACGATCGTGAAGCGCACTGCGGGCAGCGGCGGGCCGCGCAGCTCGATGCACCGGCCCGCGAACGGGGCGAGCCGCTGCGCAGCCCATGGCTCCCGTTCGAGCAGGCGGTTCAGCACTAAAGAAAAAGGCCACCCAAAGGTGGCCTTCTCGCGCGGCGGCTCGGAGCTCAATGCATTTGCTGGATGCCGGCAAGCAGCCAGCCGCTCGAGCCGTCGGTCGGCTTGACGAGGTTCCAGACTTCCTCGAAGGCGGCCGGCGCGGTTCCGGGCGTCTCGCGCACCATGCCGGAAAAGTGCACGCTCGCCCAATACCTGTCCTTCTCGCTTACCAGCTCCAGGAGATCGGCCTTCAGCGCCACCACCGCGGTGTCCTGCGGCTGCGGGCTGCGCGCCTCGAAATCGCGGCTGAGCGCATCGAACATCTCGCCGGTGGTGAGCTCGCGGATCTCATCGAGCTGTCCGGCGTCGTTCGCGAGCTGCAGCTTGACGAAATTGAACTTGGCGGCGCGCAGGAACCCGGCGGCGTCGAAGCCGGCGGGCAGGGACAGAGCAGCCGCCAGGGGCGGGGCCGGCGCAGGAGCGACCACCGTCTCGTTCCCGGCGCCCGCGAACTGTATCCGACGCTGCGCCGGGCCCGCGCGGCGCGCGAGCGCACGAAACAGCATGACGGCGGCGAAGGCGAGAGCCGCGAGCACCAGGATTCCGGCAAGCCCGTTGCCGGCGAAGAGGTATCCGAGCAGACCGCCGAGCGTCAGCCCGCCGAGAACCGGCCCCCACTTGCCGCCCCTAGTCGCGGCTTGCGGGGCGTTCTGCGCCGGCGCCGCCTGCTGCTGCGCGGGCTTCGCGGGCGGTGCGTTCGCGATGTTCCTCTGCGCGCCGAGGGAGCGCGCGCCGCCCAGGCGCCGCGCCTCGACGTCGGTCGCGACCAGCGCCGACCCGACGAGCGCCACGCAGGCGGCGAGCAGCCAGTTGCGCATCATGATGTCCTCCGGAGCGTCGATGCTATCAAAATCGATACCCTCGATGTAGCGCGACCACGCCGGCGGCGAGATTGAAGACTTCCACCTCGCCGAGCCCCGCCGCCTCCATCATGGCCTTGAGCTGCGCCTGGTCGGGATGCATGCGAATCGATTCGGCAAGGTAGCGGTAGGGGTCGCCTTCGCCCGCGACGCGCTTTCCCAGCCACGGCAGTACCCGGAACGAATACAGATCGTACGCCGGGCGCAGGGGCTCCCAGACCCTGGAGAATTCGAGCACCAGGAGGCGCCCGCCGGGCTTGAGAACGCGGACCATCTCGGCGAGCGCCCTCTCCTTGTGCGTCATGTTGCGCAGCCCGAACCCTACGGTGACGCAGTCGAAGTACGCCGCCGGAAACGGCAGGCGCTCGGCGTCGCACTGGGCCATCGGTATCAGCCTGCCGGCGTCGAGCAGCCGGTCGCGCCCGCGCTCGAGCATCGAGCGGTTGATGTCGGTGAGCCAGACCTCGCCGTGCGGAGCAACGCGCGGCGCAAGCGCGCGCGCGAGGTCGCCGCTGCCGCCGGCGACATCCAGGATGCGCTCGCCCGGCCGCGGCCGCGCCAGGGCGACGGTAAACGCCTTCCACGCCCGGTGCAGCCCGAGCGACATCAGGTCGTTCATCAGGTCGTAGCGCTCGGCAACGCGCGCGAACACCTGCGCGACGCGGCCGGCCTTGTCGGCCTCCGGCACCCGCTCGAAGCCGAAATCGGTGTCGCGGCTCATGTCGCGCGGCGCATCCCGGTCGGAAAACGGTCTGAAGTCACGTACTTGCATGATAGCAAGGCCGGCTGAAACAAAACGGTCACGAAACCTTCTTACAATTGCCACGTGGCTGCGAACATCCTGCTGGTAGAAGACGAGCCGGCGATCCAGGAGCTGATCGCGGTGAACCTGCAGCACGCCGGGCACCACGTCATCCGGGCCCCGGATGCGGAGCGGGCGCTCGGCATCGTGAAGAGCGCGCTGCCCGACCTGCTGCTCATCGACTGGATGCTGCCGGGCATGTCCGGGGTCTCGCTTGCGCGCCAGCTGCGCCAGGAAGAACGCACCAAGCGCATCCCGATCATCATGCTCACCGCGCGCAGCGAAGAGGCCGACAAGCTCGCCGGCCTCGAGGCCGGGGCCGACGATTACGTCACCAAGCCGTTCTCGCCGCGCGAGCTCATCGCGCGCATCAAGGCGGTGCTGCGCCGGCGCGCGCCGCAGATGACCGAGGACCCGGTGGAGGCGGCCGGCCTGCGGCTCGACCCCGGCGCGCACCGCGTATACGGCGACTCGCGCGCGCTCTCCCTCGGGCCGACCGAATTCCGCCTGCTGCACTTCCTGATGACGCACGCCGAGCGGGTGCATTCGCGCGCGCAGCTGCTCGACCAGGTCTGGGGCGACCACGTGTTCGTCGAGGAGCGCACCGTGGACGTCCATATTCGCCGCCTGCGCAAGGCGCTCGAGGTCTCCGGCCACGACCGGCTGATCGAGACGGTGCGCGGCTCGGGGTACCGGTTCTCCGCCAGCCCGGCGTGAGCGCGCTTACCGCCGTCGCGCTCGCGCTTGTCGTAGCGCTCGCGCTGCGGCTCGCCTATCACTCGTTCCATGTGCGCGCGCTGCGCGGCTGGCTGCGGCGCCCGGGCCTCGCATCGCTGCCTCGCGGCCGCGGCGTATGGGAAGAGTTGCTTGCCGAGCTGCACCGCTTCCTCAAAGGACGCGACGTCGAGCAGGCGCGGCTCGGGCGGGCGCTGGCACGCTTTCGCGCCGCCGGCAGGGCGCTTCCCGACGGGGTCGTGATCCTCGATGCGGAGCTGCGCATCGAGTGGGCGAACCCGACCGCCGCGCGGCATTTTGGCATCGACGCGCAGCGCGATCTGGGCCAGCCGATCGTAAACCTCATCCGCCACCCCGGGTTCATCGCCTTCCTCGAGGCCGGCGACTTCAGCGCCCCGTTCGTGATGCACGCGAGCCGCATGGAAGCGCTGCTGCAGCTGCGCGTGATCGAGTTCGGCGAGGACCAGAAGCTGCTCAGCTCCCGCGACGTGACCGCCGAGGAGCGCCTCGACACCATGCGCCGCGATTTCGTGGCCAACGTCTCACACGAGCTCAAGACCCCGGTCACCGTGCTCTCGGGTTTCGTGGAGACGCTCGGCGACGAATCCTTCGAGCTCTCCCCGGCGCAGCGGCGGCGCTTTCTTGCGCTGATGTCCGACCAGACGAAGCGCATGCAGCGCCTGGTGGAGGACCTGCTGATGCTCTCGGCGCTCGAGTCGAGCGCGGGACCGGAGGAGGAGCAGCCGATCGACATGCGGCCCTTCGTCGAGCGGCTGGGCGAGGAGGGGCGGGCACTGTCGGCGGGCCGCCATCGCGTGGAGGCGGCGATCGAGACCGAAGGCCGGCTACTCGGCAGCCCGAAGGAGCTGCACAGCGCGTTCTCCAACCTGGTGTCCAACGCCGTGCGCTACACCCCGGAAGGAGGCGCGGTGCGCCTCGCGTGGCGCATCGCCGACGGGCGCGGCATCTTCAGCGTCACGGACACCGGGATCGGCATCGAGCCGCGCCACGTGCCCCGCCTTACCGAGCGCTTCTACCGGGTGGACAGCGGCCGCTCGCGCGAGAGCGGCGGCACGGGATTGGGCCTCGCCATCGTCAAGCACGCGCTCTCGCGCCACCAGGCCTCGCTCGAGGTCGCGAGCGAGCCCGGCCGCGGATCGACTTTCAGCGCCGTGTTTCCGCCCCAGCGGGTCCTCGCCAGCGGCGACCGGCAGCAGGCGGCCTAGGACCCGGGCTCGTAGCCGACGCGCTCGAAGTCGCTGCCGCGCTCCAGCACCTCGGTCAGGCGCACCCTCGAAGCGCCGTCGGCGTAGGTTTCGATCACGCGCTTGGGCTTGAACCAGCCTGGGGGCAGCACCAGGCTGGGCGGCGCGTCGAGGGCCGGCACGGCGCCGAGCACCAGCGCCGGAAGATACTTCTCGTTCTGCGCGTTGAGGCCGGTCGGGCGTACCGCGACGGCGCTCGGCACGCCGGGCAGCAGCCGGAGCCCGGCATGAAGCTCGCCGTTCTGCGCGGCCATCAGCCAGCGCACCTGCCCCAGCATGAAGCTCTTCGCGTCCCGCGGACGCACCAGCATCAGCTGGCCGTGCGCCACGCGCTTTCCTTCCCGGCCGGCGCGGCGCACCAGCCGCAGCCCCTGCGCACTTTCCTCCTCGACCTCCCAGTCGTCGAGCGCGACGGCCTGCGCGGAGCCGTCGTCGCGGCTGATGACGCGGCCGAAGGTCGCGATCTCGTCGCGCTGCTTCTGCGTCAGCTCGGAGGCGCCCACCGGCTGACGAAACGCGCGTCCCGACACATGGTGATAGATCGCCTCGAGCCCGATGTCGGCCTGCGCGATGGCATCCGCGGCTTGCCGGCCCGGGGCGCGGGCGGGCTTCGCCTGGCACCATTGGCGGTACAGGAACACGAGCAGCTGCTCGCAGGACGGCTGCACGCAATCCTCGCCCAGCCCGAGGCGCGCCGGCGATTCGCCCTTGCGCAGAAGGGCGACCCGGTTGCGGAGGCTTTTCGCGAGCTTGCGCGTATCGAGATAGCGCGGCTCGATGAGCTTGGCGTCGGCCTCGACGATGCGCTCCGGGCAGCGGTCCTTCTCCAGGTCCGCGACGAGCGGCGGCACGCCGAGGCCTTCGTCGAGCGGCGCCGGCGAGACCTCGAGCTTGGCTGCCCAGCGCTCGAGCAGGTAGGCGACGAAGGCGAGCTGGCGCTGGGCAAGCTCGTTCGGGCTGCACAGCCCCATCAGCACCGCGTGCGCGTAGGCGATGCGCGGCGAGCTCTCGTGCACGTCGCGGTTGAGGAAGTCCTGCACCGCCTCCTCGGCGGCCTCGAGCTTCTCGGCGCCGGCGTACGCGGCATGCAGCGCGCGCCACTCGCGCGCCGGCACTTCCCGGTACGCGCGATAGTGGTGGAACATCTTCAGCCCGCCGTAGGCGATCGCCCGCTGGCAGATGAGCGCCGCTTGCGGGCGCACGGCGGGATCGCCGCCGAGCGCCGCCTCGAGAAGCCGCTGGTAGCCGAGGCGCATCTCGTCCCAGAGCGCGATGGTCGCTTCGAATATCGCCGACTCGGCGTCGGTCGCCGGAAGCGCCCGGCTGGAGAAGCGCTTCGCCTGCTCGATCTGCACGAAGTGAACCGCTTCGCGCAGCGCCTCCATCACTTCCAGGCGCTTCACGGCGCTCGACGGAAAGCGGTTGTACTCCCGCAGCTCGCGGCGCAGCTCGTCCTGGGCGGCGCCAACGTTGGCGAGCGGCACGTCCTGCAGCCAGGCCTTGCACGAGGCGGCATCGACGAACTGCGGCGCAGCCTCGGCGGCGAGCTCCGGAAGATTCATGCGAGCAGTCCGGCGATCGCCGCGCCGAACGCCCGGTCCTCGGGCGCTTCGCGCCGCGCGCCGGCCCGGCGCGGCGCCGCCCACACCGGGTCGGGGAAGTGCGCGTCGTCCGTGAAGCGCGCGATCACGTGCCAGTGCAGGTGAGGCACCTGGTTGCCGAAGCTCGCGAGATTGACCTTGTCAGGCGCCGCGAGCTGCCGCAGCGCGGCCTCGCACGCGAACACCACCCGCATCAGCCGATCGCGCTCCCCGGCGTCGAGATCGGTCATCTCGCGCACGTGCCGGCCGAGGATCACGCGATAGAAGGCCGGGTGCGCGCCGCCCGCGACGCGCACCACGCGGCAAAAGGCGTCGCGCCAGACGAGCGCGCCCCCGTCCCTCTCGCACAGCTCGCAGTCCATGCTGCGCGGATCATACCGGCTCGCCCCCGAAGACGTCCCTGTAGCTGGCGTAGAAGCTCGCGTAGAGCGTCGGCATGAAGACGATGGCCAGGGGTCCGGCGATCAGGGCCGGATCGGGCGCCGTGCCGCCCGAGAGCAGACCGAGCGCGACCCGCGTCAGGAACGAGAGCGCGACGATGACCAGGACCAGCACCCCCCCATAGGTCAGAAAGGCGCGCCAGTTGAGCAGGCAGGCGGCGAAGCTGAAAAACAGCGCCTTCGCCGGCGCGGTGGAATGCCACGCGGCGAGCAGCGGCGCGAACCAGAACATCATCATCACCGGGGTGTACAGCAGCAGAGCGACGCCGATAGGGCGCAAAAGCGCCTGCATTTCGCCGGCGTCCTCGACGCGCTCGTTCCCCGACAGCAGCGACCGGACGGCCGTCAGGTCGGTCAGCGACGCCGTCACCGCGCCTACCCCCCAGATGCAGCCCAGATAGATGACGCCGAGCACGAGCTGGGAGGCGAGTTCATTGCGGAAACCCTCGAAAAGCAGCGCAGGCTGGACCGGCGCCTTGCGCGCTGCGGCGCGCGCCGCCGCCATCAGGCTTACCGAGAACGCCGGCACCGACACCAGGGCGGCCGCAAACCCGACAAAGGGAACCACGGAGACGACGCTGACGAGGAGGTAATAGCCGAACACGATGACGAGCCAGCCGAGCGGCGCCGCGCGAAACAGGCGCCATCCTTCGCCGAGCCAGCGCGCGCCGTGCAGCGGGCTTACGATCCGCGCCTGCATCTCAATCGATCCAATGACAGTCGCCGCCGGCCCTGAGCGCCAGGACCTCGCGGAAATGCTCCGGATCGTGGGCGTGCACCAGCATGCCGGGCCGCGGCAGGTGGAAGTCATGCAGCCGCGACAGCCAGAAACGAAGCGCGGCGGCGCGCAGCATCGCCGGCCAGGCCTCGCGCTCGAGCGCGGTGAAAGGCCGCACGCCGTGGCATGCCTCGAGCAGCGAGCGCGCGCGCGCCGCGTCGAGCCGCCGGTCGGAATCGGGGGCAACCAGGCACCAGTCGTTCACGCACACCGCGACGTCGTACAGGAACGTGTCCACGCCGGCGAAGTAGAAGTCGATCACCCCGGAAATGCGCCCGTCCTCGAACAGCGCGTTGTCGCGAAACAGATCTGCGTGCACCGGCCCGCGCGGCAGATCGGGAAAGCGCTGCCTGGACTGATAATCGAGCTCGGCGTCGAGCAAGTGCAGCCTGGGGGCGTCGAGATGCGGCCTCACCTCGCGCGCCGCGGTGCGCCACCACCTCGCCCCACGCGGGTTCTCCAGGTACGCCGGGTAGGAGCGCGCGGCGAGGTGCATGCGGCCGAGCAGCGCGCCGAGCGCCGCGCAGTGGCCCGTGTCCGGCTGCTCGAGCGAGCGTCCCCGCAGGCGCGTCACGAGGGCAGCCGGCTTGCCGTTCAAGCGCTGCAGGTACTGGTCGGAGAGATCCGCGATCGGCGCCGGGCAGGGGATGCCGTGGCGCGCGAGGTGCGCCATCAGGTTGAGATAGAAGGGCAGCTCCTCCGCCGGCAGGCGCTCGAACAGCGTCAGGACGTAGCGCCCCTGGGTGGTGTCGACGAAGTAGTTGGTGTTCTCGATTCCGGCATGCACCGGCTCGTGGGCGAGGAGCGCGCCGACCGAGTAATTGACGAGCCACGCCGCAAGCTCGCGGTCCGATACGGGGGTGTAGACCGACAACTTAGTCGAAGGTGTGGAGGGGCCACATGGGAACCAGCAAGCCCTCGTCGAGCGAATCGCGCCGTATCCAGCTGCCGGTGCCCGCCATGTCGACCAGGTAGTAGGCCTTGCCGCCGGGAGGCGTGACCTTGAGGATCACCACTCGTCCGCCGGCGCGGACCTCCTCCACCTTGTCGCCTTCCTGCACCGGGATGCGCACCGCCGGCTCTTCCGGGCCGCCCGGCATCGGCGGCGGCGGCGGCGGCTCGGGCAGCGGTTCGAGCTGCGGCGCTCGCGGCTGCGCGAATGCGCTCACGGCGGCAAGCACGAGCACGACCGGTAGCCATCGGCGCATCTCGCGCCGATTCTACTAGAGGTTGAGCAGCACCTCCTCGGCGCGCCGCTCTGTGGCCTTGAAGAACTCTGCCATAATACCGAACAGCTTTCTCGTTCGTCATCGTGTCGGGAAAGGATCCTGAAAAGACGCTGTTGCTGGTCGACGGCTCGTCGTACCTGTACCGCGCGTTCCACGCGCTGCCCGAGCTGAAGAGCCCGGCGGGCGAGCCGACCGGCGCCATCTACGGCGTGCTGAGCATGCTGCGGAAGCTCGCCGCCGACTACGAGGCACAGGCGCGCGCGGTGGTCTTCGACGCGAAGGGCAGGACTTTTCGCGACGAGCAGTATCCCGAGTACAAGGCGAACCGCGCGCCGATGCCCGACGATCTCGCCGCCCAGGTCGAGCCGCTGTGCGAGGCGATCAAGGCGCTCGGCTGGCCGGTGCTCGCCATCGAAGGGGTCGAGGCCGACGACGTGATCGCCACCCTCGTCGAGCAGGCGAGGCGCCGCTGCTGGCGCTCGGTCATTTCTACCGGGGACAAGGACCTCACGCAGCTGGTCGACGAACGCGTCACCTGGGTCAATACCATGTCGAACGAAACGCTCGACGCCGAAGGCGTGCAACGCAAGTTCGGCGTGCCGCCCGGAAAAATCGTCGACTACCTTGCCCTGGTCGGCGATGCGATCGACAACATCCCGGGCGTCGAGAAGGTCGGCCCGAAGACCGCCTGCAGGCTGATCACGCAGTACGGCTCGCTCGAGTCGGTGATCGCGCATGCGGCCGAGGTCCCGGGAGTGGTCGGCGAGAACCTGCGCAAGGTGCGTGACTGGCTGCCCAAGGGCCGCGGCCTGCTCACCGTTAAACGCGACGTGCCGCTGCCCGTGACGCTCGAGAGCCTGGTCGACGGCAGCGGCGATCCGGCGCGACAGCGCGAGCTTTACGAGCGTTTCGGCTTCAAGACCTGGCTCAGAGAGATGCAAGGCGCGCCCAGCCCGCCGCCTCGCATCGCGTCCGCGGCGCCCGCAGGTCCGCAGAAACGCAAAACGCGCGCCATTTTCACGGTAGACGCGCTGCGGGAGCTCGTCGCGCAGCTCGAGGCCGCGGACATCGTCGGCTTCGACACCGAATGCGTCGGGCTGGAGCCGATGAGCGTGCGGCTGGTCGGCATGTCGTTCGCCCTGGGCGACGAGGCGCTCTACCTGCCGCTCGCGCACGAGTATCCCGCCGCGCCTTCCCAGGTGAACCTCGAAACGGCGCTCGGCATGCTGAAGCCCTGGCTGGAGCGCGACGACTGCCGCAAGGTCGGCCAGAACGTGAAGTTCGATTCCCATGTGCTCGCCAACCGGGGCGTGCGGCTCGCCGGCTGCGTGCACGATACGCTGCTCGAGTCCTACGTGCTCGAGGTGCACGAGCGGCACGACCTCGGCGCGCTCGCCCAGCGCCATTGCGGCTGGACCACGATCAGCTACGACGACGTGACCGGCAAGGGCGCTGCGCGCATTCCCTTCTCTGCGGTCCCGATCGAGCGCGCCACGGCCTACGCGGCCGAGGACGCCGATTGCGCGCTGACGCTGCACCAGATCCTTTATCCGAAATTGAAGCAGGACGGGAACCTTGCGCGCGTCTACGAGGCGATCGAGATGCCGCTGGTGCCGGTGCTGTTTCGCATGGAGCGCAACGGCGTGCTGCTCGATTGCGCCAAGCTCGAGGCGCAGAGCCACGCCCTGGGCAAGGAAATGCTCGCCATCGAGCAGAAGGCCTACGAGGCGGCCGGGCAGCCTTTCAACCTCGGCTCGCCGAAGCAGATCCAGGAAATCCTGTTCGACAAGCAGAAGCTGCCGGTGAAGAAGAAGACCCCCTCGGGCCAGCCCTCCACCGACGAAGACGTGCTCGCCGAGCTCGCGCTCGACCACCCTTTGCCCAAGCTGATCCTGGAGCACCGAACGCTGTCGAAGCTGAAGTCCACGTACACCGACAAGCTGCCGAAGAGCGTGAACCCGCAGACCGGACGCGTGCACACCACCTACTCGCAGACCACCGCGGTGACCGGGCGGCTCGCTTCCAACGACCCCAACCTGCAGAACATCCCGATCCGCACCGCGGCCGGACGGCGCATCCGGCAGACCTTCATCGCCTCCCCGGGCTGCAGGATCGTCTCGGCGGACTACTCGCAGATCGAGCTGCGCATCATGGCTCACCTTTCGGGCGACGAGGCGCTGAAGCGCGCCTTCGCGCGCGGCCACGACGTGCACCGCGCCACTGCGGCCGAGGTGTTCGGCGTGCCGCTCGAGGCGGTCAGCGCCGACGAGCGCCGCGCCGCGAAGGTCATCAACTTCGGCCTGATCTACGGCATGTCGGCCTTCGGCGTGGCGCAGAACCTCGGCATCGAGCGCGCCACCGCGCAGGCCTACGTCGATTCCTACTTCGCGCGCTACCCGGGAGTGAAGCGCTACATGGACGGGACGCGCAGCCGGGCGCGCGAGCAGGGCTACGTGGAGACGGTGTTCGGCCGGCGCCTGTGGCTTCCCGAGATCAGGAGCGGCTCGCCCATGCGCCGCCAGGCCGCCGAGCGCGCGGCGATCAACGCACCGATGCAGGGCACGGCCGCGGACCTCATCAAGCTCGCCATGATCGCGGTGCAACGCTGGCTGGACGAGCGGGCAATGGGCGCGAGGCTCATCATGCAGGTGCACGACGAGCTGGTGCTCGAGGTCCCCGAATCCGAGCTCGAGATCGTGAAGGACCGCGTCCGGGAGCTGATGCAGTCGGTGGCCACGCTGGAGGTCGCCCTGACCGTCGAGGTCGGCGTCGGCGCGAACTGGGACCAGGCGCACTAGCGAGGTTGTCCGGGTTGCGGGGCTGTGCTACGGTCCCGACCAGAGGGGGCAACCCCCCGGTACAACCAAAGGAGGAGGATCCATGCGACGTGCTCAAGCGTGCATCGCAGCGGCAGCAATGTCCGCGCTCGCGGCAGTACCAGCAACCGCAATGGCCCAGAAGGTGGAGTGGAAGTTCTCCATGTGGGGCAAGCAGCGCGCCTTCACCAAGGGCATCGAGGTGCTGGCCGACAAGGTCGCCAAGGGCAGCGGCGGCGACTTCACCATCCGGCTGGGCTACGCGGAGACGTTCTCCAAGGACCGCGAGAACCTCGACAGCATCAAGCTGAAGGCGATCGACGGCGCGCATTTCTGCAACTTCTACCACCCCGGCAAGAACCCGGCGTTCATGGTGTTCTCGCTGCCGTTCCTGCCGCTCGGCGACTGGAACGTGTCGCTGAAGGCGAGGAACGCGCTGTTCAAGCACCCGGCACTGGTCGCCGACCTGGACAACTGGGACGCGATGGCCTACGCCTCGACCCTGCTGCCGCAGTACGAGTTCATGGGCAAGGGCGCGCCGCCCACGACCCTCGCCGCGTGGAAAGGCAAGCGCGTGCGCGCCGGCGGCGGCATCGGCGACGCCATGGAGGTGCTCGGCGCGATCAAGACCACCACCACGGCGACCGAGGTGTACACCGCGATGGAACGCGGCACGATGGACGCGGCCTCCTTTCCCTACACCTACAGCCACGTCTCCTACCGCATTCACGAGATCGCCGACTGGTACACGACCAACATGTCGCCAGGCACCGCCGAGTGCCCGGTCGTGTTCAGCAAGGACTCGTGGGCGAAGCTTCCCGCGCAGCACAAGAAGCTGATCAACGACGCCAAGGCCGAGGTGGACCGGGCCCAGATCCAGGCCTACATCGATATCGACAAGAAGAACCTGCCGATGCTGCAGGCGCGGCTGAAGCCGGTCACCTACAGCAAGGCGCAGCTCGAGGAGTTTCAGCGCGTCGCCGGCAAGCCGGTATGGGACAAGTGGGTGGAGGAGAACAAGAGCCGCTTCAACGGGCAGGAGCTCATCGACGCTATCCTGAAGATCGCCCGCGAGGGCGGCTGACTTAGCTTTTCTTGGAGGCACAGACTCCCTCCGCCGGGGCCGCGGGCGAGGCGCCGCGGCTTTCGGCGTTCGACCGGCACCTCGGCCGCGTCGAGACCGGCTTCAATCTGTTCGCCGCGTTCGCGATCTTCGCGCTGATGCTGCTCGGCGTCTGGCAGGTGCTGGGCAGGACGCTGTTCAACGCGCCGGTGCGCGGCTACATCGACTTCGTCGAGCTGTCGATGGCGAGTTTCGCGTTTCTGGGCATCGCGTACTGCCAGCGCCTTGGCGGCCATGTGCGCATGGAGATGCTGCTCAAGCCCATGCGCGGCCGGCTTCTCTGGGGCACCGAGATGTTCGGCACGCTGGTGGCGCTCGCGGTGGTCGCGGTGCTGATCTGGTATGGCTGGGGCCATTTCCTGCGCGCCTACCAGCTCGGCGACAGCACCATCGACGCCCAGCTGCCGGTGTGGCCCTCCAAGCTCGCGGTGCCGATCGCTTTTGCGCTGCTCTGGCTGCGACTGTGGGTGCAGCTCGCGGGCTACCTGCGCCTCGCGATCGACCCGCGCCGGCGCCCGGTCGCGGTCACCACCGTGCTCTCGGTGCAGGAGCAGGCGGCGCACGAGATCGAGGAAACGGCGGGCGCCGTCCGGCGCGGCGGGCCCGGGTAGCGCGTGGACGCGTTCAGCATCGGCATCATCGGCGCCTGCGGGCTCGTCGTCCTGGTGTTCCTCGGCGTGCGGGTGTACATCGCCGCCGCCGCCGTCGGCCTCGCCGGCCTGGTCGCCATGATCGGCTGGGACTCCGGCGCGGGCATGGTGGGCACCATTCCGCACTCCAAATCGGTCAGCTACACCCTGTCGGTGCTGCCGATGTTCATCCTCATCGGCTTTCTCGCCTTCCATGCGGGGCTGACCGAAAAGCTGTTCGACGCGGCCACCAAGTGGCTCGGCTGGGTGCCTGGGGGGCTCGCCGTCGCCACGGTGATGGCCGCGACCGGCTTCGCCGCGGTTTCGGGCGCGAGCACCGCGACCGCGGCGGTGTTCAGCCGCGTCGCGGTGCCCGACATGCTCAAGGCCGGCTACGACAAGCGCCTCGCCGCCGGCGTGGTCGCTGCGGGCGGCACGCTCGCCACCCTGATCCCGCCCTCCGCGATCCTCGTCATCTACGCCATCATCGTCGAGGAGTCGGTCGGCAGGCTGCTGATCGCCGGATTCCTGCCCGGGATCGTCTCGGCGCTGGTCTACGGGGCGCTGATCGTCACCATGGCCAAGATCAACCCGAGCCTGGGCCGGCCGATCCGCGGCTTCACCTGGACGCAGCGCTGGAAGTCGGTGCCCGGCACCTTCCCGATCATCGCGGTGGTGGTGATCATCTTCTCGGCGATGTATTTCGGCTGGGCGACGCCGACCGAGGCCGGGGCGCTGGGCGCGTTCGTGGTGTTCGTGCTGGCGCTAGTGCACGGCATGCGCTGGAACGGTCTGCGCGAGGCGCTGCTCGAGTCCGCGAAGCTCACCGTGATGATCTTCTCGATCATCTGGGGCGTGCTGATCTTCGTGCGGTTCCTGGGCTTCGCCGGCCTGCCCGAGGCGTTCGCCAAGTGGGTGGTGTCGCTCGATGTGCCGCCGATCATGGTGATGATCTGCATCCTGCTGTTCTACGTCCTGCTCGGCATGTTCATGGACGCGATCGGCATGCTGCTGCTCACGCTCCCGGTGGTGTACCCCGCGGTGATCGCGCTCGGCTACGACCCGATCTGGTTCGGCATCGTGGTGGTCAAGATGGCCGAGATCTGCCTGATCACGCCGCCGATCGGCCTCAACTGCTTCGTGGTGAACGCCGTGCGCCCCGATATTCCGCTCACCACCGTGTTCCGCGGCATCATGCCGTTCTTCCTCGCCGACGTGGCGACCGTAGGCCTGTTCCTCGCCTTCCCGGAGATCATCCTCTGGGTGCCGCGGCTGATGATGGGCGGCTAGCGCAGCGCTCCGAAAACCTTCTCGATGATGCCGGAGGCGGCGCCGACCGGATCCCTGCGGATCTTCCTCTCCTCTTCCGCCACCATGAAATAGAGGCCGTCCAGGGCCTTCTGCGTCACGTACTGGTCGAGGTCGGCGTGCTCCGGGCTGACCAGCCCGAGCGACGCGCCTCGCTCTCCGAACTGGTTGTACTGGCGGGCGAGCCCGAGCTGCGCGGTCGAGCGGCGCACGATGGGCAGGAAGCGCTGGTGGAGCTCCTGCCGGGTCGAGCGCCTGAAATAATCGGTGCCGGCGGTCTCGCCGCCGCCGAGGATGCCCTTGGCGTCCTGCACCGTCATCTTCTTCACCGCCCAGAGCAGAAGCCCGCCTGCCTCGGGAACCGCGGCCTCGGCGGCGCGGTTCATGGTGAGCACCAGTTCGTCGGCGTGGCGCCTCATGCCGACACGGCGCATCAGGCGCTCGGCGCGCGCCAGCGAATCGGGAAGCGGGATTTTCACCTGCGCGTTGCCGAAGAAGCCGTCGGTGCGCCCGAGCGTTGCCACGGCGGCCTGCGAGCCCTTCTCGAGCGCCGCCTTCAAGCCGGCGACGGCCTCGCCCTGCGTGATGCGCTCGAGGTCAGCCGCCGCCGGCAGCGGCCAGGCGAGGACGGCGGCGGCGAAGCCGGCTAGAAGGGCGGCTTTCAGGCTAGAGCGAACCGAGCTTGGTAGCAGCCCAGCGCGGACGCGAAAGCTCGATGATCCTGCGGCCCTCGAAGCGCGCTCTGTGCTCGGGATCGACCCATTCCACGATCGGCAGGAACTGCTCACGCTCCGCGGCGCAGGCCGCAGCATCCATCTCGAAGATCCCCACTCCGGTTTCGGCCGACTCGACGTAGACCTCCGAATCGCTCAGCCGGGTAAGGAAGGTCAGGCTGAGCGAGCTCAGGAAGCGCTCCAGCGGCTGGTACACCGGGGTCGACCTGCGCACGCGGTTCGCGACCACGGCGAGCCGCACGTTGCGCGCGCGCAGTTTTCCGGCAAGCAGCAGGTCGCGGATGAAATTCGCGGTGGCGTGGATGTCGATCGCCGAAGGCTGCACCGGCACGAGGATGCACTGGGCTCGGCCCAGCATCTCCTGCAGCAGCATTCCCGATGCGCCGGCCGGCGCATCGATGATCAGCTGCCGCGTGTCCGCCGGCACGTGCATGCGCAGGCTGCGCAGACCGGTCTTCTGCGGCGCGGCATTGGCGCCGTGGATCCTTCCCGCGTGGGGGGCGCGCAGGCGCAGCCAGTTCAGGCACGACCCCTGAGGGTCGTAGTCCATGATGGCTGACGCAATCCCGTTTGAAGCAAAGAAGCTCGCCAGGTTGGTCGCGATGGTGCTCTTGCCCGACCCGCCCTTGGAATTGATCACCAGCGTGGTGTTCATCCGCATAACCGCCTCCCTCGGTTCAGAGCGTATGTGAAACAGTGCTCTTGCGGTGTTAACTAGTTCTCCTAATCCACTCCGGCGCGATTGGCTTGCTCGTCGGCATGGTAGGAGGAGCGCACCAGCGCCCCTACCGCGGCGTGCCTGAATCCCATCTTCAATGCCTGGCTTTGATACTCCTCGAATACGGCAGGCTCGACGTAACGCTCGACCGGCAGGTGATGCGGCGAGGGTTGCAGGTACTGCCCGACGGTCAGCATGTCGACGTCGTGCTCGCGCAGCTCGCCCATCACGGCGAGGATCTCCTCGTCGGTTTCTCCCAGGCCAACCATCAGTCCGGACTTGGTCGGTACCTCGGGGTGGCGCTGCTTGAACGCCTTGAGCAGCCGCAAGGAGTGCGCATAGTCGCCGCCGGGCCGGGCGCGCCGGTATAGCCGCGGCACCGTCTCCAGGTTGTGGTTCATGACGTCCGGCGGCGCGCCCCCCAGGATCTCGAGCGCGCGCTCGAGCCGCCCCCTGAAGTCGGGGACCAAAACCTCGAGCGTCGTGGCAGGAGAGTGTTTCCTCACTTCCCGGATACAGTCCACGAAATGGCGCGCGCCGCCGTCCCTCAGGTCATCGCGGTCGACGCTCGTGATGACCACGTAAGCAAGCTTGAGGAGCGCGATGGTGTGCGCCAAGTGTCCGGGCTCTTCGGGGTCCGGCGCGAGCGGCCGGCCGTGTGCCACGTCGCAGAACGGGCAGCGGCGGGTGCAGATATCGCCAAGAATCATGAAGGTCGCCGTGCCCTTGCCGAAGCACTCGGCGATGTTCGGGCAGGACGCCTCCTCGCACACCGTATGCAGCTTCTGGCTGCGCAGGATCTGCTTCACCTCGTAGAAGCGCGAGCCGGGGCTTGCCGCGCGCACCCGGATCCAGTCCGGCTTGCGCAGCGGCGCGCGCGGCACGATGCGTATGGTCTTGGCCTGGCCCTTTTCCTTGATGCCCGCTTCACGCACGCTCGAGCCGCTCCGCGAGGATCGCCGCGAGCCGCCCTCCGGCCTCAGCGGCCGAGTCCCGGGCGCCGAGCTCGCGCAGCTGCGTCACGGCAAGCCCCGGATAGCCGCAGGGGTCGATCGCATGAAAAGGGGAAAGATCCATGTCGACGTTGAGCGCCACGCCATGGTACGCCCGTCCGCGCGCGACCCGAATGCCGAGGGCGGCGATCTTGGCGCCTGCCACATAGACACCCGGCGCGCCCTCCTTGCGCTCGGCGCGGCTGCCGACGAGGTCGATCACGGCCTGCTCCAGAAGCCTGACGAACTCGCGCACCTTGAGGCCGCGCCGGGACAGATCGACGAGCGTATAGAGCACGGCCTGGCCCGGGCCGTGGTAGGTAATCTCCCCGCCACGGTCGGTCTGCACCACGGGGATCGCATTGGCGAGCTGCGGCCGGCGCGCGCCCTGGCCCAGCGTGTAGACGGGGGGATGCTCGAGAACCCACAGCTCGTCCGGCGTCGACGCTGTGCGCGCGCCGGTGAACGCCCGCATCGCCTCGAGGGTGGGCGAATACTCGGCGCGACCCAGCTGCTTGACGACGATGTCCTCGACGACGGTCAAAGCACCATCACTACGGCGGGATGGTCGCAGAGCTCCTGGTACAGCGCGTCGAGCTGCTCGCGCGACGTGGCCTGCAGAACGCAGGTGACGCTGAGGTAGCGTCCCTGCCGGCTGGGTCGCATCTCGACGGTCGCCGGATCGAAGTCGGGCGCGTGCTTGACCACGATTCCCGTCACCGCCTGCGCAAAGCCCGGCTGCTTGCGTCCCATCACCTTGATCGGAAACGCGCACGGAAAGGCGAGTTGCGCGCCCTCGGGAAGGACCGGCATGGCGCGGCTTCAGGCGGAAACGGGCTCGCGCCTGCCGGCACGCATCACCTTCTGCTTGAACTCCTGGTAGAGCTGGTACATGTGCCGGTACACCGGGCCGGGACGCCCGTCGCCGACAGGCGCGCCGTCGAGCGCGACGATCGCCAGGACCTCCTTGGAGGAGGAGCTGACCCAGATCTCGTCCGCGCCGCGCACCTGCGCCTCGGTCAGGTCGCCGAACTCGAGCGGCAGCCCCGCCGCCTGGGCGAGCTCCACCACCACGTCGTAGGTGATGCCGGGAAGAATGAGATTCGACTTGGGCGGCGACTGGATCACGCCGCCCCTGACGATGAAGACGTTCGAGGCCGAGGCCTCGGTGAGCCTGCCGTCGCGAAACAGGATGGTCTCCGCAGCGCCGGCCTGCGCCGAGAGCTCGCGCAGCAGCACGTTTCCGATCAGCGAGATCGACTTGATGTCGCAGCGCAGCCAGCGGTTATCCTGCGCGCTCACCGCGGCGGCGCCGCCTTCGACGAGCTCGCGCGGCGGGCTCACCAGCGGGTTCGACATCATGAACACGGTCGGCTGCGCATCCTTCGGAAAGGCGTGATCGCGCTTGGCAACGCCGCGCGTCACCTGGAAGTACACGCCCTGGTCGTCGAAAGGCTGGCCCTGCACCAGCGCGAGGATGAACTCGCCCCACTGCGCGCGCGGATACGGATTGCGGATGCCGACGGCGGCGAGGCTGCGCTCGAGGCGCCCAAGGTGCTCCTCGAGCCTGAACGGCACGCGCGAGTAGACCGGCACCAGCTCGTAGACGCCGTCGCCGAAGATGAAGCCGCGGTCGAGGACCGAAACCTGCGCATCCTCGAGCGCGAGGAATTTGCCGTTCAGGAAAACCATGGTCGCCTCGCTACCTTGCCCAGAGCCGCAGTGTATCCCAGGCGCGGCCGAGGAAGCCGGCCGCCGCGACCGGCTCGAGCGCGACCAGCGGGTACTCGCCGTGGGGCGCGCCGCCGAGCGTCACGCGCAGCATGCCGATGCGCTGCCCTTCGGCGATCGGCGCGAGGAGCGGCTGCTGCGAAACCAGCTCCGCCTGGAGCTTCTCTGCCTCGCCCTTCGGAACGGTGATGAACACGTCCTGCTTCACGCCGACCTTCACCGCGTCGGCCGCGCCCTTCCACACCTCGAGCGACTTCACCGGCTGCCCGCCCGCGTAGAGCTTGACGCTGTCGAAGAACTGGAAACCCCAGTTGAGCAGCTTCTGCGACTCCTGCGCGCGCGCCGACTCCGAGGTCGAGCCCAGCAGGACCGAGAGCAGGCGCCTGCCGCCGCGCTGCGAGGAGGCGATCAGGCAATAGCCCGCCGCCTCGGTATGGCCGGTCTTCACGCCATCGACGCTCGGGTCGAGCCACAGCAAACGGTTGCGGTTCGGCTGGCTGATGTTGTTGTAGCGGTACTCCTTCTCCGAGTAGTAGCGCTCGTATTCCTCGGGAAAGTCGCGGATCAGCGCCGCGGCGAGCAGGTACAGGTCATGCGCGGTACTGTAGTGCTGCGCTTCGGGAAGCCCCGACGCATTCACGAAACGCGTGCTCTTCATCCCGAGACGCTCGGCCTCGCGGTTCATCATTTGTGCGAACCCCTCCTCGCTGCCCGCCACCGCCTCGGCGAGCGCGATGCAGGCATCGTTTCCCGACTGCACCACCATGCCGCGGATCAGCTGCTCGATCGTCACCGGGCGGCGCGGCTCGATGAACATGCGCGAGCCCGGCGCGCGCCAGGCCTTTTTCGAAACGTTGATCTGCTGCTCGAGCGAGAGCTTGCCCTCGCGCAGCGCGGAGAACACGAGGTACGCCGTCATCAGCTTGGTGAGCGACGCGGGCTCGACGCGCTCCTGCGGCTTTTCGGAGTAGAGGACCTGCCCGCTGGAAAGATCGCCGATGATCCACGAATTGCCGATGATCGAAGGCGGCTGCGGCGCCGCCGCGTGCGCCAGCGCGCACAGGAATGCGGTGAGGAATACGAGGAGTCGCATCAATCCGGCCGACAAAAGAGCGAATTATACGGCCCGTCTAGCGCACCACCAGCAGCGGCTTGAGATCGAGCAGGCTCTCCACGCGCTCGGCGACCGGGCGCGCCTCGTCATGCGAGCGGTAGGGGCCGAGCTGCAGCCGCCACAGGCTGCCGGCGACGAACAGCTGCACCGAGGCCTGCATCGAATCGAGCTCGCGCGCAATGCGCGCGCGCAGGCTCTCCGCGTTCTCGCGCGAGGAAAAGACGCCGAGCTGCACGTAGACCGCCTCCGCCTGGCGCGCCTCGCCCGGAACGATGCTTTCCACTTCCACCGGCGCGCTTCCCGCGGCGATGATGCCGAGCCGGTGGGCAGCGGCGTACGAGAGATCGATCACCCTGCCGGCGTGGAACGGGCCGCGGTCGTTGATGCGCACCACCACGCTCCTGCCGTTGTCCAGGTGAGTGACGCGCGCATAGCTCGGGATCGGCAGGGTGGGGTGCGCGGCGCTCATGGCGTACATGTCGTAGCTTTCCCCGCTCGCGGTGGGCTTGCCATGAAAACGCCTGCCGTACCAGCTCGCCATGCCGCGCTCCCGGAAGGTCCGCAGCGAGGCGAATGGAACGTAGTCCCTGCCGAACACGCGGTAGGGGCGGTTCGCGTATCGATGCAGGGGCTCCGGGCGCGGCTCGGCGTCGGGCACCGAGTCCAGGTGCGACGGCGGGCTCGCGTGCGGCCCGTCGTCCTTGTAGTAGCCGCCCTTCTGCGGAGCGGAGCCGCAGGCGCTCAGCAGCGCCGCGAGGCACAGGACGAGCGTGCTTCTCATGCCCCGTAGATTACCTGGCCCGCGACGAGGGTGCAGCGCACGCGGCCGCGTAGCTCGTGGCCGAGAAACGGTGTGTTCTTGCCCTGGCTGCGCAGCGTTTCGGGCGCGATGAGCAGCGGCGCGTCGGGGTCGAACAGCGCGAGATCGGCCGGCGCGCCCGGCGCGAGGCGACCGCCCTCGACGCCGAGCACGCGCGCCGGCTCGCAAGTGATGCGCGCGAGCGTCGCGGCGAGCGAGAGCGCCTGCGCCGCACCCCAGCGCAGGGTGAGCGGCAGCAGCAGCTCCAGGCCGGTCGCGCCCGGCTCCGCTTCGGCAAACGGCCGGTGCTTGCCGTCCTCGTCGACCGGCGTGTGGTCCGAGCACGCGCAGTCGATGACCCCTTCGGCGAGCGCTCGAGCGAGCGCGTCGCGGTCGCGCTCGCTGCGCAGCGGCGGATCGAGCCGGCAATTGGAATCGAAATAGCCCAGGTCGCGCTCGCAAAGGTGCAGGTGATGCACCGCCACGTCGCAGCTTACCGGCAGCCCTTCGTCCTTCGCGGCGCGCACCAGCTCGACCGCGCGCGCGCTGGACAGGCGGCACAGGTGCACGCGCGCCCGCGTGGCGCGCACGAGCTCCAGGATAGCGGCGAGCGCGATGGTTTCGGCAAAGGCCGGGATGCCGGGGAGCCCGAGACGCGTGGCGATCTCGCCGTCGTGCGCAACGCCGCCTTTCGCGAGCCAGGCATCCTCGGCGCGCAGCCACACCGGGAAGCCGAAGGTCGCGGCGTACTGCAGCGCGCGCCACAGCACCTGCGTGTCCGCCATCGCGGCGTTCGCCTGCGAAAAAGCGGCGCAGCCGGCCTCGGCGAGCTCGGCCATCTCGGTGAGGGCCGCCCCCTGCAGCTTGACCGTGAGCGCACCCACCGGATACACGCGCGAGCGCGCCAGCGCCTGCGCGCGCCGGCGCAGCATGTCGACCAGCCCGGGCTCGTCGAGCGGCGGGTCGGTGTCGGGCGGGCAGGCGAGGCTCGTCACCCCGCCGGCCGCTGCGGCTTCGAGCTCGGACTCGAGCGTCGCCTTGTGCTCGAAGCCGGGCTCGCGCAGCCGCGCGGCAAGGTCGATGAAGCCCGGCGCCAGCACCAGCCCCCCGGCATCGATCACGCGGTCCGCCTTGGAGAATCGCTCCGAGATTCTTCCTTGCTCGACGAACACCTCGCCCATGCCGTCGCGGCCGCTCGCCGGATCCACGACTCTCGCATTGCGGATGGCAAGGCGCATCAGTTGCCCGCGACGATGCTCATCACCGCCATCCGCACGGCGATGCCGAAGGTGACCTGCGGCAGGATCACCGAATGCGGGCCGTCGGCCACCGACGAGTCGATCTCGACCCCCCGGTTCATCGGCCCGGGGTGCATCACGATCGCATCCGGCTTCGCGGCCGCGAGCTTGTCCTGCGTGAGTCCGTAGTGCTTGAAGTACTCCTGCGCGGAGGGCAGAAGCGCGCCGCGCATGCGCTCGTGCTGCAGCCGCAGCATTACCACCACGTCGCAGCCCTTGAGCCCGGCGCGCATCTCGTGGAACACGCGCACGCCGAGAGCCTCGACCGCGCCCGGCAGCAGCGTCTGCGGGCCGATCACGCGCACCTCGGGCACGCCGAGCGTGGTGAGCCCCTGAATCAGGGAGCGCGCGACACGCGAGTGCAGCACGTCGCCCACGATCGCGACCGTCAGGCGCGCGAAGTCCTTCTTGTAGTGGCGGATGGTGTACAGATCGAGCAGGCCCTGGGTCGGATGCGCGTGCCGGCCATCGCCCGCATTGATCACGTGCTCGTGACGCTTGACGTGGCGCGCGATGAGGAAAGGGGCGCCGGAGGCGTCGTGGCGCACGACGAAGATGTCGGCCTGCATCGCCGAGAGGTTGGCCACGGTATCGAGCAGCGATTCGCCCTTGCTCTGCGAGGAAACCGCGACGTTGAGGTTGATGACGTCGGCCGAGAGGCGCTTCGCGGCGATCTCGAAGGTGGTGCGCGTACGCGTCGAGGGCTCGAAGAACAGGTTGAAGACGCTCTTGCCGCGCAGGATCGGCACCTTCTTGACCTCGCGCTCGGTGACGCCGACGAAGGACTCCGCGGTGTCGAGGATCTGCTCCAGCACCGGGCGCGGCAGCCCCTCGATCGAAAGCAGGTGCTGCAGCTCCCCGTTGGCGCTCAGCTGCGGGTTACTACGCTGCACGCTCGGGCTCCAGCGCGAGGGCAAGGGCGCCGCCCTCGGCCCGCTTGAGGCGCAGTCGCATCCCGGCAGGCACCTCGACGCGGGCGCCGCAGTGCTGGGCGCAGATCGGCAGCTGCCTGCCGCCGCGGTCTGCCAGCACCACCAGCGCGATGCTCGCGGGACGGCCGTAGTCGAACAGCTCGTTCATCGCCGCGCGCACGGTGCGACCGGTGTACAGCACGTCGTCGACCAGCAGCAGGTCGCGACCGCCGACGTCGAAGGGAATCCTGGTGCGCTTGGGGTCGTGATGCAATCCCTGCGCGTGGTAGTCGTCGCGGTAGAACGCGATGTCCATCAGGCCCAGCGGCAGCTCGAGCCGCAGCATCGCGTGCAGCCGCTCGGCGAGCCATGCGCCTCCGGTGTACAGGCCGATCATCGCGGTCTCGCGAGCGACGCGCGGGCGCAGCTCGGCGGCGAGCTGCTCGCACAGGCGTTCCGCTTCAGGCAGCTTCATCGAAATACTGCTCGAGAATGAGCTGTGCCGCCACCGAGTCGATCTGCGCTTTCTTCGCGCGCGTCCCGCGCAGGCGCGAGGCGGCCTCGACCGAGGTGAAGCGCTCGTCGACGCGGGTGACCGGAAGCTTGAAGCGCCGCTCGAGCCGCCTGGCGAAATTCTCGGCCTGGCGGGTCATCGCGTGCGCCTCGCCCTGCAGCGAGGCGGGAAGTCCGACGACCAGCGCCGCGGGCTGCCACTCGGATACCAGGGATGCGATCTGATCGAATCGGGCCACCGCGCGCAGCGGATGTGCCGAGCGCAACTCGGGCTCGCCTACGGCGACGCCGATGCGCTTGAGTCCGAAATCGAATGCGAGGACCGTGCGCGCGGCCCGATCAGGCATGTCCCGCTTCGTCCTGCAGCCTCGCGAAATCGACGCCGAGGAGCTCCATCGCCGCGGGCAGGCGCTCCTCGGCGGGGGTCTCGAAGATGATGCCGTCGCGCGCCTCGACCGTGAGCCAGGCGTTCTGCGACAGCTCGTGCTCGAGCTGCCCCGGCGACCATCCGGCGTAGCCCAGCGTCACGAGCATGCGCCTGGGCCCGTCGCCGCGTCCCACCGCTTCGAGGATGTCCTTCGAGGTGGTGAGGCCGATCGCGTCGCGCACGCGCAGCGTCGACTGCCAGTTGCCCGCCGGCTCGTGCAGCACGAACCCGCGGTCGGTCTGCACCGGCCCGCCGAAGTAGATCGGCGCGTCGGCGAGCTCGGCGTCGCGCAGCCTGAGCGAGAGCCGCTCGAACAGCGCCTGCAGCGTGAGGTCGATGGGGCGATTGACCACCAGGCCGAGCGCGCCCTGGTCGTTGTGCTCGCAGATGTAGGTCAGCGTCCTCGAGAAATACGGATCGGCCATGTTGGGCATGGCGATCAGAAAGTGATGCGTCAGATTGATCGAGGACATGCTCTCGCCCGGATTCATTTTACCCATAATGGAGCTTAGAGCCGGGCCGCCGGGGAAAGTTTGGCGCGCGCCTAGATCTCCACCATCTCGAAGTCGTCCTTGCGCGCGCCGCATTCCGGACAGGTCCAGTTCATCGGCACGTCTTCCCAGCGCGTGCCCGGCGCGATGCCTTCCTCGGGCACGCCGGCGGCCTCGTCGTATACCCAGCCGCAGATGAGGCACATCCAAGTCCTGAATTGCACTTGATTTTCGGTCATGTAGAGCGGGGCAGTAGAATGCCCGCGAGTGTAACTCATGTCGCTTTCTCCTCCGTGCGTGCTCGCCTTTGCAGCGTCCGATCCGAGCGGCGGCGCCGGCGTGCAGGCCGATCTCCTGACCTTGGCGGCGCTCGGATGCCATCCGCTGTCGGTCGTGACCGCGCTTACCGTGCAGGACACGCGCGGCGTGGAGGGCGTGCTGCCGATCGCGGCGCACTGGGTCGCCGAGCAGGCGCGATGCCTGCTTCGCGATGTCGCGGCGGCGGCATTCAAGTTCGGCGTGCTCGGCTCCGCGGAGAACGTACGCGCAGCCGCCGACGCGGTTTCCGCGCATGGCGCGGTGCCGCTCGTCGTGGACCCGGTTCTCGCCTCGGGACGCGGCGATGCGCTCGCCGGGGAGGACACGATCGAGGCGCTGCGCAGCCTGGTGTTCCCGCGCACCACGCTACTGACGCCGAACAGCATCGAGGCGCGCCGCCTCGGCGGCGTGGAGCGGATCCTCGAGACCGGCTGCCGCTACGTTCTGGTGACCGGCACGCACCAGCCGGGCACCGAAGTGGTGAACGTTCTCTACTCCGCGCAGGGCGTGGTGCGCACCGATCGCTGGCCGCGGCTGCCGGAGAGCTATCACGGGTCGGGCTGCACGCTCGCCTCGGCGCTCGCGGCCGCGCTTGCCAAGGGGCGCCCGGTCGCGGAGGCGGCGCAGGACGCGCAGGCCTACGTCTGGCAGGCGCTTTGCGCAGGCTTCCGCCCGGGAGGCGGCCAGTTCATTCCGAACCGGTTCTTCCGGCAATGAGGCTGCGCGGCCTGTACGCCGTCACGCCGGAGAGCGCCGATTTCCTCGACCGGCTGCGGCTCGCGCTCGAGGGCGGCGCCGCGCTCGTGCAATACCGGCGCAAGCGCCGCGACGTCGCCGCGGCGAAGCAGGCGCTCGATCTCGCGCGCCGCCACGGCGTGCCGTTGATCGTGAACGACGACGTCGAGCTCGCGCTCGAGATCGGCGCCGACGGCGCGCACCTCGGCCGCGACGACGGCGATCTCGCCGCTGCGCGCACGCGCCTCGCGGGAAAGATCCTCGGCGCGTCCTGCTACGACGATTCCGAGCGCGCCAGGGCGGCGGTGCGCGCCGGGGCGGATTACGTCGCCTTCGGTTCCGTGTTCGCCTCGACCACCAAGCCTGCCGCCGTGCGCGCGCCGCTCGAGCTGTTCGGCGAGGCGAGGTCGCTCGGCGTGCCGCTGTGCGCGATCGGCGGCATCCGGCTCGACAACGCGCGCCAGGCGATCGACGCCGGCGCCGACCTGCTCGCGGTGATCTCCGACCTCTTCGACGCCCGCGACGTGCGCCTGCGCGCGCAACAATATGGAAGGCTGTTCGCATGAACAACGAGTCCCTTTTCGAGCGCGCCTGCAGGCGCATTCCCGGCGGCGTCAATTCACCGGTGCGCGCGTTTCGCGCGGTCGGCGGCGTGCCGCGGTTCTTCGAGAGAGCGTCGGGCGCCTACCTCTGGGACGCCGAGGGCGCGCGCTACATCGACTACGTCGGCTCGTGGGGTCCGATGGTCGCCGGCCATACCCATCCGGCGGTGGTCGAGGCGGTCCAGGAAGCGGCCTCGCGCGCGCTTTCGTTCGGTGCGCCGACCGCGGCTGAAGTCGAGCTCGCCGAGACCCTCGCCCGGCTCGTGCCCTCGCTCGACATGGTGCGGCTCGTGTCTTCCGGGACCGAGGCGACGATGACCGCGATCCGCCTGGCGCGAGGCTTCACCGGCCGCAGCTTCATCGTCAAGTTCGAGGGCTGCTACCACGGCCACGCCGATGCGCTGCTCGTGAAGGCGGGCTCGGGCGCGCTCACTTTCGGCAACCCGAGCTCCGCCGGCGTTCCCGCCGAAACCGCCGCGCATACCGTGGTGCTCGATTACAACGATGTTCCGCAGCTCGATTCGCTGTTCGAGAAGCGCGGCCCGGAAATCGCCGGTGTGATCGTCGAGCCGGTCGCGGGCAACATGAACCTGGTTCTCCCCTCGCCCGGATTTCTCGAGGCGCTGCGCGGCCAGTGCACGCGCCACGGCGCGGTGCTGATCTTCGACGAAGTGATGACTGGCTTTCGCGTCGCGCTCGGCGGCGCGCAGGCGCGCTTCGGCATCCGCCCCGACCTCACGACGCTCGGAAAAGTAATCGGCGGCGGATTGCCGCTCGGCGCGCTCGGCGGGCGGCGCGACATCATGGAGAAGCTCGCACCCCTTGGCCCGGTGTATCAGGCAGGCACTTTGTCCGGCAACCCGGTCGCCGTCGCCGCGGGTCTCGCCACGCTCCGACTGGTAGCGGAAAAGGGGTTCCTCGAGAAAATCGAGGCAACCACGAAGGCGCTGGTGGAAGGTCTCGCTGCAGAAGCGAGAAAGGCGCAGGCCGTGTTCTCCTCGCAATCGATCGGCAGCATGTTCGGCCTGTATTTCCGCGCCACGCCGCCGCGCACGTTCGCCGAGGTGATGCAGTGCGACCGCGAGCGCTTCAACCGCTTCTTCCACGCCATGCTCGCCAAAGGGGTCTACCTTGCACCGTCGGCCTACGAAGCGGGATTCGTCTCGGCCGCGCACGGCGCCGCGGAGATCGACGCGACGCTCGCCGCGGCGCGCGAGGCCTTCAAGGCCTAGATCAGAATCAGCGTCGCGAGTCCCAGAAAAATGAAAAAGCCGCCGGAGTCGGTCACGGCGGTGATCAGCACCGAGGAGCCGACCGCGGGGTCGCGCCCCAACCGGCCGCGCAGCCAAGGGATCGCCACGCCCATCAGCGCGGCGAGCAGCAGATTCAGGATCATGGCGAGCGCCATCACGCCCCCCAGTGCCACGTTGCGGTAGAAAGCATAGGTAACCGCCCCGAGCAGGCTGCCCCAGATGGCGCCGTTCAGCAGCGCGACGCCGAGCTCCTTCGCCAGCAGCTTCGTCCAATAGGGGCCCTGGATCTGCCCGAGCGCCATCGCCCGCACGATCATGGTGATGGTCTGGTTGCCCGAGTTGCCGCCGATCCCGGCCACGATCGGCATCAGCGCCGCGAGCGCGACCAGCTGCGCGATCGAGTCCTCGAAGGCCCCGATGACGCGCGAGGCGATGAACGCGGTGACGAGGTTCACCGCCAGCCACGCCCAGCGGTTCCTGAAGCTGTCGAGCACCGGCGCGAACACGTCCTCCTCCTCGCGCAGGCCGGCCTCCGCGAGCTGCGATTCGGCGCTGCGCTCGCGGATGTAGTCGACCACGGCGTCGACGGTCAGGCGCCCGACGAGACGCCCGGCGTCGTCGACCACCGGCGCCGAGACCAGGTCGTAGCGCTCGAACGCGCTCGCCGCGTCCTCGGCGCGATCCTGCGGGTGCAGCCTGACGCGCTCGGGCAGCATCACGCGCGACACCTCGAGCTCGAGGTCGGAAACGATGAGGCGCGCGAGCGGCAGCATGCCCTTCAGCACCAGGCTGCGGTCGACCACGAACAGCTGGTCGGTGTGATCGGGAAGCTCGTCCATGCGCCGCAGGTAGCGCGTCACCGCCTCGAGGGTGACGTCCTCGCGCACTGCGACGTGCTCGAAATCCATGAGCGCGCCGACCGAGCCCTCGGGATAGGACAGCGCCGAGCGCAGGCGTTCGCGCTCCTCCGGCGCGAGCGACTGCACCACTTCCGCGATAACGCTCGGCGGAAGATCGGGGGCGATGTCGGCGAGCTCGTCCGCCTCGAGCGTCTCGGCGGCGGCGACCAGCTCGGCGGGCTCCATCGCCGCGATGAGCGACTCGCGCACCGCGTCGGAGACCTCCAGCAGGATCTCCCCGTCGCGCTCGGCCTTGACGAGATCCCAGACCGCGAGCCGCTCCTCGAGCGGAAGCGCCTCCAGGAGGTAGGCGACGTCCGCGGGATGCAGCCGGTCGAGCCGGTCGTGCAGCTCGCGAAGACGCCGCTCGCGCGCCCCGCCCTGCAGCAGCGCCCGCACCTCGCGCAGGCTGCGCTGCAGGTCCTCGGTCTCCAGCCGCTCCTGCGCCTGCGCCATGGGCCGAAGCGTATCAGGGGATCTGCACGCTCCCCATGCGCTCCAGAATGGTGGCGGTGCGCCCGGCGGAATAGGGCGTCGCTTCGCCTCGCGCATAGCGCCGCGGGCTCGGCAGGATCGCCGCAAGCCACGCCGCCTGCTCGGGTCCGATCGCACTCGCGGACGCGCCAAAGTGATGTCGCGCGGCCGCCTCGGCGCCGAATACGCCGTCGCCCCACTCCGCGACGTTGAGGTACAGCTCCAGGATGCGGCGCTTGGAGAGCGTGCGCTCCATCATCCACGTGATCGCCGCCTCCTGCGCTTTGCGCAGCCACGAGCGGCTGCCCGAAAGGAACAGGTTCTTGGCGAGCTGCTGGCTGATGGTCGAGGCGCCCGCCACCACCCTGCCCCGCCTTTCGTTCCTCACCATCGCCTTCTGGATCGCTTCCCAGTCGAAACCCTCGTGGTCGAGGAATTTCGCATCCTCGGCGGCGACCACCGCCCGCTTGAGATGCACCGAGATACGCCCGTAGGAGACCCACACCTGCCTGAGGCGCGCGCCGGGACGCTCGGCGCTCAAGGCCTGTAACCGCCGCTCCATGAAAGCGGTGCTGGCCGGGTTGAACCAGTTCCAATACAAGATGTGCCCGAAGAACCACACTTGCAGCCCCACGACGACGATCACCAGCGTGCCCAGGCCGTAGCAGAACGCCTTCCACGCGGTCCAGATGCCGCGCAGCAGCCCGGCACGCTTCTTCCTAGCGGCCGCCACGCAGCGCTTCCAGCACCGGCCGCGTCTGCGGACGCACACCGCGCCAGACGAAGAACGATTCCGCCGCCTGCTCGACCAGCATTCCGAGCCCATCGCAGGCGCGCGCGCCGGCCGCACGCGCCGCGGCCAGAAACGGCGTGTCGCGACCGTAGACCATGTCGTAGGCGAGCGTGTGCTCGCCGAGCACGCCGCGGGGCAGCGCAGGCGCTTCGCCGGCGAGGCCGGCGGAGGTGGCATTGATCACGATGTCGAAAGACCGTCCGGCGAGCTCCTCGTAGCCGCAGGCCGACACTGCGGCGAAACGCGCCGCGAGCGCGAGCGCCTTGGCCGGCGTGCGGTTTGCGATCACGAGCTGCGCCACGCGCGCCTCGAGGAGCGCGCCGAGGACGCCCTGGGCGGCGCCGCCCGCTCCCATCAGCAGCAGCGTCTTGCCTGCGAGTTCCACGCCCAGGTTCTGCGAAAGGTCTCGCGCCAGCCCGATGCCGTCGGTGTTGTCCCCCAGAATCCCGGCATCGAGAACCAGCGTGTTCACCGCCTGCGCGGCGCGTGCGCGGCCGGTCGTGCGGGTGCAGCAGCGAAATGCCTGCTCCTTGAACGGCAGCGTGACGTTCAGCCCCCTGCCACCGCCGGCGCGAAAGCGCTCGAGCGCCTGCGCGAAGCCGCCCAGCGGCGCCTCGATACGCCCGTATTCCAGTTCCTGGCCCGTAGCGCGGGCGAACGCGGCATGGATCCAGGGCGATTTCGAATGCGCCACCGGGTTGCCGATGACCGCGTAACGGTCGCTCATCCGGCCGCTACTCGGTCCAGATCTTGTCGCCCTGGCCGAAAAACCAGGTGCGGGTGATGATCAGCTGATCCGTGTCGCGGCGAATGTCGGGAGGGAACGCGGCGAAGGGCGTCGCCATGCGCACGATCTTGAATGCCGCCTCGTCCAGGACCTTGAGGCCGGAGGAGCGGTCAAGCTCGATCGCCACCACCTTGCCGTCGGCCTGGATGGCGACCGTCAGTCGCAGGTTGCCGTAGAGCTTGCCGCGGGCTTCGGGCGGGTAGTTCAGCGTGCCGATGCGCTCCACCTTGATGCGCCAGTCCTCCTCGTACTGCGCAAAGCGATACTCGGTCGCGTTCGCCCCGATGAACTTCTTGCGCGGCCGCTTCTGGTACGCGTCGATCTGGCGCTCGATCTGCGCCTGCAGGCGGATCGCGGCGAGCGCGAGGTCGGCGAGGTCGCGCCCGCTGGGCTGGGGGGCCGGCTCCTCGGCGGGAGCCGGCCGACGATTCTCTGCCGCAACGCGCGCGCGGGACTCACGCGCCTGGGCAAGCAGCCGCTGCTGCTCAGCCTCGAGCTGCTGGACGCGCCGCTGGGCGTCGGCAAGGTCCTTGCCGGGCTTGCGCGGCTCCGTGACCGGCAGTGGCGACTTGGCCCGGCGGCGCTGCTCGACGTTGCCGCCGCGATCCAGGTTCGCCTGAGCCAGCACTTCGGCCTTCGCCGGCCGCTCGCGCGTGGTGGCATTGACGAGGACGACCTCGAGGCGCTGGTCCAAAGCCTTTGAGCGCGCGTCGGGATACTTGAATTGCACCGCCATCAGGCCCGCGTGGAGCAGGATCGAGATCGCCAGTGCCACACCGAGCACCCGGTCATCGCCGCCGATGGTCAAGTGGAGTCTCACCTCAGGTGTACAAGTCTTTCATATTATGGAGCTTTTATCTAGCCTCCGCATCGCCCTCCTGGATCGTAACCGGAGCCGCGCCCAAGGTTTCCTTGTACACCGCCGTGACCGAGCGCTCCAGGAGATCTACCGCAGCGAGCTCCAGCCGGACCCGGGTACCCGGCGCGAGCTCGGGCAGCGACGACACGCGGCTCGCGAGCGGCAGGCCCTCGAAGCGCACCAGATTCTCGCGCAGCACCACTGCCTCGGCCGAACTGCGCTTTTCCTGCACCAGCCAGCGCAAGCTCCAGTAGTTCTCCATGGCGCGCTGGTGCTCGTCGTAGCGGGCGTGGGTCACCTCGAACGCGCGCAGCGCCGAGAGCAGCGCATCCGAGTTGCGCGCAAAGGGCGCCCGCCGGCCGCTCAGGGCGGCGACGAGCTGCCACTGGTTGACGAGGTCGACGTAGCGCCTCAGGGGCGAGCTCATCCACGCGTAGCAGGAAACGCCGAGGCCCTCGTGGGGCTCGGCATGGACGCTGAGGCGCACCTTGCCGACCGATTGGACTCGGTAGATCGCGGCAACGTCGCGCTCGGCAAGCAGCTCGCCCCAGCTCGAATTGGCAAGGATCATCATTTCGGACACCAGCTTGTCGAGCGGGGCGCCGCGCCTTCGCGGCACGATGCGAACCCGCCCGTCCTCGACGTGGAAGCTGTAATCGATCCCTGCCGCGCCGATGCTGGAGCGCCCGCGGCGCGCCTCGAGCGCGGTGGCGATGCGCCAGAGCGCGCATAACTCCGCCTCGAAAGGCAGCCCGAGGCTCGACCCGGCCTCAAAGGCCTCGTTCAACCGGTCGTACTCGGCATGACGCAGGTTCGCGGCGATCGGCACGAGCTCGAGCCGCGTGTGCCGGGCACGGACCTCGGCGCTGCCTTCCGAAACGTCGAAATACAGCGAGACCGCGGGCTGCTCGCCGCCGTGATCGAGCGAGTAGCGCTCGATGACATCTGCGGGCAGCATGGTGAACTTACGCCCGGGCATGTAGGCCGTGACCAGACGCTCCCTCGCGACGGCGTCGAGCGCGGATCCAGGCGCAAAGCCGAGCCCCGGCGCCGCGATGTGGATGCCGATGCGCAGCTCGCCCGAGGGCAGACGCCGCACGGAGAAAGCGTCGTCGATCTCGGTGGTCCCGACGTCGTCCAGGCTGAAGGCCGTGGTCTCGGCGCGCGGCAGATCGGCCGGCGGCGCCGGCACCTCGTGCGGCGGAAACTGCGTGCCGCGGGGGAAGAACTCGTGCAGGAATCGCCCCAGGTGATAGTCGTGGGGGTCGGGAAGCAGGCCGCAGCGTTCGAACAGGCGCGCGGGCGTAAGGCCGGTTTCGCCGCACGCCAGCTCGAAGGCCCGGGTCTCCGGCTTGTTGCGGTCCGGCCCATAGAGCAGCTCGTCCCGCAGGGCGTCGATCTCGCGCGGGCATTCGAAGCGCGCAAGCTGCCCGGCCCACGCAGCCACCTGCTCCTGGATGCGCTTTTTCTTCTCGAGGCTGGCAAGCGCGAGCTTGAGCGTTTGTTCCGGCGCGGCCTGGAAACGGCCCTTGCCGCGGCGATAGAAATACATCGGAGCCGAGTGCAGCTTCATCAGCACGCCGGCCGCTTCCGAGGCGGTGGGCTCGCGCCCGACGTACTCCCGCGCAAGGTCCTGGAAGCCGAATTCGTCGCCGCCGCTGCACTGCCACAGGAAGTCGGTCTCCAGTCCGGCCGCGAAACGCTGCGCCTCGGCGAGAAGCTCCGCCCCCGCCGGACGCTCGAAGCTCAGCAGCACGTTGCCGGCCTTGACCTTGGTGCGGCGGCCATGCGGGCTCTCCACCTGCAGCGACGCGCTCGCCTGGGCGAGCACGGCGCCCACCTTGAGCTCGCCACCCTCCTCGTAGAGCACCTGCATGGTCAGGGGGCGAGGCCGCCGAAGCGCAGGATGCGCTCTAGATGCTGCGGGAAGCTCTGCAGGCTGTGGTCACCGCCCTGGATCACGACCTGCTCTGCCCCGGCGTAACGTTGCACGGCTTCGCGGTAGTCGAGCACCTCGTCGCCGGTCTCGACCAGCAGGAGATAGCGCTGGGGCGTGATGCGCGGCACGTACAGCCTTTCCCATTCGCGCAGGTGCGCCTCGGTGAGCTCGTACGGCTCGCCGCTATGCAGGTTCTGCTGGGGGCCGAGATAGGCGCGCAAGCCGAGATGCGGCTCGACCGCCGGATTGATGAGCACCGCGCGGACACCGTGCTTCTCGGCGAGATAGGTTGCATAGAAGCCCCCGAGCGAGGACCCGACCAGGCAGGCGCCGGGCGAGACCCGCTTCTCGATCTCCCGGATCGCAACTCCCGCGAGCAGCGGCAGCGCCGGGCAGGCGTACTGCGCCGCCAGGCCTCGCTCGGCCATGTAACTGCCCAGCACCTGCGCCTTGTGCGAGTGCGGTGAAGAGCTGAAGCCGTGCAGGTAGACGATCACGCCGCAGCTCCCTGCGCAAGACGCGCGAGCAGCGTGTCGTGGATCCCGCCGAAGCCGCCGTTGGACATCACCAGCACATGGTCGCCCGGCTTCGCCTCCGCCACGATCGTCGCAACCAGCGACTCGAAATCATCCATGCAGCGCGCGCGCGCGCCGAGCGGCGCAAGCACCGCGCGCGCATCCCATCCGAGCCCCGCGCTGTAAAGGTAGACGCAGTCGGCCTGGGCGAGGCTCGCAGGCAACTCGTCTTTCATGATCCCGCGCTTCATGGTGTTGGAGCGCGGCTCGAGCACGGCGAGAATCCGACCTCGTCCGACCTGCTGCCGAAGGCCTTCGACGGTGGTGCGGATGGCAGTCGGATGGTGCGCGAAGTCGTCGTACACGGTCACGCTGCGCGCCCTGCCCCGCACCTGCATGCGGCGGCGCACACCGGAGAACGCCGCGAGCGCGTCGATCGCCTGCGCCGGCGCGACGCCGGCATGACGCGCCGCCGCAAGTGCGGCCAGCGCGTTCATGCGGTTATGGGCGCCCTGCAAGGGCCAGCGCAGGCGCCCCAGCGCACGACCTTGCCAAGCGATTTCGAAGCTGCCATCGCTATCCGGTGCACCGGATTGCCATCCCTCCGGCACGCCGAAGCGCTCCACCGGAGTCCAGCAGCCTTGTGTGAGGACTCGCTTCAGCGCCTCATCCGCGCCATGGGCGACGATCAAACCGCTCCGGGGGACGATCCGTACAAGGTGATGAAATTGACGTTCGATAGCCGCAAGATCGTCGAAGATGTCTGCATGATCGAACTCCAGGTTGTTCAGGATCGCGGTCCGGGGGCCGTAGTGGACGAACTTGGAACGCTTGTCGAAAAAGGCGGTGTCGTACTCGTCCGCTTCGATCACGAACAAGTCCGAGCCGGTATGGCGCGCCGAGACCGGAAAGTCGAGCGGCACACCGCCGATCAGGAAGCCCGGCGCCATCCCGGCGCGCTCCAGGACCCAGGCAAGCATCGCCGCCACTGTGGTCTTGCCGTGTGTACCCGCGACCGCCACGACGTGCCGGCCGGCGAGTACGTGCTCCGCGAGCCAGTGCGGCCCGCTCATGTAACGCTCGCCGCGGTCGAGGATCGCTTCCATCAGCGGGTTGCCGCGGGTCACGACATTGCCGACCACCCAGAGGTCGGGACGGAGCGCGAGCTGCTCCTCGCCGAAGCCTTCGGTGAGCCCGATGCCCAGCGCGGCGAGCTGCTCGCTCATCGGGGGATACACGTTGGCATCGCAGCCGGTGACGTGGTGTCCGGCGGCCTTCGCGATGGCGGCAATGCCGCCCATGAAGGTGCCGCAGATGCCGAGGATGTGGAGATGCGCAGCCATTGGGGAAGGCAGGAGATTCTATGATTGAATCGGCGTCATGACCCGCAAGAGCACGCGTCCGGGCGGCATGCGCCTGCGCATCGCGGCGGCGGCCGCGCGGATCATGGCAGAGGACGGCATCGACGATTTCGCTCTCGCCAAGCGCAAGGCCGCCCGCCAGCTGGGGGCCACCGATACCCAGGCGCTGCCGGCCAACGACGAGATCGAGGCGGAGCTGCGCGCCTACCGTGCGCTGTACCAGGCGCAGGAGCACCCGGAGCGCATCGCGGCGCTGCTGCGCGTGGCGCTCGATGCGATGCGCGCGCTCGAGCGTTTCAGCCCCTACCTCACCGGCCCGGTGCTGAGCGGCATTGCCGGCCCGTACGCCGAAATCGACCTGCAGCTGTTCCCGGCAAGCGCCAAGGAGGTCGAGCTCTACCTGCTCGACCGCAATATTCCCTATACCACCCACGAGGCTCGTCGCTACTCCGGCGACCGGGTGCACGCCGTCAGCGTGCTTTCGCTCAGCTGGGAGCAGGTCCCGCTGCGGCTCTCGGTGTTCGACCCGCGCGACGAGCGCGTCGCGCTCAAGACCTCGCAGGCCGGCAAGGTTATGGACCGCGCCGGCATCGCCGAGGTCGGCGCCCTGCTGCGGGATGCGTCCCGGGCGGCGTAGCGCGCTGCGCCTCGCGGCCGTCGGCGCGGCGGCGGCGGTCGCCGGCGCGTTCGCGGGAGCCTTCTTCTTGCAATCGCGCAGTGGCGCCGCGCGGTTGCTCTCCACCTCGTATCAGGACCTCTCCGGCGGGCAACGCCGCCTGATCGACTGGCAGGGGATGGTCCTGATGGTGAATTTCTGGGCGACCTGGTGCGCCCCCTGCCGCGACGAGATGCCGATGTTCGTCGCCGCAAGGCAGAAATATAGGGCCAGCGGCGTCGAATTTGTCGGCATCGGTATAGATACTGCAGCCAACATCCGCGAATTCGCGAAATCATACGGCATCAGCTACCCGCTCCTGATTGCCGACTCTGGGGCGATCGAGCTGATGCGGAGCTTGGGCAACCGAAGCGGCGCCCTGCCCTACACCGTGGTTCTTGACCGGTCGGGAAGTCTCGTCAACCGGCACCTGGGCCCGCTCTCGCGGAGCGAGCTGGATCGCATCCTCCAGAGCCTGCTGGGCTAAAATGCTGCGTTCTGCGGCGAAAAATGACGAAAATCGCGAAAGCGGCGAAGAGGCGAGGATGGACCTGCGCAAGCTGAAAAAGCTGATCGACCTGGTGCAGGAGTCCGGCATCGCCGAACTCGAGATCACCGAGGGCGAGGAGAAGGTCAAGATCATCAAGGGCGGAAGCGTGAGCATCACGCCACCGCCCGCGGCGCTCATCGAGTCGCGGCCGGCTGCCGCCCCGGCGTCTCCCCCGCCGCCGGCGGAGCCCGAAGCCGGCCAGGAAGGCCATGTGGTGAAAGCGCCGATGGTCGGAACTTTCTACCGCGCGGCCTCGCCGGACGCCAAAGCCTTCGTCGAGGTTGGCCAGGCAGTCAAGGAGGGCGACACGATCTGCATCATCGAGGCGATGAAGCTCATGAACGAGATCGAGTGCGACGCCCCGGGGGTGGTGAAAGCCATCCTGGTCGAGAACGGCCAGCCGGTCGAGTACGGGCAGCCGCTTTTCATCCTCGGCTAGATGTTCGGGAAAATCCTGATCGCGAATCGCGGCGAAATCGCGCTGCGCATCCAGCGCGCCTGCCGGGAGATGGGCATCCGCACCGTGGTGGTGCATTCGGAGGCTGACACCGAAGCGAAGTACGTGAAGCTCGCCGATGAATCGGTGTGCATCGGGCCGCCGCCGGCGGCGGCGAGCTACCTGAACATCCCGGCCATCATCAGCGCCGCCGAAGTCACCGACGCCGAGGCGATCCACCCCGGCTACGGCTTTCTGTCCGAGAACGCCGACTTCGCCGAGAAGGTCGAGCGCTCGGGGTTCGTGTTCATCGGCCCGCGCCCCGAGAACATCCGCCTCATGGGCGACAAGGTGAGCGCCAAGCAGGCGATGATCCGGGCGGGCGTGCCCACGGTCCCCGGCTCCGAGGGCGCGCTGCCCGACGATCCCAAGGAGATCGTGCGCATCGCGCGCAAGGTCGGCTATCCGGTCATCATCAAGGCGGCCGGCGGCGGCGGCGGCCGGGGCATGCGGGTGGTGCACACCGAAGCCGCGCTGCTCAACGCCGTCAACATGACCCGCGCCGAAGCGCAGGCCGCCTTCGCCAACCCGGTCGTGTACCTGGAGCGCTTCCTGGAGCAGCCGCGCCATATCGAGATCCAGGTGCTCGCCGATGCGCACAAGAGCGCGGTGCATCTCTGGGAGCGCGACTGCTCGCTGCAGCGACGGCATCAGAAGATCCTCGAGGAAGCGCCGGCGCCGGAGCTGCCCGCCAAGCTGCGCGACCGCATCGGCGAGCGCTGCGTCGAGGCCTGTCGCAAGATCGGCTACCGGGGCGCCGGCACCTTCGAGTTTCTCTACGAGGAGGGCGAGTTTTACTTCATCGAGATGAACACCCGCATCCAGGTCGAGCACCCGGTGACGGAGATGATCACCGGCATCGATCTGGTCCAGGAGCAGATCCGCGTCGCGGCGGGCGACAAGCTGCGCTTCAGGCAGAAGGACATCGCGCTGCGCGGCCATGCGATCGAATGCCGCATCAACGCCGAGGACCCCTACCGCTTCACGCCTTCGCCCGGGCGCATCACCTCGTATCACCCGCCCGGCGGGCCGGGGATCCGCGTCGACTCGCACGTGTACCAGGGGTACAGCGTGCCGCCCTACTACGACTCCATGGTCGGGAAGGTGATCGCCTACGGCGCATCGCGCGAGCAGGCGATCGCGCGCATGCGCATCGCGCTTTCGGAGATGGTGGTCGAGGGCATCCAGACCAATATCCCGCTGCACCGCGACCTCATGAACGACACCCGCTTCCTGAAGGGCGGCCTGTCGATCCACTACCTGGAGCGCAAGCTCGCGCAGGAGGAGAAGAAGAAGAAATAATGTCCTGGCTCGCATTGACGCTCGAGGTCGAGGCTGCGGTTGCGGAAGCGCTGGGCGACGCGCTGCTCGATGCAGGCGCGCACTCGGTGTCGATGGATCCGCCGGCTCAGCACCGCCAGCGCCTGTGCGCGCTGCTCGACCGCGAGGCGGACCCGCGGGCGCTGCTCGGCGCCGCGGCGCGCTCGATCGACATCCCGCCGCCAGCCGGCTGCGCGTGCCTGCTCGAAGACCAGGACTGGGTGAAGCGCTCGCAGGCGCAGTTCGCGCCGCTGCGCGTTGGCGAGCGACTCTGGATCGGCGCAAGCTGGCACCAGCCGCCCGCGGATGCCGCGGTCGCGTTGCGGCTCGATCCGGGGCGCGCCTTCGGCACCGGCAGCCACGCCAGCACGCGGCTCGCGCTGCGCTTTCTTGACGCGCGCATCCGGGGCGGGGAGCGCGTCCTCGACTACGGCTGCGGCTCCGGTATATTGGCGATCGCCGCCGCCAAGCTCGGCGCCGCGCGCGTCGATGCGCTCGATATCGACCCGGACGCGCTCGCCGCTACCGCGGAGAATGCGCGCCTCAACGATGTCGACGTGCGCGCGTTCGCGCCCGATGCCCTGGGGCCGGCGTCCTACGACATCGTGGTGTCCAACATACTCGCACAGCCCCTGATCCTGCTCGCCCCGCTGCTTGCCGCGCGCACGGCGCGTGCTGGCCGCATCGCGCTCTCGGGAATCCTTGCGGCGCAATCCGCCGAGGTCGGCGCCGCCTACGCGCCGTGGTTCGAGATGGCAGCCTGCGGCCCGGAGCAGGGCTGGGCGCTGCTCGAGGGCGCTCGCCGGTGAGCCTCGTCACGCGCTGCGCGGTCTGCGGCACCGCTTTCCGGGTGCAGCGCGCACAGCTCGCTGTGCGCGGCGGCAGGGTCCGCTGCGGCAAATGCGGCACCGTGTTCGACGGCGTCGCGGGACTGGTGGAGGAGGGCGGCGAGCAGCTTGCGCTCGAGCCTTCGCCGCAGCTCGGGCTGTTCGATCCCTCGCGGCGCCCCCCGCCGCAGCCTCCTGCCGCCCAGCAGGAGGTGCCGCTGCCGGCCTTCATGGTCGAGGAACAGCCGCCGCGCCGCGCCACCTGGCTCTGGAGCCTCGCAGCGGTGCTCGCGTTTACCCTGCTCGCTGCGCAAATCGTCTACCGCTACCGCGCCGAGCTTGCGGCGCTGGTGCCGCAGGCGCGTGCGCCCCTCGAGGCCGCCTGCCAGCGCCTGGGCTGCGAGGTGCCGCTGCCGCGCTGGCCCGAGCTGATGAGCATCGAGGGCTCGGATCTGCAGGTCGAGCCGGGCCGCGAAGGCGTCATCGTGCTGAGCGCGGTGCTGCGCAATCGGGCGGGCTTCGCGCAAGATTATCCCGCGCTCGAGCTCACGCTCACCGACGAAGCCGACCGGCCGGTGCTGCGCCGCGTGTTCGTCCCGCGCGACTACCTCGAGGCGGGCCGCGCGAGCGATCTCATGGCGCGCGGCATCCCCGCAGGCGGCGAGGCGTCGCTGCGCATGTACCTCGACCCGAGCCGCACCGGCGCCACCGGCTATCGCCTCTACCTTTTCTATCCGACATGAAAAAAATCCTCGTCACCGGTTCGATCGCGTACGACACGATCATGGTGTTTCCGGATCGCTTCCGCAATCACCTGCTCGCCGACCAGCTGCACATTCTCAACGTCTGCTTTCTTACGCCGGAGATGCGCCGCGAGTACGGCGGCACAGCGGGCAACATCGGCTACAACCTGAAGCTCCTGGGGGAGGACCCGCTGGTCATGGCGAGCGTCGGCGAGGACATCGCGCCGTACGCAGAGCGCTTCGCGCAGCTGGGCATCGGCACTCAGCTCTTCCAGCGCATTGCCGGGCAGTTCACCGCCCAGGCGTTCATCACCACCGACCTCGACGACAACCAGATCACCGCCTTTCATCCCGGGGCGATGAATTGCTCGCACCAGAACCACGTCGAGCGCAGCCTCGGCGCGAGCCTCGCCATCATCGGTCCCGACGGCAAGCAGGGAATGCTGCAGCACGCGCGGGAATGCGCGCGCGCCGGCGTGCCTTTCCTTTTCGATCCCGGGCAGGGACTGCCGATGTTCTCCGCCGCGGAGCTCGAGGAGTTCCTGCGCCTCGCGGATTACGTCGCGGTCAACGACTATGAAGGCAAAATGCTCGAGGAGAAGACCGCCCGCAAGCTCGAGGACATCGCGAGGGAGGTCAAGGCGCTCGTCTACACCCTGGGGGCGAAGGGCTCGGTGATCCTCGCCGGCGGTCAACGCCACGAGATTCCCTGCGTTCAGGCAGAGGCGGTGGTCGATCCGACGGGCTGCGGCGATGCCTACCGTGCCGGCCTGCTCTACGGCATCGCGGCCGGCTGGGACTGGCCGAGCACCGGCAGGCTCGGGTCGGTCATGGGCGCGATCAAGGTCGCGCAACGCGGTGCGCAGAATCACGCGCCCGGGCGCGACGAGATCGAGAGCCGGTTTCGCCGCGCATTCGGGCATTCCCCATGGAAAGGATGAATTCATGAAAGGCACAGTCATGGTGGTCGCCGTGGTGGCGGTCCTCGCCGGATGCGCGACGCGCGAGTCGGCCAATGTCTACAGCAGGCACGAGACCGGGCGCGAGCAGACCGTGCGTTTCGCCACCGTCGACTCGGTGCGCAAGGTCACCATCCAGGGCAGCCAGTCGGGTATCGGCGCCGCCGCCGGTGGCGTAGTCGGCGGCGTCGCGGGCAGCAGCGTGGGCCACGGCAAGGGCTCGACGATCGGGGCGGTGCTTGGCGGCGTGGCGGGCGGCGTCGCGGGTAACGTGATCGAGGGCCGGGCGACCCGCAAGGATGCGCTCGAGATCACCGTGCATCTCGACAGCGGCGAGCTGCGCGCGATCGTTCAGGAAGCCGATCTGGATTTCAGGCCCGGCCAGCGCGTGCGCCTGGTGACCTCCGGCGGCATCACCCGCGTCACCCCGAACTGAGGCCGGCGCGGATCTGCGCCGCGTAGCTCTCGAGCTTCTCGCGCGGCGGATTCTTCACCGGCCAGGTGAAACTCATGCCGTCGGCCTCGTGCCGCGGCACCAGATGGATGTGGAAGTGGAACACCGTCTGCCCGGCGGCCGGCCCGTTAGCCTGGTATATCGACAGGCCAGCCGGCGAGAACGCCGAGCGGATCGCGCGCGCGATGCGCGCGACGCTGCGGAACACCGCCCCGGCCTGCGTGTCGTCGAGCAGGTAGACGTTCTCCGCATGTGCCTTCAGCGCCACCAGGACGTGGCCGGGATTGACCTGGCCGATGTCCATGAAAGCGAGCGTGTGGGCGTCCTCCCAAACCACCGTGGCGGGGATCTGTCCGGCGACGATGCGGCAGAAAACGCAGTTAGTCATCACTCATCTCCTGGTGCCCTGTACCCGGAGCATCCTAGTTGAAAGACACATCGGTCCTCGAGCCTCAACGCGGTGAGCTGGCCGCCCCAGACACAGCCGCTGTCCAGCCCCGCGTAGCGCTCGGTGAGCACCAGGCCGAGCGCGGACCAGTGGCCCCAAAGCAGAAACGCTTCCTTTTCCTTCCTCGTTTCGTACCAAGGGAGATAGCCCGGCGGGGGCTCGCTACCCTTGGCATGGAACTCCATTTTTCCCGCCGCCGTGCAAAAGCGCATCCGTGTCATCGCATTGACGACGACGCGCAGCCGGTCCCAGCCTGCGAGCGAATCGCTCCATTGGTCCGGCGTGCTGCCATACAGGTTGCGCAGGAAATCCCTGTAGTCCGGCGCGCGCAGGGCGGCCTCGACTTCCTTGCCCAGGGAGAGCGATTTCTGGACGCTCCACTGCGGAAGCAGCCCTGCGTGCACCATCGCATACCCGGCTTGCACGTGCATCATCGGCCGCGTGCGCAGCCAGGTGACGAGCTCGCTCGCATCGCAGGCGGCCAGCACGTCCTGGAAGCTGTCGTCCTTGCGCGGCCGCGTGAGGCCTTCGTGCTGGGTCACGAGATGCAGGTCGTGGTTTCCCAGCACGACCACCGCCCTGTCGCCGAGCGCCTTCACGAAGCGCAGCACCTCGAGCGACTTCGGCCCGCGGTTCACGAGATCGCCGACGAACCAGAGCCTGTCGTGCCCGCGATCGAAACGCAGCTCCGCGAGCAGCGCGCGCAGCTCGTCATAGCAGCCCTGGATATCGCCCAATACATAGGTCGCCATGCAGCCGGCGACTATACCAACCGGTCAGCGGCTCTAGGTGGCGGTCTTGGTCGCGACCGGCACGAAGTAGGTGGTTTCGCGCAGCGACATGATCTCGAGGAACACTCCATCAGGTGGTATTGCAGCGCGGCGAACACGAACAGGGCGCCGATGGTGGCGCGCTTCGCGGTGCGCCAGCGCCGCACGGAAGGCAGGTCCTGGGGCCGCAGTGCCTCCTTTTCCTGCAGGAAGGCGCGGACATCCGAGCGCGAAGCCAGGCGCCGACCCGAGAGCTCCTCGAGATAGCGCAGCAGTGCTTCGCGCGATTCGGCCGGGGTTTCTGCCATGACTCAAGTTAACCGTAACTCGCCACGACCCGCTTATTGTGCTGTCCTATTTCGATTCCCGTCATTCCCAGGGGCTGTGACCCCCGGGCGCAGTTGCAACGCTGCGCCCGGAGCGTAGGCTTGCGTTTCATGGAGCTTGTGCTCCGCCTGCTGACCGGGCTGGCGCTCGCGATGGCCTGCGTTCAGGGTGCCGCGGCGCTCTACCGCCTGCCGTACCCGGACGGAGCCGCGTTCATGATCAGCCAGGCGCCCGGCGGCTTCATCAGCACGCACACCACGCGCGCCACGCGCAACGCGGTGGACTTCGCCATGCCCAGAGGCACGCCCGTACTTGCCGCGCGAGAAGGCATCGTGATCGCCGCCGAGTGGCGCCACGACTCCGGCGGCCAGCGCACAGACCTGATCGCAAAGGGGAACATCGTCAGGGTGCGGCATGCCGACGGGACCATCGGCAACTACGCCCACTTCATGCACGCCGGGGTCGCGGTGGAGGTGGGCGAAGCGGTGCCGGCGGGAAAGATTCTCGGCTACTCCGGCTCAACCGGCTACTCGAGCGGCCCGCACCTGCATTTCGGGGTGACGCGCGAAGTGCGCGCGGGCGGCACCGTGCAGGAGGTATCCGTGCCGCTGACGTTCTATATCGGCCATCCGCCGGTCGCGTTCGCGCCGCGCGTGGGCCTCGCGGTCACTGCCAGCTATGCGTCGCCCGCCGAGCCGCCGCGAGTACCAGAGCGAGGGACAGCGCCTCCCGCCGTCGCGCTGCCACGTGCAAGCCTCGCAACGATATGGGCGTGGCTCGTCGCGGGGGCGCTGGGGCTTGGGGGCATTGCCTGGTTCTACCGGTTCTCGAGGAGCTAGACGTGCCTGAGACGGCTTCAAAAGCTCGCATCGAGGCGGCGGTACTGGATCGCCTCGGCGATGTGCTCGGCCGCGATCGAAGTTCTGGCCGAGAGGTCGGCGATCGTGCGGGCGACGCGCAGCACCCGGTGATAGGCGCGCGCGGAGAGCAGTAGCCGCGCGAGCGCGTGGCGCAGAAGCTGGTCGCCGTCGCGATCGGTGCCGCAGTGGCGATCGATCTCGCGCGTGCCCAGCAGCGCGTTGGGTTTTCCCTGCCGCGCCAGTTGTACCTCCCTCGCCGCCTCGACGCGCGCGCGAATCCGCTCCGAGGGCTCGCCGGGGAGCGCCGCCGTGAGCTCGGCCTCGCGCGGCGGCGGGACCTCGAGCTTGATGTCGATGCGGTCGGCGAGCGGCCCGGAGATGCGCCCCCGGTAGCGCGCGATCCGCTCGGGCGTGCAGCGGCAGCGCCCGCTGCGGTCGCCGCAGTGCCCGCAAGGGCA
>DATKAX010000173.1:0-10237 GCA_035514595.1 Burkholderiales bacterium
ACCAACAAGGTGCTCGCCGAAAAGGCGCGCCTCGAGGTGTTCAGGAAGAAAGCCAGGAAGCAGCAAAGCGCCTGATGCGCCCGGCCGCCTCCTGCAGCTCGGGCAACGCCCGGGTGTAGGCAAAGCGCACGAAGCGCCCGGTGCCGTTGGCCCCGAAGTCGGCTCCCGGCGTCGCCGCCACGCCCTCCCGCTGCAGCAGCTCGAGGGCGAAGGCCTTCGAGTCCCGCGCGCAGTCCGCGTACACGTAGAAGGCGCCCCTCGGCTCCGCCGGAACGGCGAGCCCGGCCGAGCGCAGGGCCGGGACCAGGAAGTCCCGGCGTCTCGCGAACTCGCTCCTTCGCTCCTCGAGAATCTCCAGGCTGTCGGCGGAAAATGCCGCGCAGGCGGCGTGCTGCGCGGCGGCGCTTGCCGAGATGAACAGGTGCTGCGCCAGCTTTTCGAAGCCGCGCACCGCGCCCTGCGGGAGCACCACCCAGCCCAGTCGCCATCCCGTCATGCAGAAATACTTGGAGAAGCTGTTGATCACCACGACTTCTCCGGGGAAATCGAGCGCGCTCCAGGGCTCCGCGCCGTAGACCAGCCCCTGGTAAATCTCGTCGACCAGCAGCACGCCGCCGCGCTCGGCGACGAAGCCGGCGATACGCTGCAGCTCCTGCCGCGCGATCAGCGTGCCGGTGGGATTGGAGGGCGAGCCGAGCAGCAGCCCCTTGGTGCGCGGGCCCCAGGCCGCGCGCACCATATCGAGGGTCGGCTGAAAGTCCTGCGCCGCCGACACCGCGAGCGCGCGCGCCCGGCCTTCGAACGCCCGCACGAAGTGCCGGTAGCCGGGATAGCCGGGGTCCGGCACGAGCACCTCGTCGCCCGCGTCGACATAAAGCGCCGCCACGGTCAACAGCGCGCCCGATGCGCCGGCAGTCACGGCGATCCTGCCCGGGTCCACGGCTTTGGAGAAGCGCGCCGCGTAGTGCTGCGCGATCGCCTCGCGCAGGCGCGGCAGGCCGAGCGTCGCGGTGTAGGCCGTAAGGCCCTCGCGCAGCGCGCGCACCCCGGCCTCGACCACCGCGGGCGGCGCGGTGAAGTCGGGCTCGCCGATCTCCATGTGCACCACGTGACGGCCGGCCGCCTCGAGCGCCTGCGCGCGCGAGAGCACGTCCATCACCTCGAAGGGCTCGATCTCGGCGGCGCGCCGCGCTGTTGGAATGGTCGTGTTGATGGTGCGCCGAATTATACGGAGGATCGCATTCGGCATAGAATCTTCGCGTGGACGAGCAGCTGAAGAAGAACGCTCTCGAGTATCATCGGCGCGGCGCGCCCGGCAAGATCTCGATCCTTCCCACCAAGCAGCTCACCAACCAGCACGACCTCGCGCTCGCGTACTCGCCGGGCGTGGCGGCGGTGTGCGAAGAGATCGTGCGCGATCCGGCGCAGGCGGTGGAGTTCACCGCGCGCGCCAACCTGATCGCGATCATCACCAACGGAACCGCGGTGCTCGGTCTCGGGGCGATCGGCCCGCTCGCCGCGAAGCCGGTGATGGAAGGCAAGTCGGTGCTCTTCAAGAAGTTCGCCGGAATCGACTGCTTCGACATCGAGATCGACGAGCGCGATCCGGACCGCCTGGTCGACATCATCGCCGCCCTCGAGCCCACCTTCGGCGCCATCAACCTCGAGGACATCAAGGCGCCGGAATGCTTCATCATCGAGCGCAAGCTTCGCGCTCGCATGAAGATCCCGGTATTCCACGACGACCAGCACGGCACCGCCATCACGGTGGGTGCCGCCGTCTTCAACGGGCTTCAGGTGGTCGGCAAGAGAATCGAGGAAGTGAAGCTGGTTGCCTCGGGGGCGGGCGCCGCAGCGCTCGCCTGCCTCGAGCTGCTGGTGAAGATGGGGATGCCGCGGGACAACATTACGGTCACCGACATCAAGGGCGTGGTCTACAAGGGCCGCCGCGAGCTGATGGACCCCGACAAGGAGCGCTACGCGATAGCGACCCGCGCCCGGACCCTCGACGAGGTGATCGGGGGCGCCGACATCTTCCTCGGGCTCTCGGCGGGCGAGGTGCTCAAGCCCGCGATGGTGAAGAAGATGGCGGCACGGCCGCTGATCCTCGCGCTCGCCAACCCCGAGCCCGAGATCCGGCCCGAGCTCGCCCGGGAAGCGCGCGCCGACTGCGTGATCGCGACCGGGCGCTCCGACTACCCGAACCAGGTGAACAACGTCCTGTGCTTCCCGTTCATCTTCCGCGGCGCGCTCGACGTCGGCGCCACCACCATCACCACCGAGATGGAGCTCGCGGCGGTGCAGGCGATTGCCGGCCTCGCCCAGGCCGAGACCTCCGAGCAGGTGGCGCTCGCCTACGGCATCGAGTCGATCAGCTTCGGCCCGGACTACATCATTCCCCGGCCGTTCGATCCGCGGCTCATCGCCCGCGTCGCGCCGGCGGTGGCCGAGGCGGCGATGGCCTCCGGCGTCGCCAGCCGGCCGATCGCGGATCTGGACGCCTACCGCGAGTCCCTCACCCGGTTCGTCTATCACTCGGGCCTGCTCATGAAGCCGCTGTTCTCGGCGGCGAAGGCGGCGCCGCGGCGCATCGTATATGCCGAGGGCGAGGACGAGCGCGTGCTGCGCGCCGCGCAGATCGCGGTCGACGAGGGGCTCGCCAGGCCGATCCTCATCGGGCGGCCCCAGGTGGTGGAGCAGCGGCTGGAGCGTCTCGGGCTGCGCGTCCGGCCGGGCGCCGGCATCGACCTGGTCAATCCCGAGTTCGATCCGCGCTACCGCGACTACTGGACCACGTACCACCAGCTCACGGAGCGCAAGGGCGTGTCGCCCGATTACGCGCGCGTCGAGATGCGCCGGCGCCATACGCTGATCGGCGCCATGCTGATGTACAAGGGAGAGGCCGACGGGATGCTGTGCGGCACGTTCGGCACCCATGCGCTGCACCTGCGCTACATCGACCAGGTGATCGGCATGCGGCCCGGCGTGAGCCACTACGCCGCGATGAATGCGCTGATCCTGCCCGCGCGCACGGTTTTCATCTGCGACACCTATGTCACCCCGGACCCCGATGCCGGGCACATCGCGGAAATGACGCTGCTCGCCGCCGAGGAGGTGCGCCGCTTCGGCATTACGCCCAAAGTGGCGCTGCTTTCGGCGTCGAACTTCGGCTCGGTCGATCTCCCTTCCTCGCGCAAGATGCGCCAGGCGCTCGAGCTCATCTCGAGCCGCGCGCCGGAGCTCGAGATCGAAGGCGAGATGCACGGCGATGCGGCGCTCTCCGAGGAGATCCGGCTCAAGGTGTTCCCTCGCTCGAGGCTGCGCGGGGAGGCGAACCTGCTGGTGATGCCGACCCTGGATGCGGCCAACATCTCCTTCAACCTGCTCAAGACCGCAGCCGGGGGCGGCGTGACCATCGGGCCGATGCTTCTCGGCGCGGCGCGGCCGGTGCACATCCTCACGCCCTCGGCGTCGGTGCGAAGGCTGGTCAACATGACCGCGCTCGCGGTGGCTGACGCCAACGCCCCCCGCGGCCAGGAACAGAGCCTGTTCTGAGACGCGAGATGGAGACGGCAACCCGCACCGTGGCACCCTTCGCGGCGAACCGCATCAAGCCGCGGCCCGGCCTGGTGCTGACCGGCGGCGGGGCGCGTGCCGCCTACCAGGTGGGGGTGGTGAAGGCGGTGCGCGACATTCTGGGCGAGCCGGTCGCGAACCCGTTCCCGATCGTGTGCGGCACCTCGGCCGGCGCCATCAACGCGGCAACCCTGGCGGTGTTCGCCGACGACTTCACGCGCGGGGTCGGCAATCTGCTCCAGGTCTGGGAAAACATGCGCTGCGAGCATATCTATCGCACCGACACCTGGCACATCATGAAGACCGGTGCGCGCTGGCTCGCCGCCATGATGCTGATTTCCCGGCATAACCCGATATCGCTGCTCGACAACTCGCCGCTCGCGCAGATGCTGCAACGGAACCTGGACTTTCCGAGGATCCAGGCCCATATCGATTCCGGCGCGCTTTACGCGGTGTGCGTGACGGCCTCGGGCTATACCACCGGGCAGAGCGTGTCGTTCTTCCAGGGCGGCAGCGGGCTCGACGGCTGGGAGCGCAAGCAGCGCATCGGCGCCGCCGTCACCCTGAAGCTCGAGTACCTGCTCGCGTCGGCCTCGCTGCCGTTCCTGTTTCCCGCAGTCAAGGTGCACCGCGAGTACTTCGGCGACGGCTCGATGCGCCAGATCGCCCCGGTGAGCCCGGCGCTGCACCTCGGCGCCGACCGGGTGCTGATCGTCGGCACCGGGCGCCAGAGCACGCCCGGAGAGGCGCGCGCGCGCTCCAGCATCTACCCTTCGCTCGCCCAGATCGCCGGCCACGCGCTCAACAGCATCTTCCTCGACAGCCTGATGGTCGACATCGAGCGGCTCGAGCGCATCAACCGCACCGTCAGGCTGGTTCCGCCGGAGCGGCTCGGCGAGTCCGGGCTGAAGCTGCGGCCGGTCAAGGTGCTGTACATCGCCCCGTCGCAGCCCATCGAGCGCATCGCGGCGCGCTTCATCCACGAGTTGCCGGCCACGGTGCGCTTCATCCTGCGCCCGACCGGCGCGCTCAACCGCTCGGGCTCGAACCTCGCGAGCTATCTGCTGTTCGAGGCGCCGTTCTGCCGCGCGCTCATCGACCTGGGCTACCACGACACGATGAGCCGCGACGCGGAAGTGCGGGCGTTTTTCGAGCCTTCGGAGGAGCAGGCTTATGGCTGAACCCCCGCCGCAGGACCCGTTCGAGATGTTTCGCCGCCTGTGGGGCCCGCTCGGCGTGCCGCTGCCCGGCATGGCGATGCCGACCTTCGACCCGCAGGAGGTCGAGAAGCGCATCGCCGACATGCGCTCGATCGAGGCCTGGCTCAACATGAACCTCAACATGGTCAAGTTCTCGATCCAGGGGCTCGAGCTGCAGAAAGCCGCGCTGCAGGCGATGCGCCAGGCCTCCGGAATTCCGAAACCGGACGAGCCGAAGGACGCCTGAGGCGGTAGGATTCGCTCTTTTCGAGGAGAAAGCCGATGCCCAAGGCAGTGCGTTACCACAAGCAAGGCGGCCCGGAAGTGCTCCAGCTCGACGAGGTGGCGGTCGCAGAGCCGGGCCCGGGGCAGGTGCGCGTGCGCCACACGGCGATCGGCGTCAACTTCGTCGACGTCTACCAGCGCTCGGGCCTGTATCCGATGCAGCTGCCGCAGGTCGCCGGCAACGAGGGCGCGGGGGTCGTCGAAGCGCTCGGCGCCGGCGTCCAGGGGCTCAAGGTCGGCGATCGCGTCACCTACACCGGGCTGGTCGGCGCCTATTGCGAGACACGGCTGGTCCCGGCCGAGCGGCTGGTGAAGCTGCCGCAGAGAATCAGCGACGAGCAGGCGGCCTCGATGCTCCTCAAGGGGCTGACGGTGCACTACCTGATCTTCACCACCTACCCGGTGAAGCGCGGCGAGACGGTGCTTTGGCACGCCGCCGCGGGCGGCGTCGGCACGATCGCCTGCCAATGGCTGAAAGCGCTCGGGGTCACCGTGATCGCCACCGCGGGCTCCGAGGAGAAATGTGCGCTCGCCAAGGCGCACGGCGCGGCGCACGTCATCAACTACAGCAAGGAGAACTTCGTCGAGCGCGTCAAGGCGCTGACCGACGGCAAGGGCGTGCCGGTGGTGTACGACTCGGTCGGCAAGAGCACCTGGGAAGGCTCGCTCGACTGCCTGCGCCCGCGCGGCCTGATGGCATCCTTCGGCAACGCCTCGGGCGCGGTGGCGCCGGTGAACCTGGGGATTCTCGCCGCGAAGGGATCGCTCTATGTGACGCGGCCGACCCTCGCCACGCACATCGCGAGCCGCGCCGACCTGGAGGAGCGCTCGAACGCGCTGTTCGAGGCGGTCACCTCCGGGAAGGTGAAGATCGAGACCACGGCGCGCTACAAGCTCGCGGATGCGCAGCAGGCGCACCGCGATCTCGAAGGGCGCAAGACGACCGGGTCGATCGTCCTCGTCCCCTGAGCCGGGAACTACCGGATGCCGAGGATGCCCTTGGCCTTGCCCAGGGCGGCCATGGACTCGGCGTGCTTGCCGGCCTTGTGGTGCTGCTCGCCTTCGGCGCGCAGCTTTTTCACCTCGCTCATCTGGCTCGCCGAGAGCTTCGCCTTGGGCAAGGCCGCATCGATGGCTTTCATCTCCCGGGGACAGCTGTTGGCGAATGCCGCCGACGCGGCGAGGGCAAGGGCGGCGAACAGGGCGGTGCGCTTCATGGCTTCCTCCTTGGATCGGTGCGGAAGCTAACATTCTAGGGCGGGCCGGTATTCCACGTGCGCACCAGGCTGGTTCACGACACGACCGTCGAGCTCGACCTAGACGAGCTGCGCCGGCGCCTGACGCAGGCAGGCCGGCCTGCGTTCGCGGTCTACGGCGACGACGGCGCGGGCCGGGAGGCGGCCGCGGTCACCCCGGCCTCGGTGCTGGTGCCGATCATCGCCCATCCGGGCGAGCTGACGCTGCTCTTCACGCAGCGCACCGCGCACCTGCGCAACCACTCCGGCCAGGTGAGCTTCCCCGGCGGACGCGCCGAGCCGGGCGATGCGTCGCCGGAGTTCACCGCGCTGCGCGAGGCCGAGGAGGAGATCGGCGTGCCGGGGGGGCGCGTCGAGATCCTGGCGCGGCTTCCCGAATACCTGACGCGCACCGGCTTTCGCGTCACGCCGGTGGTGGGCCTGCTCGAGCCGCCGCTCGAGCTCACGCCGGACCGCCGCGAAGTCGAGGAGGTGTTCGAGGTGCCGCTCGCCTTCTTCCTCGACCCGGCGAACCACGAGCGCCGCACGCGCGAATTGCAGGGTCGGACCGTGGGCTATTACGTCATGCAGTATCGCGAGCGCGTCATCTGGGGCGCGACCGCCGGCATGCTGCTCAATCTTTACCGACGGCTCGCTTGTATAGAATGACCGCATGAGCGTCATCGCGATCGTCGCCGCGCTGGTGATCGAGCAGTGGCACCCGCTTGGCGAGCGAATGCACGCCGCGCTTTCGGCCTGGGCCGGCTATCTGGAGCGCTCGTTCAACGGCGGCCAGCGGCGCCACGGCGTGGTCGCCTGGCTGGTGGGGGTGCTGCCCGCGGTCGCGGCCGCGATCCTGCTGCACTGGCTGCTGTGGCTGGCGGCGCCGCTTCTCGCGCTCGCCTTCAACATCGCGGTGCTGTACCTGACGCTCGGCTTCCGGCAGTTCAGCCACTACTTCACCGACATCCAGCTTGCCGTCAAGTCGGGCGACATCGACCGCGCCCGCACGCTGCTCGAGGCGTGGCGCGGCGCCTCGGGCGTGGTACGCACGCGCGAGGAGGTGATCCGCCTTTCGATCGAGGAGGCGCTCCTCGCCGCGCACCGCCACGTCTTCGGCGTGCTGCTGTGGTACCTGCTGCTCCCCGGCCCGAGCGGCGCAGTCCTGTACCGCCTGTCCGCCTACTTCGCCGGGCGCTGGAGGGAAATGGGCGCCTTCGGCCGGTTCGCGGGCCGCGCGTTCCACCTCCTGGAGTGGCCGGCGGTGCGCCTGACGGCGGCGTCGTTCGCGGTGGTCGGCGACTTCGAGGACGCGGTCTACTGCTGGCGCACGCAGGCGCGCACCTGGCTCGACCCGGACGCGGGCATCGTGCTCGCCGCCGGCGCGGGCGCCATGGGCGTGCGCCTGGGCATGCCGGTGCAGGAGGTCGACGGCACGCAGCCGCGCGCCGAGATCGGCGTCGGCGAGCCCGCCGACGGCCCGCTGCTCGACAGCGCGGTGGGCCTGCTGTGGCGCGCGCTCGTGCTCTGGATCTTCGTGCTCGCCCTGCTCTCGGCCGCGCGCCTCGCGGGCTGACTCAGCGCTCCCGGTAGGCGCCGCAGCGCCAGCACTGGGTGAACTGCGGCTCCGAGGTCTCGCCGCAGGCGGTGCAGCGCCACGGCGGGCCGCTCTTGGCGGCCATGGCGTCCTTCAGCACCGCCTCGGCGCGCTGCGCGTCGGACTGGCGCACCCAGAGCTCGGCCAGGCACTCGGTGGGCGGCAGCTCGCCCGCGGCGGACGAGAGCAGCTCGTTCCTGACGTCGGCGCGGATGCCCTCGGCCTCGAGGACGTTCTTCGCGTGGTAGACGGCCGTCAGGTTGAAGGAGCTGAAGACCCGGTTGCGCCTCAAAGCGAGAACAGCGCGTCGCACTTCGCCGCGCAGATGAAGTCGTTCTCCGACAGGCCGCCGATGGCGTGCGTCGAGTACTCGACGCGGCATTTGTTGTAGCCCACGGCGAGGTCGGGGTGGTGGTCCTCGCGGTGCGAGATCCAGGCGAGCGCGTTCACGAACGCCATGGTCTGGTAGTAGTTCGAGAAGGCGAAGACTTTCACCAGCCTGCCCTGCTCGAGGACCCAGCCCTTCAGCTCGCGCAGCATCTCCTTCGCCTGCGCTTCGGTGTAGGGCGCGACGCCCCCTTCGCAGGGCTTGCATTTACGGGCCGCGAGATCGGTCATGTCGCCTCCTTCAGCCGCGCGATGCGGATGGCCGCCGGCGGGTGCGAGTCGTAGAACGCGGAATGCACCGGGTCCGGCGTCAGCGTGGCGGCGTTGTCCTGGTAGAGCTTCACCAGCGCCCGCCCGAGCTCCGCGGCGCTGGCATGCGCCGCCGCATAGGCGTCGGCCTCGAACTCGTGGCGCCGCGAATACAGGCTCGAGAGCGGCTGCAGGAAGAACGTGAACACCGGGACCACCAGCATGAACAGCAGCAGCGCCGCCGCGGTGCTCGGGGTAGACACGCCCAGGCCCTCGTAGAACCAGCGCTCGTCGATCAGCTGGCCGAGCCCCCACAGCAGTCCGAGCGACACGGCAAACAGCAGCGCGACCCGCTTCCACACGTGATGGCGCTTGTAGTGGCCGAGCTCGTGCGCGAGCACCGCCTCGACCTCGGGCGGGGCGAGGCGGGCGAGCAGCGTGTCGAACAGCACGATGCGCTTGGCGGCGCCGAAGCCGGTGAAGTAGGCGTTGCCGTGGCTCGAGCGTTTCGACCCGTCCATCACGTACAAGCCGCTCGAGCGGAAGCCGCAGCGCTCGAGCAGCGCCTCGATGCGCTTGGCGAGGCTCGGGTCCGCGAGCGGCGTGAAGCGGTTGAACAGCGGGGCGATGAAGGTCGGGAAGATGAGCAGCACGAGCAGGTTGAAGCCCATCCAGGCGATCCAGACGTACAGCCACCACGCCTCGCCCATCGCCTGCATCAGCCACAGCACGAGCACGACGAGCGGGATGCCGAGCGCGGCGGCGAGCACCGCCTGCTTGGCGAGGTCGGCGAGGAACAGGCGCGGCGTGATGCGGTTGAAGCCGAACCGCGCCTCGATCACGAAAGTGCGGTAGAGCGCGAGCGGCAGCTCGACCGCCGAGAGCAGCGCCACCGCGCTCGCGATCAGCGCCGTGCCGTGCCACAGGCCCTGCGGCTCGGCGAGGCGCGCCCACTGGAGCGCGAGCCAGTCGATCCCGCCGCCGAGCGTGAGCGCGAGCAGCGCCGCCGCGCCGACCAGGATGTCGAGCATGGCAAGCCGCGCCTTGGCGACGGTGTAGTCGGCCGCTTTCTGGTGGGCCGCGAGCGGGATCGCTTCGGCGAACATGCGCGGCACCGCGTCGCGATGCGCCTGCACGTAGCGGATCTGGCGCTGCGCGAGCCACAGCCGCGTCGCGCTTGCTGCGCCGAGCGCAGCGAGGAACAGCCAGGTCAATGCATTTTCCACGCCATGAGAGAATAAAGCATGCCCGCCGATCCTAACAGCCTGATCTGGATCGACATGGAAATGACCGGCCTGCAGCCGGATTCGGACCGCATCATCGAGATCGCGATGGTGGTCACCGACTCGCAGCTCGAGCTGCTCGCCGAGGGCCCGGTACTGGTGATCCACCAGCCGGACTCGGTGCTCGAAGCGATGGATTCCTGGAACCGGAGCATGCACGGCAAGACCGGCCTCACCGAGCGCGTACGCGCCTCCGCGCTCGCGGAGGCCCGGGCCGAGCGCCTGGCGCTCGAGTTCCTCGGCGCGCATGTGCCGGCGGGCACCTCGCCGATGTGCGGCAACTCGATCTGCCAGGACCGGCGCTTCCTGGCGCGCTGGATGCCGCGGCTCGAAGCCCACTTCCACTACCGCAACCTGGATGTGTCGGCGCTCAAGGAGCTGGTGCGGCGCTGGAAGCCCGACCTCGCCAAGGGCTTCATCAAGGAA
>DATKAX010000174.1:0-2136 GCA_035514595.1 Burkholderiales bacterium
CATCACCGACTTCAACTGGGAAGAGGGAGACACCCTCGAGTTCGCCGGCCTGGGGACGAAAGACCAGTTCAGCGTGGACCAGTTCAAGATGTTCTTCCATGTGACCGGGGTGGATCAGGACGGCGACGGCATGTTCGACGACACCTTGGTGGGGCTCCAGAACGGCGACTGGGGGGTGATGCTGTGCGGCGTAACCGGGCTCACCGAAGAGCAGGTGTACGGATTCACCAACTTCATGTGATGGGACCGGGAAGCGCTACGGCGCACCCGGCGACGTGAAAAAGTACCAGGGCCGGCGAGGAACACTCGCCGGCCTTTTTCTTTAATGGGTTAGAGTACTTGGGAACATGGACAAGAACGGGCAGCGCAGCGAATTAGGGGAGGTGATCCGGAGCTTTCGGGGGGTGTTCTACCCCGTCGGCGCGTTCAGCTTCGCGATCAACGTGCTGCTGCTGGTGCCGGCAATCTACATGCTGCAGATCTACGACCGGGTGCTGTCGAGCCGCAACGAGGTCACTTTGTACATGCTGACCCTCATCATGGTCGGCCTGTTTCTTCTCGAAGCGATCTTGGAGCTGGTGCGCTCGCGCGTGCTGATCCGCGCCGGGGCGGCGCTCGACCTGCAGCTCGGCCCGCGACTATTCGACGCCTCCTTCGAGCGCTACCTGCAGGCCCGAGGCGGCAATCCCGGGCAGGCGCTCGCGGACCTCACCCAGGTGCGCCAGTTTCTGACCGGAAAAGGGCTGTTCGCGTTCTTCGACGCGCCCTGGACGCCGATCTTCATCGCGGTCATTTTCCTGCTCCATCCCTGGCTCGGGGTGTTCGCGCTCGCTTCGGCGCTGCTGCTCTTCGCGCTCGCCTACGTGAACGAGCGGGCCACCGGGCCGATGCTCGACGAAGCGGCGAAGCTTGCGCAGTCGGCGAACAACTACGCGGCGGGCAACCTCAGGAACGCCGAAGTGGTCGAGGCGCTCGGCATGCTGCCGAACCTGCGCCGGCGCTGGTTCGGCCGGCAGAGCCGCTTCCTCGCCATGCAGGCGCGGGCGAGCGACCGCGCAGCATGGGTGGGCGCCGCGACCCGGTTCTTCCGCCTGACGCTGCAATCGGCGATCCTCGGCGTCGGCGCCCTGCTGGTGATAGATAACCAGCTCAGTCCGGGCGGCATGATCGCCGCATCGATCCTGCTGGCGCGTGCCCTGTCGCCTGTCGATCTTGCCATCGCCACCTGGCGGAGCCTCGTCACCGCGCGCGGCGCGTACGCGCGGCTCAACAAGCTCCTCGAGAGCCATCCGGCGCGCGGCGAGACGGTCTCGCTGCCGCGCCCCGAGGGCGCGGTCGCCGCGGAGAATTTGATCGTCGGCGCCCCCGGAACCCGCGAGCCGATCCTGAAAGGCGTCAGCTTCCAAGTGCCCCCGGGGATGGTGGTCGCGGTGGTCGGACCGAGCGCGGCGGGCAAGTCGACGCTCGCCCGCGCGCTGGTGGGCGTCTGGAGCCCGATGAACGGCGCGGTCCGGCTCGACGGCGCGGATGTCCATAAATGGAACAAGGAGGAGCTCGGCCCCTGGATCGGCTACCTGCCGCAGGACGTGGAGCTGTTCGAGGGTACGATTGCCGAAAACATCGCCCGCTTCGGGGCGCTGGAGTCCGAGCAGGTGGTGCGGGCTGCGCGCAAGGCCGGCGTGCACGACATGGTGCTTCGACTGCCGCGGGGGTACGACACCCCCATCGGCGAGGGCGGCACGGCGCTGTCGGCCGGGCAGCGCCAGCGAATCGCCCTTGCCCGGGCGATCTACGGCGATCCCTGCCTGATCGTGCTCGACGAGCCCAACTCCAACCTGGACGACGAAGGCGACGCCGCCCTGCTCGCCGCGCTCGGCGCGTTGAAGCAGGAGAAGCGCACCGTGTTCGTGATGAGCCACCGCGTGAACGTGCTGCGCGCGGCCGATGCGGTGATGATCCTGGCGAGCGGCATGGTGCAGGCCTTCGGGCCGCGCGATGCCGTGCTGAAGGCCATGCGCGCGAAGCCCCGGCCGGCGATCGAGCCGGGCGCCGAGCGGGCGCTGCCGGGCGAGGAGGCGGCGTGAACGTCTCGCTCCAGGAGGCCATGCCAAATGCCGACTACCGCAGCGCCGTGAC
>DATKAX010000175.1:0-2868 GCA_035514595.1 Burkholderiales bacterium
GTGGTGACGATGTACCTGCTGCCCGAGTTCAACGAGAAGCTCTTGCCGCGGCTGCTGAAGCTCAAGCCGGGAACGCGCATCGTGTCGCACGATGGCGGCATCGGCGACTGGCCGGCGGACGAGACGCTGGAGATGCGGGCGCCGGAGAAGACGGTGGGGATCGGCGGGAAGTCGCGCGTGGAGCTGTGGGTGGTGCCGGCGGACGCGGCGGGGACGTGGATAAGCGAGATCCCGGCGCACGGCGGGCTGTGGCGCTTCGGCATCGCGCAGCGCTACCAGGTGCTGGAGGTCGAGGCGGGCACCGAGGGGCGCGAGCTGCTGGTGCGCGCGAGCCGGCTGCGCGGCGAGGAGATCAAGCTGGTGGTGACCGGGGTGGTGCGCGGCAGCCCCTGGCACCACCTTTTCAGCGGCCACGTCGACGGCGACCGCATCGCCGGCGAGCTGACGGTTTCCGACGGCAACCAGCAAAGGACCTATCCATGGAACGCCAGCCGGGTGCGGTGAGCGCCGCGCCCAAGCCGCTGCTGTCCGTCTCGGACGGCGTGATCCTGATGTGCGGCATGGTGATCGGCGCCGGCATCTTCCGGACGCCTTCCGACATCGCGGGCGCGACCTCGGGCGCGACGCAGTTCCTGCTCGCCTGGGTGCTCGGCGGGGCGATCTCGCTCTGCGGCGCGCTGGTGTACGCCGAGCTCGCCTCGCGCCATCCGGCGACCGGCGGCGAGTACACCTTTCTCTCCCGCGGCTGGGGATCGGGCGCCGCCTTCGTGTTCGCGTGGGCCCGCATGACCGTGATCCAGACCGGCGCCATCGCCCTGGTCGCTTTCGTGTTCGGCGATTACGCCTCCGAGATCTTCCGCCTGGGCGGGAAGAGCTCGGCGATCTACGCCGCGATCGCGGTGCTCGCCCTGACGCTGCTCAACTATGTCGGCACGCTGGAGTCCAAGCGCCTGCAGATCGCGATGCAGTACCTGCTGTTCGCGGCGCTGCTGTTCATCGGTATCGCCGGCCTGCTCGCCGGGGCGCCGGAAAAGCCGGCCGCCGCGGCGGCCCCGAGCGCCGCGCCGTTCGGCCTGGCGATGATCTTCGTGCTGCTCACCTACGGCGGCTGGAACGAGGCGGCGTACCTGGGCGGCGAGGTGCGCGAGGCGCGCCGCAACATGATCCGCGTGCTGGTCTACGGCATCCTCGTGGTGACCGCGTTCTACCTGCTGGTGAACATCGGCTACCTGGCGGCGCTCGGGCTGCAGGGCATGCGCGAGTCGAAGGCGGTGGCGGTGGACGTCGTGCGCATCGTGGTCGGCGACAGGGGCGCGCTGCTCGTCGCGCTCATCGTGTGCGTGGCGTGCCTCACCACCATGAACGCGGCCATCTTCACCGGCGCGCGCACTACCTACGCGTTCGGCCGCGACTTCGGCATGTTCCGCGCGCTCGGCATCTGGCGCGAATCGGGCAGCACGCCGGCCAACGCCATCCTGCTGCAGGGCGCCATCACGCTGGTGCTGGTCGGCGCCAGCTCGGCGACGCCGGACGGCTTCCAGGCCATGGTCGCCTACACCTCGCCGGTGTTCTGGACTTTCTTTCTTCTGACGGCGCTCACGCTGTTCGTTTTTCGAAGGAGGGAAGAAGGCAAGCCGGCGTTCCGCGTGCCGCTGTACCCGGTGGTGCCGATCGCCTTCGTCCTCGCCTGCGCCTACATGATCTACTCGGCCGTCAACTACGCGCGCTTCGCGGTCGAGTTCGGCGCCCTGGTGGTGACCGGGATCGTGGTGATGCTCGCCGGCATCCCGCTTTATTTCCTCGCCCGGAGGAAGTGACCTTCACGTGACGCTTACTGAGCTGCGCTACATCGTCGCGGTGGCGCGCGAGCGCCACTTCGGCAGGGCGGCGCAGAGCTGCTTCGTGTCGCAGCCGACGCTCTCGGTGGCGGTGAAGAAGCTCGAGGAGGAGCTCGGGCTGCAGCTGTTCGAGCGCGGGCCGGGGGAAGTGAGCGTCACGCCTTCGGGCCAGCGCATCGTCGAGCAGGCGCAGCGCGTGCTCGAGGAGGCGGCGCGCGTCAAGGAGATCGCCGCCGCCGGGCGCGACCCGCTCGCAGGTCCCTTGCGCCTCGGGGCGATCTACACCATCGGGCCCTACCTGCTGCCCAAGCTGATTCCGCACCTGCGGCGCGCCGCGCCGGCGATGCAGCTCCACATCCAGGAGAATTTCACCCACGTGCTCGCCGACATGCTCAAGAGCGGCGAGGTCGACGTGATCCTGGTGGCGCTGCCCTTCGCCGAGCCCGGCATCGAGACGCGCGCGGTCTACGACGAGCCGTTCCTGATCGCGGTGCCCAGGGGCCATCCCTGGGAGGGCCGCAAGCGCGTGAGCTCGGAGGAGCTCACCCGGGAAAGCCTGCTGCTGCTCGGCGAGGGCCACTGCTTCCGCGACCAGGTGCTCGACATCTGCCATACCGTGCGCGCTCGCGAGAGGAGCGCCATCGCGCGCACCGTGGAGGGCGGCTCGCTCGAGACCATCCGCCAGATGGTGGCGAGCGGCGTGGGCGTCACGGTGCTTCCGGCCACCTCGGTCTCCAACAGCCAGAGCACCGATCTCATCCGGGTGCTGCCTTTCGCGCGCCCGACGCCGACGCGGCGCGTCGCGCTCGCCTGGCGGCGCAGCTTCCCGCGCCCCGAGGCGATCGAGGCGCTGCGAAAAAGCATCCTCGCCTGTAACCTGCCGCAGGTGAAGAAGCTGCCGTGACCCGTCCCGCCGTGGTGCTCGCCTGCGCCGCACTGGTGCTTTGCATCGGCACCGGCGTGCGCGCCGCCTTCGGCCTGTTCCTGCAGCCCATGAGCCTGGAGTTCGGCTGGGAGCGCGGGGTGTTCT